>DATCQX010000079.1:0-5188 GCA_036569285.1 Streptomyces sp.
TAACCTGCACTGGCTGCTGAACAACCTGGTGGAGGAGGTCCCCGGCATCCAGTCGGTGGCCGTCGTCTCCTCCGACGGCCTGTTGCTGCTCTCCTCCGACCCGGGCCTCAACGCCCAGGCGAAGGAGGTGAGTTCACAGAAGCCCAGCGGCCCCAAGGGCTCCGCCGCCGACCTCGCGACGATCGTCTCCGGCATCGGCAGCCTCACCCTCGGCGCCGCCCGCCTGATGGACTTCGGCAACGCGAAGAACACGATGGTCGCGATGGACGACGGCAGCCTCTGCGTGATGTCGATCAGCGACGGCTCCCTCCTCGGCGTCCACGGGAACGCGGACTGCGACATGAGCGTCGTCGCGTACCACATGGCCCTGTTCGTCGGCCGCGTCGGACACGTCCTGACCCCCGAACTCCGCACGGAACTACGGAAGTCGCTGGAGGCGGAAGGGGGCGCCCGGTGAGCGACGGCAGGAAACAGCTCCCGGTACGCGGCGAGAACCGCCGCCCCGCCCGCGTCCGCCCCTACTCCCTGACAGGCGGCAGGACCCGCTCCGGCCACGTCCTCCTCGTGGAGACCTTCGTCGCCGCTCTCGAAGCGCCGGAGGAACACAAGGAGTTGACGAGCCGTCAGACCGATCTCCGGGTCCTCCCGGAACTCGCCGCCATCATCGAACTCTGCCGCCGCATGCGCACGGTCGCGGAGATCGCGGCCCTCCTGCGCATGCCCCTCGGTGTGGTCCGGGTCCTGCTGAGCGACCTCGCGGACCAGGGAAAGATCCGCGTGTACGGCACCGGTACCACCCACGGTACGGGCCGCCCCGACCGCGCTCTGCTGGAAAGGGTGCTGAGTGGACTCCGTCGTCTCTGATCGCACAACCTCCGGAAGGTACTGGGGAGTTGATCCGGACGAGAACCTGAAGTCCTGGCAGACGGACCGCACCCGCGCCCCCGTCGCCGTGAAGATCGTCGTCGCGGGCGGCTTCGGCGTCGGCAAGACCACGCTGGTCACGGCGGCCTCGGAGATCACCCCCCTCCAGACGGAGGCCCTGATGACGCAGGCGTCCGCCGCCACGGACGACCTGACCGCCACCCCGCAGAAACTCACCACCACCGTCGCCATGGACTTCGGCCGCCTCACGCTGGACGACGACCTGGTGCTGTACCTCTTCGGCACACCCGGCCAGCAGCGCTTCTGGTTCATGTGGGACGACCTGGTGCGCGGCGCGCTCGGCGCGGTCGTCCTCGTCGACACCCGCCGCCTCAAGGACAGCTTCCCGGCCCTGGACTACTTCGAGAGCTGCGGACTGCCGTACGTCGTCGCCGTCAACCACTTCGACGGCACCGAACGGTACGAACCCGACGACGTACGCGAGGCGCTGACGATCCCTCAGAGAATCCCGGTCGTCGTCATGGACGCCCGCCGCCGCGTCTCGGTCATCGACACCCTGCTCTCCCTGGTGGCGCACGCGCTCGACGAAACACCCGAATAGGAGCCTGACTTCAGCATGCGGAAGATCCTCGTCGTGGGGGCCGGGCAGTCCGGCCTCCAGCTCGCCCTCGGCCTCCAGAAGCACGGCTACGAGGTCACCCTGATGTCCAACCGGACGGCGGACGAGATCCGTTCGGGCCGGGTGATGTCCACGCAGTGCATGTTCCACACGGCCCTCCAGCACGAACGCGACCTGGGCATCAACTTCTGGGAGAGCCAGGCCCCCAGGATCGAGGGCCTCGGCGTCTCCCTCGCCGCCCCCGGCTCCTTCGACCCCGGCCCCTCGCAGCGCGCGATCGACTGGCTCGGCCGCCTCGACGGCTACGCCCAATCCGTCGACCAGCGCGTGAAGATGGCCGGCTGGATGGAGACGTTCGCCCAGCGCGGCGGCCAACTCGTCGTCCACGGCGCGGCGGTGGGCGACCTGGACTACTTCTCCCGGACGTACGACCTCGTCCTGGTCGCCGCCGGCAAGGGCGAACTGGTGTCGATGTTCGCCCGCGACCCCGAACGCTCCCCGTACGACGCCCCGCAGCGCTCCCTCGCCGTCGCCTACGTCCACGGCGTGGGCCCGCGCCCCGAGCACCCCGACACCGAGGCCGTCCGCTGCAACCTGGTGCCCGGCGTGGGGGAGTTGTTCGTCATGCCGACCCTCACCACCTCGGGCCGCGCGGACATACTGTTCTGGGAGGGCGTCCCCGGCGGCCCCGTCGACGCCTTCACCGGCGTCCAGGACCCCGCCGAACACCTCGCCCTCACCCTGGAGTTGATGAAGACGTTCCTGCCCTGGGAGTACGACCGGGCCAAGGGTGCCGAACTCACCGACGCGGGCGCCACGTTGGCCGGCCGCTACACCCCGACCGTCCGGGGCCCCGTCGGCAGGCTCCCCGGCGGCGGGCTGGTCCTCGGCGTCGCCGACGTCGTCGTCACGAACGACCCGGTCACCGGCCAGGGCGCCAACTCCGCCGCGAAATGCGCCGCTTCCTATCTCGGCTCCATCCTCGGGCACGGTGAGAAGGAGTTCGACGAGGAGTGGATGCGGTCCACCTTCGAGCTGTACTGGGACACCGCCCGGCACGTCACCAAGTGGACGAACGCGATGCTCGCGCCGCCGCCGGAGCACGTCGTCAACCTCCTCGGCGCGGCAGGGCAGTTGCAGCCGGCCGCTGACCGGTTCGCCAACGGGTTCAACGACCCCGCCGACTTCGAGCACTTCTTCTACGAGCCGGAGCGCACGGCCGCGTACCTCGCGTCACTGACCTGATCACCGGTCAGCTCCAGTGTCGGGTAGTCGAGATACCCTCTCTCGCCGCCCGTGTACATCATCAGGGCGTCCCGCACCTCGTTGAGCGGGGCGCCCCGCCGTATCCGGTCGACGAGATCCGGGTTGGCGAGGAAGGCCCGGCCGAGGGCCACCAAGTCGGCCCCGGCGGCGAGGAGTTGCTCGGCCGCCTGCTGGCCGCCGTCGGCGGGGAGCGCCGTCCCGAGCGCCGGGTTCCCGATCAGCGTGCCGGGCCACAGGGCGCGCAGGCGGGGGAGGAGGGGGTGGTCGTGGTTCATCGTCGTCAGGTGGAGGTAGCCGAGGCCGTCGGCGGCGAGGGTTTCGACGAGGGCCGGGTAGAGGGCGTCGGTGTCGTCCTCCTCGATGCCGTTGACGGTGTTCCCGGGGGAGATCCGCAGGCCCACCCGCTCGGCGCCGATCGCCTCGGCGACCGCGCGGGTGACCTCCACGGTGAACCGGATGCGGTGCGCGACGGGGCCGCCGTACGCGTCCGTGCGGTGGTTGGTGGTGGCGGCGAGGAACTGGTGCAGGAGATGGCCGTTGGCGGAGTGGACCTCAACGCCGGAGAAACCGGCTTCCCTCGCGTTGCGGGCGGCCTGGGCGAAGTCGGCGACCGTCGCGCGGATGCCGTCCGTCGTCAACTCCCTCGGAACGACGGAGGGTTGGCGGCCGGTGGGGGTGTGGACGGTTTCCGGGAGGGGGATCGGTGAGGGGGCTACGGGAACGTGCCCGCTGGTGTCCGGGTGGCCCACGCGGCCACCGTGCTGGAGTTGCAGCACCATGTGCCCGCCCTTCGCGCGCACCGCGTCCGTCACCTTCCGCCAGCCCTCGATCTGGCGGCGGGTGTGGATGCCGGGGATGTTCGGGTACGTCTGCCCGGTCGCGTTCGGCGTCGTCGCCTCCGCGATGATCAGCCCGGCGGAGGCGCGCTGCGCGTAGTACTCCGCCATCATCGCCGACGGGGTGCCGTCGGGCTCCGCGCGGTTTCGGGTCAGGGGGGCCATGACCAGGCGGTGAGGGAGAGCGAGTTTTCCCAGGTGAGAAGGGGTGAGGAGAGGGGAGGTCGGTGTCATGCGGGTACCGTAGAACCTGACACCGGTGTCAGGTTCAAGGTGGCGCAGGAGAGGCGAGGTGAGCGCGGATGCGGATCGGGGAACTGGCCCGGCGCAGCGGGGTGAGCGAGCGGTCGTTGCGGTACTACGAGCAGCAGGGGCTGCTGGTCGCCGAGCGGACGCCGGGCGGGCATCGGGAGTTCGGCGAGTGGGCTGTGGACCGGGTGATCCGCGTACAGGCCCTGTACGCCGCCGGGTTGAACAGTGCGACCATCGCCCGGTTGCTGCCCTGCATGCGGGACTCGGACGGGGGGCCGAGTGCGGTGGCGGACGGGAAGCTGGTGGAGGAACTGGTGGCGGAGAGGGCTCGGATCGATCGGCTGATCGCTGAACTGGCCTTGTCGCGTGAGGTGTTGGACGAGGCGATCGGGGCGGCTGCGGGGGAGTGAGGGGCTTTTCGCAGTGAAGGAAGGGGGCTTTTTGCGCTGGAGCCCTCTCCCCGCCCCCCTTCTAGGCCGGCCGCACAGCCCCCAGCACCGGATCGGCCGCGATGGGGGTGACCCTCACCCTGCCTCCCGGCCCCGGCGCCTGCACCACCTTGCCCTTCCCCACGTACACCGCCACGTGGGACGCGTCCGGGCGGTACACCACCAGGTCCCCCGGGCGGAGTTCCTTGAGTGGCACCTTCGGCAGCCGGGCCCACTGCTCCTTCGCCGTGCGCGGGATCGTCCGCCGCCAAGCCCCCACCGCCAGCCCCGAGTTGTCGTACGACGACGGCCCCGCGGCCCCCGTCTCGTACGGCTTGCCCACCTGGTCCATGGCGTAGCGCACGGCCTGTTCGCCTGCCGGGGAGGCGGGGGCGTCGGTCGTGGGGAGGGCGGTGGAGTCGAGGAACTCCCGTTGGCGCCGGTCGGCTTGGGTGCGTTCGAGCAGGGCGAGCCGGGCGAGTTGGTCCGGGGTGAGGGAGGCGAGGAGTCTCTGGACGTCGCCGAGCCGCCGCCGGACGTCGTCGAGGGCCTTCTTCTTGCGGGCGGTGAGGGCGAGTTGGGCGTCGAGGGCGGTGCGGGCGCCGCGCGTCAGGGTGTCGCGGCGGTGCTCGTCCTGGGCGAGCCGGGTGGTCGCGGAGGCGCGGTCGCGGGCGAGCTGTCCGATGACGTGGCTCTCGTCCAGGGCGTGTTGGGGGTCCTTGGCGAGGAGCAGCCGGACGTAGGGGGAGATGTCGGTGCGGGACTGGTACTGCTGGCGGGCGAGGCGTCCGGCGGTGTCGCGGCTGTCGTCGAGCGCGAGCCGGGCCCGCGTCAACTCGGTGTCGAGGCGGGCGACTTCACCGCGCTGCGCCTTGAGCCGCTCATCGGTCGCGTTGTACGCC
>DATCQX010000080.1:0-10349 GCA_036569285.1 Streptomyces sp.
GTGGGCGGCTCCACCTCCGCGAGCCGCATCACCTCGCTCGGCTCGCCGTTCTCGTGCACTTGCCATGCCTGCATGGGGGGCCTCCACGGGGGACTGCTCTGTCTGACCGGGGTCGGTTCGCATACTAAGCGGTCGCTTGCCGTGAGGGAACACTTAGCTCTCGTCGGTCGCCCGCACCTTCTTGGGCCGCGCCCGCACATGCATCCGCTCCCCCTGCGGCCCGAACAGGCTCAGGAACTCCACCGGCCCCTCCCCCGTCGACCCGAACCAGTGCGGCGTCCGCGTGTCGAACTCCGCCGCCTCCCCCGCCGTCAGCACGACGTCATGCTCCCCGAGCACCAGCCGCAGCTTCCCGGAGAGCACGTACAGCCACTCGTACCCCTCGTGGGTGCGGGGCTCCGGCTCCTCCTCCCGCTTCGGCTCGACGGCCTTGTACGCCTGCACCCCGCCCGGCTGCCGCGTCAGCGGGTAGAACGTCCGCCCGCCCCGCACCACCGGTTTCGCCCGCACCCGGGGATCCCCCACCGGCGGCGCCCCCACCAATTCGTCCAGCGCCACCTGATGCGCCTGCGCGATCGGCAACAGCAACTCCAGCGACGGTTTCCGCAGCCCCGACTCCAGCCGCGACAGCGTGCTCACGGAAATCCCGGTCACCTCGGACAGCCCGGCCAGCGTCACCTGCCGCTCCTTCCGGATCCGGCGCAGCCGTGGCCCCACTCCGGCGAGAACGTCCTCAGTGCTCATGCCCCGCATTGCAATTTCGGCAACCGCATTTGTCAACCCCGCACCCCGCCCGCCGGGATGTGCTCCGGCCGCCCCCGTAGCACCATGGCCCTATGCTCCTGGCCCGTCTCGCAGAGGTCTCCCGGGAGGTCGCCGCCGCCCCGGCCCGCTCCCGCAAGACCGCGCTGCTCGCGGACCTCTTCCGCGAGACAGCCCCGGACGACGTCCCCGTCGTGATCCCCTACCTCGCGGGCCGCCTCCCGCAAGGGCGACTCGGCGTCGGCTGGAAACTCCTCAGCCGGACGACCGACCCCGCCCCCGCCCCGACCCTCACCGTCCGGGACACGGACGCCCGCCTCACCGCCCTCGGCGCGGTGAAGGGCACCGGCTCCCAGGCCGAACGCGCCCGTCTGCTCACGGAGTTGATGGAGAAAGCCACCGCCGACGAACAGCGCTTCCTGCTGGGCCTGTTGAGCGGCGAGGTACGCCAGGGCGCGTTGGACGCGATCGCGGTGGAGGCCCTCGCGCAGGCAACTCAGGCTCCCCCAGCGGACGTTCGCCGGGCGGTGATGCTGGCGGGCTCCCTGCAACCGGTCGCCCAGGCTCTCCTCACCCAAGGACCATCTGCCCTCGCGGACTTCCACCTCACCGTAGGCCGCCCGGTGTTCCCCATGCTCGCCCACACCGCCGCCTCCCCCGAGGAGGCCGTCGAAAAGCTCGGCCCCTGCGCGGTCGAGGAGAAGCTCGACGGCGTCCGCGTCCAGCTCCACCGCGACGCCTCCGAGGTCCACGTCTACACCCGCACCCTCGACGACATCACCGACCGGGTCCCCGAACTCACCGGCATCGCCCGCGAGTTGGACGCCACCGCCTTCATCCTGGACGGCGAGATCCTCGCCCTCGACCCGCAGACGAACCGCCCTCTCCCCTTCCAGGACACGGCGGGCCGCGTCGGCTCCCGGGTCGACGTCACGAAGGCCGCCGAGGCCACCCCCCTCTCCCCCGTCTTCTTCGACGCCCTCAGCGTGGACGGCCGCGACCTCCTCGACCTCCCCTACAGCGACCGGCACGCGGAGCTGGCCCGTCTCGTCCCCGAGCCGATGCGGGTGCGCCGCGAGGTCGTGAGCGAACCCGGCCCGGCCGCGGCCTTCCTCGCCGAGACGCTGGCCAGGGGCCACGAGGGCGTCGTCCTCAAAGCGCTGGACGCGCCCTACAGCGCGGGCCGCCGGGGTGCCTCCTGGCTGAAGGTGAAGCCGGTGCACACGCTCGACCTGGTGGTGCTCGCCGTGGAGCGCGGGCACGGCCGCCGTACCGGCAAGCTCTCCAACCTGCACCTGGGCGCCCGCGCCTCGGACGGCGGTTTCGTGATGCTGGGCAAGACGTTCAAGGGGATGACGGACGCGATGCTGACCTGGCAGACGCGGCGGCTCCAGGCGCTGGCCACGGGGGACGACGGGTGGGTCGTCACCGTCCGGCCCGAACTCGTCGTCGAGATCGCCTACGACGGGCTCCAGCGCTCGTCCCGGTATCCGGCCGGGGTCACGCTGAGGTTCGCGCGGGTCGTGCGGTACCGGGAGGACAAGCGGCCCGAGGAGGCGGACACCGTGGAGACGCTGCTCGCCGCGCATCCGGAGGTGCGGCCGTGAGGAAGCGGAGTGCGGGGCTGTTGCTGTTCCGGCGGCGGGAGGGCCGTACGGAGGTGCTGCTCGGGCATATGGGCGGCCCGTTGTTCGCCGGTAAGGACGCGGGGGCCTGGACGGTGCCGAAAGGGGAGTACGGGCCCGAGGAGCCGGCGTGGGACGCGGCGCGGCGGGAGTTCCGGGAGGAGCTGGGGATCGAGCCGCCCGACGGGGAGCCGATCGCGCTCGGGGAGGTCACGCAGGCCGGCGGGAAGGTCGTCACCGTGTGGGCCGTCGAGGCGGATCCCGACCTCGCGGGCTTCGTGCCGGGGACGTTCCGGATGGAGTGGCCGCCCCGGTCGGGGAGGGTCCAGGAGTTTCCCGAGCTGGACCGGGTCGCCTGGTTCGGGATCGCGCGGGCGCGCGGTCTCGTCGTCGCGGCCCAGAGCACGTTTCTCGACCGGCTGGCGGAGCACCCGCCTCCGGAAGGAGGTGGGCCATGACCATCGCGACGGTGAACCCGACGACCGGCGAGACACTCAAGACGTACGAGCCCATGGACGCGGAGGAGGTGGAGCGGCGGCTGCGGCTCGCGGAGGGCGCGTTCCGTACGCACCGGACGACGACGTTCGAGGAGCGGGCGCGCGTCATGAACCGGGCGGCCGATCTGCTGGACGCGGACCGGGACGACGTCGCGCGGCTCATGACGACCGAGATGGGGAAGCCTGTCACGCAGGCGCGGGCCGAGGCGGCGAAGTGCGCGAAGGCGATGCGCTGGTACGCGGCGAACGCGGGGGCGCTGCTCGCGGACGAGGTGCCGTCCACGGCCGACGTGCGGGACTCGGGGGCGGCGCGGGTGCTGGTGCGGTACCGGCCGCTGGGTCCGGTGCTCGCGGTGATGCCGTGGAACTTCCCGCTGTGGCAGGTGATCCGGTTCGCGGCGCCCGCGCTGATGGCGGGGAACGTGGGCCTGCTCAAACACGCGTCGAACGTCCCGCAGACGGCCCTCTGGCTGGAGGACCTCTTCCACCGGGCCGGGCTGTCCGAGGGGTGTTTCCAGACGCTCCTGGTCGGTTCGGGCGCCGTGGACGGGATCCTGCGCGACGAGCGGGTCAGGGCGGCGACCCTCACCGGGAGCGAACCGGCCGGCCGGGCCGTCGCCTCCACCGCCGGGGAGCTGGTGAAGAAGACGGTCCTGGAGCTGGGCGGCAGCGATCCGTACGTCGTCATGCCGTCCGCCGACGTGCCCCGGGCGGCCGAGGTCGCGGTGACGGCGCGGGTGCAGAACAACGGGCAGTCGTGCATCGCCGCGAAGCGGTTCGTCGTCCACGAGCGGGTGTACGACGCGTTCGTGGAGCGGTTCGTCGCGGGGATGGGCGCGCTGGAGGTGGGGGATCCGCTGGACGAGAAGACGCAGGTGGGGCCGCTGGCGACGGAGCGGGGGCGGGCCGATCTGGAGGAGCTGGTGGAGGACGCGCGGCGGGGTGGGGCGCGGGTGCTGTGCGGGGGTGTGCGGCCGGAGGGGGCCGGGTGGTTCTATCCGCCGACCGTGCTCGCGGACGTGGGGCGACAGCTGCGGATCCATCGGGAGGAGGCGTTCGGGCCGGTGGCCGTGGTGTACCGGGTGGGGGACGTGGACGAGGCTCTCGCGGTGGCCAACGACTCGCCGTTCGGGCTGAGTTCGAGCGTGTGGACGCGGGACGAGGAGGAGGCCGGGCGGTTCGCGGCGGAGCTGGAGGCGGGGGGTGTCTTCTTCAACGGCATGACCGCCTCGCACCCCGCGTTCCCGTTCGGCGGGGTGAAGCGCTCGGGGTACGGGCGGGAGCTGTCGGGGCACGGCATCCGCGAGTTCTGCAACATCACGACCGTTTGGCACGGTGTGTGACGGTTACGCGGTTACGATCGCTGCGTGAACCGCGAAGTGACTCTCCCCCTGATCGTCGACGAACGCGGCGATCTCCAGGTGGCCGCAGCCGACGTCAGCAAGTTGCTCCGCACCCTCGGCGGGCGCTGGCTCCACCTCGTCGAGGCCGGTGAGTCCGGTTGGGACGAGGAGACGGTCGCCGAGCTGACCATCGAGCTGGCGAAACTCGCCGACCGCATCGATGTGGCGTGCATCGCGCACAGCAGCGGACGCACGTCGTAGAACCGCTGACGCCGCCCTTTCCCTGTCGCTGGAACGGAGTAGCCCCGCGCGAGATCGGGAGGGGTCCGGGTGATCGTGGGGACACCACCTCCCTGGGGGGACCCCGGTCTCCCGGACGGCGAAAGCAGGCTGGTTCATGGCGACTTTGTGCAGGCCCTCCGTGTCCGTGCCCGAGCATGTGATCACGATGGAGGAGACGCTGGAGCTGGCGCGTGAGCGGCATCCGGACCACCCTCAACTGCCGCTCGCGCTGCGGCTGATCGAGAACACGGGGGTCAGGACGCGGCACATCGTGCAGCCGATCGAGGAGACCCTCAGGCATCCGGGGTTCGAGGAGCGCAACCGCGTCTACGTCGCCGAGGCGAAGGCCCGGGTGCCCGCGGTGGTGCAGCGGGCGCTGGACGACGCCGAGCTGCTGACCTCGGACATCGACGTGATCCTGTACGTGTCGTGCACGGGGTTCATGATGCCGTCGCTGACGGCGTGGCTGATCAACGAGATGGACTTCGACCCGACCACCCGCCAGATACCCATAGCCCAGCTGGGCTGCGCGGCCGGCGGGGCGGCGATCAACCGGGCGCACGACTTCTGCACGGCCTACCCGGGGGCCAACGCGCTGATCGTGGCCTGCGAGTTCTGCTCGCTGTGCTACCAGCCCACCGACCTCGCGATCGGCTCCCTGCTGTCCAACGGCCTCTTCGGCGACGGCATCGCGGCGGCCGTCGTGCGCGGCCGGGGCGGCGAGGGCATCGAGCTGGAGCGCAACGGCTCGTACCTGATCCCGAAGACCGAGGAGTGGATCATGTACGACGTCCGTGCGACCGGCTTCCACTTCCTGCTCGACAAACGGGTCCCCGGCACGATGGAGCCGCTCGCCCCGGCCCTTCACGAGCTGGCCGGCACGCACGGCTGGGACGCGGCCGACCTCGACTTCTACATCGTCCACGCGGGCGGCCCGCGCATCCTCGACGACCTCAGCAAGTTCCTGCAGGTCGACCCGCACGCCTTCCGCTACAGCCGGGCCACGCTCACCGAGTACGGCAACATCGCGAGCGCCGTCGTCCTGGACGCGCTGCGCCGCCTGTTCGACGAGGGCGGCGCCCCCGACCGGGCGCGCGGCCTGCTCGCCGGGTTCGGGCCCGGCATCACCGCCGAGATGGCGCTCGGGCGGTGGAGCCGCGCATGACCGAGGAGACGATCACCCAGACGGTACGGCAGTGGCCCGCGCTCGACCTCCAGGGCACCGAATTCGACCCCGTCCTGCGGGAGTTGATGGCCGAGGGCCCGGTGACCCGGATCCAGCTGCCCAACGGCGAGGGCTGGGCCTGGCTGGTGACGAGGATGGACGACACGCGCATGGTCGTCAGCGATCCGCGGTTCAGCCGCGAGGCCGTCATGGACCGGCCCGTGACCCGGCTCGCCCCGCACTTCATCCCGGAGCGTGGCGCGGTCGGCTTCCTCGACCCGCCGGACCACACCCGGCTGCGGCGCTCGGTGGCCGCCGCGTTCACCATGCGGGGCGTCGAGCGGATCCGGGAGCGATCACGGCTGCTGCTGGACGAGTTGGTCGACGAGATGCTCGCCGCCGGGCCGCCGGCCGACCTGTCGGCGGCCGTCCTGATGCCGTTCCCCATCGCCGTCATCTGCGAACTGATGGGCGTCCCCGCGGCCGACCGGCACGTCATGCACACCTGGACGCAGCTCATCCTCTCCTCCTCGCACGGCAAGGAGGTCAGCGAGAAGGCCAAGGCCGAGATGGGCGCGTACTTCGCGGACCTGATCGGCCTGCGCGAGAGCTCCGCCGGGGAGGACGTCGCCTCGCTGCTGGGTGCGGCCGTCGGGGAGCGGGAAGTGACCTTGGACGAGGCTGTCGGGCTCGCGGTGCTGCTTCAGATCGGTGGCGAGGCCGTCACGAACAACAGCGGGCAGTTGTTCCATCTCCTGCTGACGCGGCCCGACTTGGTGGACGCGTTGCGCGCGGAGCCGGCGATCCGGCCCCGGGCGATCGACGAACTCCTGCGCTGGATCCCGCACCGCAACGCCGTCGGGCTCTCGCGGATCGCGACCGAGGACGTCGAGATCAGGGGGGTGCGGATCCGGGCGGGGGACGCGGTCTACGTGTCGTACCTCGCCGCCAACCGGGATCCCTCGGTGTTCCCCGACCCCGACACGATCGACTTCTCCCGCTCCCCCAATCCGCACGTCGCCTTCGGGTTCGGGCCGCACTTCTGTCCCGGGAACATGCTGGCCCGGATGGAGGAGGAACTGCTCCTGGACGCGGTCCTGGACCGGCTTCCGGGGCTCACGCTGGCGGTGCCCGCGGGTGAAGTGCCCTTCAAGAAGGGCGCGTTGATCCGTGGGCCCGAGTCGCTGCCGGTGATCTGGTGACGGCCCCCGAGGGGCTCCTCGTCCCGCCGGGGCACGGGCGCGTCGTGCAGACCCCGGCCCAGCGGGTGACGTTCAAGGTGACCGGCGCGCACTCGCGGACGGCGTCCACGTTCGAGGTGGAGGTGCCGCCCGGGTTCGACGTGGGCGCCCATGTCCACACCCGCAGCGAGGAGTTGTTCTACGTCCTGGAGGGCGAGCTGGACGTCCTCGCCTTCGAGCCGCGCATCCGCACACCCGACAACTGGCAGCGCTGGGAGTCGAGTTCGGGAAACCGGGTGGTCCGCGCGACCCCGGGCACCGTCATCGTCGTCCCGCCCGGCTGCCCCCACGCCTTCGCCAATCCGACGGACTCCCCCGCGAAGATGTTCTTCCAGGCGTCCCCGCCGCCGGATCACGAGCGGTATTTCGAGGAGCTGCTGGAGATCCTGGGGAGCGGGGGGCCGCCGGATCAGGGGGCGATCGAGGAGCTGCGGGGAAGGTACGACATCGAGCAGCTCACGCCTCTGAGGCATGGTTAACGGATGGGGACTCCCGAGAGGGTGCGGGCGATGACCAGCTTCTGGATCTCGCTCGTTCCCTCGAAGATCGTGTAGATCGCGGCGTCCCGGTGCATCCGCTCGACCGGGTACTCCCGCGTGTACCCGTTCCCGCCGAGTATCTGGATCGCCTGCCCGGTGACCTTCTTGGCCGTCTCGCTGGCGAACAGCTTGGACATGGAGCCCTCGGCGGCGGTGAACGGCTTGCCGTTGATGGCCATCCAGGACGCACGCCAGACCAGCAGCCGCGCCGCGTCGATCTGCGTACGCATCTCCGCGAGCTGGAAGGCGACGCCCTGGTTGTCGATGATCGGACGCCCGAACTGCTCACGGGTGATCGCGTAGTCGAGGGCGACCTCGTAGGCGGCACGGGCGGTACCGACGGCCATGGCGCCGACGGCGGGCCGCGAAGCCTCGAACGTGGCCATCGCCGCGTTCTTCACACGATCTCCGCTCTTCGCCTTCTCACGAGCGCGAGCGAGCCTCTCGTCCAGCTTCTCCTTGCCGCCGAGGAGGCAGGAACCGGGCACGCGGACGTTGTCGAGGACGACCTCGGCGGTGTGGGACGCGCGGATGCCGTGCTTCTTGAACTTCTGCCCCTGCGTGAGCCCTTCGGTGCCCGGCGGGACGATGAAGGAGGCGTGGCCCTTGGAGCCGAGGTCGGGGTCGACGACCGCGACGACGACGTGGACGTTCGCGATACCGCCGTTCGTCGCCCAGGTCTTCGTGCCGTTGAGCACCCACTCGTCCTTGGCCTCGTCGTACACGGCCCGCGTGCGCATGGAGGCGACGTCGGAGCCGGCGTCGGGCTCGGAGGAGCAGAACGCGGCCACCTTCACGTCGTTGACGTCCCCGTACATCTGGGGGATCCAGGTGCCGATCTGTTCCTCGGTGCCGTTGGCGAGGACGCCGACGGCCGCGAGGCCGGTGCCGACGATGGACAGGGCGATGCCGGCGTCACCCCAGAACAGCTCCTCCATGGCCATGGGGATGCCGAGGCCGGTGGTGTCGAAGTACTGCTGGGCGTAGAAGTCCAGGGAGTAGATGCCGACCTTGGCGGCCTCCTGGATCACCGGCCAGGGAGTCTCCTCGCGCTCGTCCCACTCCGCGGCGGCGGGGCGGATGACGTCCGCGGCGAAACCGTGGAGCCAGTCGCGGACCTCTTTCTGCTCGTCGTTGAGCTCCATGGTGAACTCGGCCATGACTCCTCCAGCGCGGCGGTACACGAACGGTGACACTTAAAAACGTGTTACTAGCGGTAACCCCAGTGTGTTACCGGTCAGTAGTGAAAGTCAACTCCGGAGTCAAGTGTTAGTTTGCGCAGGCGTGACCGAAACACGACAGGGGAGCGAAATGGACACCACACAGCGGACCGAGCAGCAGAGGTCTGCTGACCGTCGGCGACGTGAGCTGTTGGAGGCCGCGGACAGGGTGGTGCTGCGGGACGGGCCGCAGGCGTCGATGAACGCGATCGCCGCGGAGGCGGGGATCACGAAGCCGATCCTGTATCGGCACTTCGGGGACAAGGGCGGGTTGTACGCGGCGTTGGCGACGCGGCACACGGATGCGTTGTTGGCTTCGCTGCGGGCCGCGCTTGACGCCCCGGCGGAGAGGCGTGAGCGGGTTGAGGCGACGCTCGACACGTACCTTGCGGCGATCGAGGCGCGGCCTCAGGTGTACCGGTTTCTGATGCATCCCGCGGAGTCCTCCGGAGGGGACCAGGGGTTTGATGTCGGGCGGCACTCCGCTCCGCTGCTGAAGCGGATGGGTGAGGAGTTGGCGCAGGTCATCGAGGAGCGGTTGGATCTGGGGCCCGGGGGGCAGCAGGTGGCTCGGGTGTGGGGGCATGGGATCGTCGGGATGATGCATGCCGCCGGGGACTGGTGGCTGGGGGAACGGCCTTGTGAGCGGGCTGAGTTGGTGCGGTGTTTGGCGGATCTGTTGTGGGGGAGGCTGGCGGCGGCTGCGGATCGGGTTGGGGGGCCTGGGTTCTGAGCGTTGCGGGGTGCGAGTGCGTTGTGGCTGGTCGCGCCCCTAGGTACGTGCAGGTCCCCGGCCCCAAGATGTTCTGCCTGCTTGTCTCAGCAGTTTTCGCTTCCGCCAGCCCTCCAAACAGTCCGCGTACGTCTTGCCCTCCAAGTGGTCCAACTCGTGTTGCAAGCATCTCGCGAAGAAACCCGTGCCATGGACCGTGATCTGTTCCCCCGTCACCGTGTAGCCCTCGACCGTCACCTCGTCGAAGCGTTCGGTGCCCGCTTCCAGGCCCGGTAGTGAGAGGCAACCCTCCGGGCCGCGCAGGACGATGCCGTCGGCGCTCACCAGGCGGGGGTTGATCAAATGGCCGCGGTGCTGGACGTCATCGTCGTCCGGGCAGTCGTACACGAAGGCGCGCAGGGGCTCGCCGATCTGGTTCGCGGCCAGGCCCACCCCCTGTGCCGCGTACATCGTGGCGAACATGTCCTCGATGAGGGTGGCCAGTTCGGGGGTGAAGGACTTCACCTCTGTGCAGGGGGTGTGGAGAGGTGGGGTGCCGAGGAGGGTGAGGGGGCGGACTCGGCCGTGTGTGCCCGGGATGGAGCGGTGCGGCATAGCGGTAAGGGTACGGTCTTGTGACACGCGCATGTCGATCGGCCGTGAGGCGGTGGCGGGATTCGGGAGTGCGAATGGATCTCGATAGGCTGACCACACACCACGTTGTCGTCAGGCAGAGGCGCGGCGCGTACGAAGGAGGATCGAGGACTGATGGCAGGCAACTCGGACCCGCTCACGCCGCGGGCCAAGATCGCCGTGACCGCAGGCAAAGCGGTCGCGGCGGCGTCCCGGGCCGCCGGCCGCGGCAGCGGTTCGGTGATCGGCGGCAAGGTCGCCCTGAAGCTGGACCCCGACCTCCTCGCCCGGCTCGCCCAGAACCTGGACGTCGTCCTCGTCTCGGCCACC
>DATCQX010000081.1:0-14683 GCA_036569285.1 Streptomyces sp.
GCCCGTCATCCTGTGCATCAACAAGACGGACCGCCCGGACTCCCGGATCGACGAGGTCGTCAACGAGACCTACGACCTCTTCCTCGACCTCGACGCGGACGAGGACCAGATCGAGTTCCCGATCGTCTACGCCTGCGCCCGCGACGGCGTCGCCTCACTGACCAAGCCGGAGAACGGCACGGTCCCGGCGGACAGCGACAGCCTGGAGCCCTTCTTCTCCACGATCCTGTCGCACGTCCCGGCCCCGGCCTACGACCCGGACGCCCCCCTCCAGGCCCACGTCACGAACCTCGACGCGGACAACTTCCTCGGCCGTATCGCGCTGCTGCGCGTCGAGCAGGGCGAGCTGCGCAAGGGCCAGACGGTCACCTGGATCAAGCGTGACGGCACGATGTCGAACGTCCGCATCACCGAGCTGCTGATGACCGAGGCGCTCACCCGCAAGCCCGCCGAGAAGGCCGGCCCCGGCGACATCTGCGCCGTCGCCGGTATCGCGGACATCATGATCGGCGAGACCCTCGCCGACCCCGAGAACCCGATCGCGCTGCCGCTCATCACGGTCGACGAGCCGGCGATCTCGATGACGATCGGCACCAACACCTCGCCGCTGGTCGGCCGGGGCGGCACCGGCAAGGGCGCCGACAACAAGGCGGCCGTCAAGGACCGCAAGGTCACCGCCCGCCAGGTCAAGGACCGCCTCGACCGCGAGCTGATCGGTAACGTCTCGCTGCGCGTCATCGACACCGAGCGTCCGGACGCCTGGGAGGTCCAGGGCCGTGGTGAGCTGGCGCTCGCCATCCTGGTCGAGCAGATGCGCCGCGAGGGCTTCGAGCTGACCATCGGCAAGCCGCAGGTCGTCACGAAGGAGGTCGACGGCAAGACGTACGAGCCCGTCGAGCGCATGACGATCGACGTCCCCGAGGAGCACATGGGCGCGGTCACGCAGCTCATGGGCGTCCGCAAGGGCCGCATGGACAACATGTCCAACCACGGCTCGGGCTGGGTCCGCATGGAGTTCGTCGTGCCGTCGCGCGGTCTGATCGGCTTCCGGACCGAGTTCCTCACGCAGACCCGCGGCACGGGCATCGCCCACTCCATCCACGAGGGCCACGAGCCGTGGTTCGGCACCCTCACGACCCGTAACAACGGCTCCCTGGTCGCCGACCGCGCCGGTGCCGTCACCGCGTTCGCGATGACGAACCTCCAGGAGCGCGGCGTGCTGTTCACGGAGCCCGGCACCGAGGTGTACGAGGGCATGATCGTCGGCGAGAACTCCCGCTCCGACGACATGGACGTCAACATCACCAAGGAGAAGAAGCTCACGAACATGCGGTCCTCGTCGGCCGACTCGTTCGAGGCGATCGTCCCGCCGCGCAAGCTCTCCCTGGAGCAGTCCCTGGAGTTCTGCCGCGACGACGAGTGCGTGGAGGTCACCCCGGAGGCCGTGCGCATCCGCAAGGTGAACCTGGACGCCCGCGAGCGCGCCCGCGCCGCGAGCCGCGCGAAGCACGGCTGATCCACCGCCTGACCGAGCCGGGTCTCCCGCAGTGCCGCGGGGGGCCCGGCTCGTGTGTGCTCCGTGGGGGCGGCGTGAAGAGAGTGAGCGCGAGGAGTACGTAGGGAAAACCCTTCATCCTTCCCGGAGGGCCGCACCTGGGGGTCTTTCCCCATTAACCTGCTGGGGGTGGGGGTGTTCCGCGTGACTCAACCGCGTCGCCCTATGCACGTAGTTGTTTCTTCCGCAACCCCTTTTTCGTCTCCGGATGTCCGGAATGCGGACACTCACCCCCGATAGATGTGTAACAAGTCCGTTTCGCAGGGATCTTTCTGCAAACCGTTTGTCCGGATTTTGGAAGAAGTACACGCCAGGTGTGATCGAACCGAGACCTTATCGGTGTGGTTCGGCCACTCCACATGGCAGATAGTTAGGCGCGTAGAGCTCGGATCAAAGGGTCACGTCTTCAGGCGGACGGCGGCGGTCGAGCACATGGGGGCGACTCACTCTCTCCGGTTTCAGGTATCGGCAGACAGTCGTGCGCGCTCCTTTGCGGTGAACATTCAGGACTCATGAGGAGGAACCCATGCGCGGTGCCAAGAGCGCCAAGTGGGTGGCGATAGCTGCGGTAGTGGCGCTGGGAGCGACCGCCTGTGGTGGTGGGAGCGACAGCGGCTCCGACAGCTCGAAGACGGTCGACCCCAACGGGATCTTCAGCTACCAGAGCAGTGAACCGCAGCACCCGATCCAGCCCGCCAACGTCATGGAGACGGGCGGTGGCCGTATCACCGACGCCCTCTTCAGCGGGCTCGCCGAATACGACCCGAAGACCGGCAAGCTTCAGAACCTCGTTGCCGAGTCGATCACGCAGGACGACGCCAGCCACTACACCATCAAGGTGAAGAAGGGCTGGACCTTCCACAACGGCGAGGCTGTCACCGCGCACTCCTTCGTCGACGCCTGGAACTGGGGCGCCGACTCGAAGAACGCCCAGCAGAACGCCTCCTGGTTCTCGGACATCAAGGGCTACGCGGACGTCCACCCCGAGAAGGGCGACCCGAAGACCAGCAAGATGTCCGGTCTGAGCACGCCGGACGACTACACCATCAAGGTCGAGCTGGCCAACCCGGCGCCGTACTGGACCTACAAGCTGGGCTACAGCGCCTTCTACCCGCTGCCCAAGGTCTTCTTCACGAACCCGAAGAAGTACGGCGAGGAGCCGATCGGGAACGGCGCCTACCAGTTCGTCAAGTGGAACCACAACAAGGACTTCCAGACGAAGACGTACGCCAAGTACGCGGGCCCCAAGCCCAAGAACGGCGGCATCGACTTCAAGTTCTACACGACCTCTGAGGCCGCGTACCAGGACACCGTCTCCAACAACCTGGACGTCCTCGACCAGGTCGCGCCGTCCGCCATGGCGAAGTACCACCAGGACCTCGGCAAGCGCGCCGTCGACGCCCCGCAGAACGCGATCCAGACCGTCGCGGTCGCCGAGTACGCGCCGGCGATCAAGGGCGTGAAGGACCACGCGAAGTTCATCGAGGGCCTGTCCATGGCCATCGACCGCGACACCATCACCAAGACGGTGCTGTCGGGCTCGCGTGCCCCCGCCGACAGCTACGTCGCCCCCGGCGTCGACGGCTACAAGGCCGGCGCCTGCGGTGAGGCGTGCACCTACAACCCGACCAAGGCCAAGCAGCTGGTCCAGGAGGCGGGCGGCGCCAACGCCACCATCTCGATCCTGTACAACGCCGACGGCGGCCACAAGGAATGGGTGACGGCCGTGTGCGCCAACATCACCCAGAACACCGGCGTCAAGTGCGACGGCGACGCCAAGGCCGACTTCAAGACGGTCCTCGACGTCCGTGACAAGAAGCAGGTCCAGAGCCTGTACCGGTCCGGCTGGGTGCAGGACTACCCGATGAACGCCAACTTCCTCAAGGACCTGTACGGCAGCAAGGCCGCGGGCAACGAGGGCGGCTACGCGAACAAGGAGTTCGACGACCTCGCGGCCAAGGCCGACAACGCCCCCACGCTGGCCGAGTCGGTGAAGCTGTACCAGGACGCCGAGGCCGCCCTGTACAAGGACATGCCGGCCATCCCGCTCTGGTTCTACAAGACGAACGCGGGCTACTCGCAGAACGTCAAGAACGTTTCGTACGACACCTTCGGCAAGCCGGTCTTCGGCGACGTCGAGGTCTTCAAGAAGTAAGGGCCGCAGACGGTCGATCAATCCAGGCGCCCGCGTACACCGCGGGCGCCGAACCGTTCGTAAGTGACGCCGCCCCGCGACCCGAGGGGGCGGCGTCGCGGCGGCTGACAATGGAGGCACGATGGGGCGCTACGTCGCGCGGCGACTGCTCCAGATGATCCCGGTGTTCTTCGGAACCACCCTGCTCATCTTTCTGATGGTGTATTCACTGCCCGGCGACCCCGTCCGGGCCCTGTGGGGCGACAGACCCGCTGATCCCGTGGCGATGGCACGCCTGCGGCACGAGTACTGGTTCGACCGGCCGATCCTCGCGCAGTACGGGCACTACATCTCCAATGTGCTCAAGGGAGACTTCGGCACCAGCTTCGTGACGGGGCGCAAGGTCGTGGACGTCATGTCCGACGCCTTCCCCGTGACGATCCGGCTCGCCCTGGTCGCGTTCACCATCGAGATCGTCGTCGGCCTCGCCCTCGGTCTCGTCGGCGGCCTCAACCGCGGCAAGATCGCCGACAAGGCGGTGCTGGTGGTCACGCTGCTGCTGATCTCCATCCCGATCTTCGTCCTCGGCTTCATCTTCCAGACCGTCTTCGGCAACGACCTCGGCTGGGTGACACCCACGGTCCAGGACTCGAACGACATCACCCAGCTGATCCTGCCGGGTGTCGTCCTCGGCTCGCTGTCCTTCGCGTACGTGGCCCGGCTCAGCCGCACCTCCATCGCCGAGAACATGCGCGCCGACTACATCCGCACGGCCGTCGCCAAGGGCCTGCCCCGCAAGCGCGTCATCGGCGTGCACCTGCTGCGCAACTCGCTGATCCCCGTCGTCACCTTCCTCGGCACCGACCTCGGCGCCCTGATGGGCGGCGCCATCGTCACCGAGGGCATCTTCAACGTGCACGGCATCGGTAACGAGCTGTACCGGTCCATCAACCAGTCCGACAACACCACGGTGGTGGGCATCGTCACCATCCTGGTGATCATCTACCTGCTCTCCAGCCTCGTCGTCGACCTGCTCTACGCCGTCCTGGACCCGAGGATTCGCTATGCCTGAGGCCGTCAAGACTCCCAGCGTCCCGGAGGACGCCGTGGCTGCCGAGCCGGCCGCGAACCCCGCCCAGGACAAGCCCCGCAGCCTGTGGTCCGACGCCTGGCACGACCTGCGCCGCAACCCGGTCTTCGTGATCTCCGGGGTGCTGATCCTGCTGCTCGTACTGATGGCCGCGGCCCCCGGGCTGTTCACCTCGGTCGACCCGAAGTACGCCGACCTCGCCCACCACTACCTGACGGGGCCGAACTACTCGCACGTCTTCCAGGAAGACTGGTTCGGCTACGACGGCCAGGGCCGCAGCATCTACTCCCGCGTCGTCTACGGTGCCCAGGCCTCGATCATCGTCGGCGTGGCCACCACGCTCGGCGTCGCCATCAGCGGCAGCCTGGTCGGCATGATCGCCGGCTACTACGGCGGCTGGGTCGACACCCTGCTGTCCCGCGTCACCGACGTGTTCTTCGGCCTGCCGCTGCTGCTCGGCGCGATCGTCGTCCTCAACGCCTTCACCGACCGCACCGTCTGGTCCGTCGTGGCGGCCCTGATCTTCCTCGGCTGGACGCAGATCGCGCGCGTCATGCGCGGCTCGGTGATCACGGTCAAGGAGCAGGACTTCGTGCACGCCGCCCGCGCCCTCGGCGCCGGCACCTGGCGGATCCTGCTGCGGCACATCCTGCCGAACGCGGTCGCCCCCGTGATCGTCGTCTCGACCATCGCCCTCGGCGGCTACATCGCCACCGAGGCGACCCTGTCCTACCTCGGCATCGGGCTGCCGCCCAGCACCGTATCCTGGGGCAACGACATCTCGTCCGGCCAGCAGGTCATCCGGACGGCGCCGCACGTGCTGTTCTTCCCCAGCGCCATGCTGAGCCTCACCGTGCTCGCGTTCATCATGCTCGGCGACGCTGTCCGCGACGCCCTCGACCCGAAGCTGCGCTGAGGGAGGCGTACGTGACCATCATCGAAGAGACAACGCCCGCGCCCGCGGGTGACGCCCACGACGGCCCGCTGCTCGAAGTCCGGGACCTGCACGTCGAGTTCAAGACCCGAGAGGGCCTCGTCAAGGCCGTCAACGGCGTCAACTACGACGTCAGCGCCGGCGAGACCCTCGCCGTCCTCGGCGAGTCCGGGTCCGGCAAGTCCGTGACCGCGCAGGCCATCATGGGCATCCTCGACATGCCCCCGGCGCGCATCCCGCAGGGCGAGATCCTGTTCCGCGGCCAGGACATGCTGAAGATGTCCGGCGACGAGCGGCGCAAGATCCGCGGCAGCAAGATCGCCATGATCTTCCAGGACGCCCTCAGCTCGCTGAACCCGGTGCTCTCCGTCGGCTACCAGCTCGGCGAGATGTTCCGCGTCCACCAGGGCCTCTCCAAGAAGGAGGCCAAGGCCAAGGCGATCGAGCTGATGGACCGGGTGAAGATCCCGGCCGCGGCCGCCCGCGTCAGCGACTACCCGCACCAGTTCTCGGGCGGTATGCGCCAGCGCATCATGATCGCCATGGCGCTGGCCCTGGAACCGGACCTGATCATCGCCGACGAGCCGACCACGGCTCTCGACGTGACTGTCCAGGCCCAGGTCATGGACCTCCTCGCGGAGCTTCAGCGCGAGTACAACATGGGCCTCATCCTCATCACCCACGACCTCGGAGTCGTCGCGGACGTCGCCGACAAGATCGCGGTGATGTACGCGGGCCGGATCGTGGAACGGGCACCCGTCCACGAGCTGTACAAGCGCCCGGCGCACCCCTACACCCGGGGTCTGCTGGACTCGATCCCGCGCCTGGACCAGAAGGGCCAGGAGCTCTACGCGATCAAGGGCCTGCCGCCCAACCTGCTGCGCATCCCCACCGGCTGCGCCTTCAACCCGCGCTGCCCCAAGGCCGAGGACGTCTGCCGGGAGAAGGTGCCGGCGCTGCTGCCGGTCACCGAACAGGACGGCACCGAACTCGTCGGCCGCGCCTCGGCGTGCCACTTCTGGAAGGAGACGATCCATGGCTGAGCTCAGCAAGAACGACGAGCCGAAGGACGCCACACCGAACGTCTCCGAGGTGGAGGTCGTCGACGCGGTCTCCGAGGACGAGGCGGTCAGCGCCATCGAGGCGCCGGTCGAGCGCGGGGAGCCGATCCTCCAGGTCCGGGGCCTGCAGAAGCACTTCCCCCTCACCCAGGGCATCCTGTTCAAGAAGCAGGTGGGCGCGGTCAAGGCCGTGGACGGCGTCTCCTTCGACCTGTACCAGGGCGAGACCCTGGGCATCGTGGGCGAGTCCGGCTGCGGCAAGTCGACGGTCGCCAAGCTCCTGATGAGCCTGGAGACGGCGACGGCGGGCGAGGTCTTCTACAAGGGCCAGGACATCACCAAGCTGTCCGGGCGTGCGCTGAAGGCGGTCCGCCGGAACATTCAGATGGTGTTCCAGGACCCGTACACCTCGCTCAACCCGCGTATGACGGTCGGCGACATCATCGGTGAGCCGTACGAGATCCACCCCGAGGTGGCTCCGAAGGGCGACCGCCGCAAGCGCGTCCAGGACCTGCTGGACGTCGTCGGCCTGAACCCGGAGTACATCAACCGCTACCCGCACCAGTTCTCCGGCGGTCAGCGCCAGCGCATCGGCATCGCCCGCGGCCTGGCGCTCAACCCCGAGATCATCATCTGCGACGAGCCGGTGTCGGCCCTCGACGTCTCCGTCCAGGCCCAGGTCATCAACCTGATGGCGAAGCTGCAGGACGAGTTCAACCTCTCCTACATCTTCATCGCGCACGACCTGTCGATCGTCCGGCACATCTCGGACCGCGTCGGCGTCATGTACCTCGGCAAGCTCGCCGAGATCGGCACCGACGAGCAGATCTACGACCACCCGACGCACCCCTACACCCAGGCGCTGCTGTCGGCGGTTCCCGTGCCCGACCCCGACGCCCGCGAGAACCGCGAGCGGATCATCCTCACCGGCGACGTCCCGTCCCCGGCCAACCCGCCCTCCGGCTGCCGCTTCCGCACCCGCTGCTGGAAGGCCCAGGACAAGTGCGCCGAGGAGGTCCCCGTGCTGGCCATCCCCGAGCGTTTCCAGGGCCAGGACACCCCGGCCGCCCACGAGTCGGCGTGCCACTTCGCGGAGGAGAAGGACGTCGTCCACGCCGCGTGACACGTCCTGCTGACACACAGCCGGGTCCCGACGCCTGCTCAGGCGCCGGGACCCGGTGTTTTCTGCGACGAGCCTCTTATCGGTGAATTCCGGCCGACTCGAGGCCGAATTGGCCGCCGAGTGTCAGGCGGACGACTTCAGCATGAAGTGGAACTGCTGAGTACCGCCGCACCACATGGCTTCGGTTCCGGTCATGCCCACATCGAAGTAGCGGCTGAGAGTGATGCTCTTCTTGTTGAAGGCGACCGTCTTCTTGATGGGGTACGTCTGAGTCAGGGACCTGCCGCCCTTGATCTCGGTGGTGTACTTGGAGCCGGGGCTGAAGACTGCCTTGTTCTTGCCGTTCACCAGGTTGACGCGGCCCACGCCGACGTCTTTGCCGGCGATGACAGCCTTGTAGGTCACCGAGATCTTGTCGACGTACGCGCTGTCCTTGGTCACCTTCCCCAGGTACCAGGTCGCCTGGGCGGTGAACTGGTTGCCCTTCTTGCAGGTGGCCTGGCCGGCGGCGTCGATGCTCAGCGTCTGCGTCTTGTACGACCCCGCCTTGCTCACGGTGGTCGTGGTGCCCAGCAACGTCGTAGCCGACGCCTGGCCGACGAAGATTCCCAGAGTCGCCGTGGTGGACACAGCGGTGATGAAGAGACCCTTCGAGATTCTGCTCATAAAACTGCTCCCCGTGTTTCTGTGCCCCTCTGTTCTGAAGGGCACACAAAGTGATCCTCACGGGTGAGCAGTTCACGATCAAACGAATTTCACGAGCCGCGCGTGATGAAGGGGTGACGTTATCGTGTGCCGGGCGTGGTTAATTCCGTGTGAGGGCCGTGGCGTAATGGCAGGCCACGCCGTCCCCGGTCGCCCTCAGCACCCCCGGATCCTCCGTGCGGCACTTCTCCGCCACCCCGGCCCGCTCGGCCTCCCCGTTGGCGAGCGTCGGGCAGCGGGCCCTGAAGCGGCAGCCCGTGGGGATGCGGGAGGGGTCCGGGGGCTCGCCGGTGAGGACGACCGGGGGGACGGGGGATTCTGGGAGGACTGACAACAGGGCCTGGGTGTAGGGGTGTCGGGGGGCTGTGAGGACCTCCTCCACCGTTCCGGTCTCCACGATCCGGCCCAGGTACATCACCGCCACCCGGTCCGCGATGTTCCAGGCGAGGCCGAGGTCGTGGGTGACGACGAGGGCCGCGAGGCCCAACTCCGTGCGCAGGCGCAGGAGGAGGGCGAGGATCTCGCCGCGTACGGACGCGTCCAGCGACGCCACCGGCTCGTCCGCGACCAGCAGCTCCGGCTCCAGCACCAACGCCCCCGCGATGACGACGCGTTGACGCTGGCCGCCGGAGAGCTCGTGCGGATGGCGCAGCAGGAAACGCTCGGGAGGCCGCAGCCCCGCCCGCGACAACGCCCCCGTCACCGCGGCCCGTTCGTCACCGCCGTACCCGTGGATCCGCAGCCCCTCCGCCACCGCCTCGTACACCGTGTGCCGGGGGTTCAGCGAACCGCTCGGATCCTGGAGCACGAGCTGCGCCTTGCGCCGGTACGCCTTGAGCGCGCGGGAGGTGTACGCCAGAGGCGCGCCCGCGAAGGCGACTTGCCCGGCACTCGGCCGCACCAGCCCGAGCAGGGCCCGCGCGAGCGTCGTCTTCCCGCACCCCGACTCGCCCACCAGCGCGACGACTTCACCGGCACGGACGGCCAGCTCGACGCCGTCCACGGCGTGCACGGGAGGGCCGCCCCGGCGCCCGGGGAAGGTGACGTGGAGGGACTCGGCGGTCAGGAGGGGGCTGTCGTTCACTGGGCGCTTTCCGCTCGCACGCACGCCGCCCGGCGTCAGGGCGGGGCCGTCGTTCATAGGACTCCCTCGACTCGCACGCGCGCCGCCCAGTCGTCGTTCGTCGGCCCCTGTCCACTCGCGCACGCCGCCCGGTCGTCGTTCATCGGCCCCCCTCCACCCGCACGCACGCCGCCCGCCGCCCCACCCCGGCCACCCGCAACGCCTGGTCCTCCCGGGTGCACACCTCCGACGCCACCTCGCACCGAGGATGGAACGTACAGCCGGGCGGCAGATCGGAGGGGTCGGGCGGGTCCCCGGGCAGCCCCCGGGGGGCGAAGCGGGCGGCGGGGTCGCCGATGTGGGGGAAGGCCGAGGACAGGGCTCGGGCGTACGGGTGCCGCGCCGTCTCGAAGACCTCGCGGGCCGGCCCCTCCTCCACCACCCGCCCCGCGTACATGACGGCGAGACGGTCGCAGGTGTCCGCGAGGACGGCCAGGTCGTGGCTGATCATGATCAGGCTCAGGTTCTCCTCCGTCACCAGGCCCTCGATCAGCCGCAGGATCTGCGCCTGGACCATGACGTCGAGGGCGGTCGTCGGTTCGTCGGCGATGATCAGGCCCGGCTCGCAGGCGAGCGCCATGGCGATCATGACGCGTTGGCGCTGTCCGCCGGAGAGTTCGTGGGGGTAGGCACGGCCCCGGGCGGCCGGGAGGCCCACCTGCTCCAGCAGCTCACCCGCCTTGCGCCGGGCGGCAGTCGGCGTCGACGAACTGTGCAGGACGATCGGCTCGGCGATCTGGTCGACGACGCGGTGGACAGGGTTGAGGGAGTGCATGGCGCCCTGGAAGACGATCGAGGCCCCCGCCCAGCGGACGGCCCGCAGCCGCCCCCAGCGCATCGTCAGGACGTCCTCACCGTCCAGCAGGACCTGCCCCGACACGTGTGCCCCGGCGGGCAGCAGCCGCAGCAGCGCGAGGGCCAGCGTCGACTTCCCGCACCCCGACTCGCCCGCCACACCCAGCTTCTGACCGGTCGTCAGGTCGAGGTCCACCCCGCGCACCGCAGCGAACCCGCCCGCGTACGTCACCCGCAGATCCCGCACCTCAAGGACGCTCAACGCCCCACCCCCAGCCGGGGGTTGAGGACCGTCTCCACCGCGCGCCCGCACAGCGTGAACGCCAGCGCCACCCCCGCGATCGCGATGCCGGGCGGCACCAGGTACCACCAGTCGCCCGCGCTCACTGCCCCCGCCTCCCGGGCCTCCTGGAGAAGTCCGCCCCAGGACACGACAGTCGGATCCCCGAGCCCGAGGAACGCGAGGGTCGCCTCCGCGAGGATCGACGACGACACCATCAGCGTCGTCTGCGCGAGGACCAGCGGCATCACGTTCGGCAGGACGTGCCGGAGCATGATGTGCCCGTGCCCGCCCCCCAGCGCCGTCGCGCGCTCGATGTACGGCCGGGACTCGACGGCCAGCGTCTGCGCCCGCACCAGCCGGGCCGTCGTCGGCCAGGTGGTGATCCCGATCGCGAGGACGACCGTCCCGAGGGAGCGGGACATGACGGTCAGGAGGGCGATCGCGAGGACCAGCGTCGGCATGACGAGGAACCAGTCGGTGACCCGCATCGCGACCGTCGCGTACGCCCCTTTGAAGTGCCCGGCGGTGATCCCGACGACCGCCCCGATCGCCACCGACAGGAACGCGGCGAGCAGCCCGACCAGCAGCGACACCCGCGAGCCCCAGATCAGCAGGCCCAGCAGGTCACGCCCGTAGCGGTCGGTGCCGAGCCAGAACTCGCCGCTCGGACTCTCCAGCGGACGGCCGGGAGCGTCGGTCACCCCGGTGACGTCCGCGCCGACCGTCAGCGGAGCCGTGAGGGCGACCAGCGCGAACGCGGCCAGGACCGCGAGCCCGATCAGCCCCGAGCGATGTGTGCGGTAGGTGTTCCAGAAGCGGACGGCGCTCAGGCGCCGGCGCTGCCACGCCAGGGTCGTCATCGGGCGGCCACCCTCGGGTCGAGCAGCGGATAGACGAGGTCGGCGAGGGTGTTCATGACGATCACCGCCGACGCGAAGAACAGGAACAGGCCCTGCACGAGCGGCAGATCGGGCACGCTGAGCGCCTGGTAGAAGAGCCCTCCGAGCCCCGGCCACGAGAACACCGTCTCCACCAGGATCACCCCGGCGACGGTCCGCCCCAGGTTGACGAAGACCAGCGTCACCGTCGGCAGCAGCGCGTTCGGCACGGCATGCCGGCGCCGCACCACCGCGTCCCGAAGTCCCTTGGCCCGCGCGGTCGTCAGATAGTCGCTGCCCATCTCGTCGAGCAGCGCGGACCGCGTCACGAGCAGCGTCTGCCCGTACTCGACGGCGACGAACGTCACCACCGGCAGCACCAAGTGGTGCGCCACGTCCAGCACATACGCGAACCCCTCCTCACCACCCGTCTCCATCCCCCCAGTGGGAAACAGACCGGGGATCGGACCCGCGCCGACCGCGAACACGACGATCAGCAGCAGCCCCAGCCAGAACGACGGCACCGAGAAGAGGACCAGCGCGAGACCGGTGTGGAAGCGGTCGCCGAACCCGCCGTGCCGCCACGCGGAGCGCGTCCCGAGGGCGACGCCCAGCAGCGTGTACAGCACGAACCCCGTCCCCGTCAGCAGCAGCGTGTTCGGCAGCGCCTCGGCGATCTTGTCGACGACGGGGGTGTGGAACTGGTACGACGTCCCGAGGTCACCGGTGAGCGCCTTCCCGCAGTAGTCCGTGAACTGCCGCCACACCGGCAGGTCCAGCCCGAACTCCTTGCGGTACTGTGCCAGTTGCTCCGCCGACACCGCCCGGCCCCCGGTCATCGTCTTCACCGGGTCGCCCGGGATCAGCCGGAACAGGAAGAACCCGGTGACGAGCACCGCCAGCAGCGAGACGACGGCGCCGCCCAACTTCCCGGCCAGGTACCGGAGATAGCCGTTCGAGACATGCCGGGCTCTCCCGATGTCCTGGACAACCGCCTCGCTCACTCCCGGTCCTCCGCCCCCGCACGCCGCCGCAGCCCGAGGAACACCCCGGCCCCGACGAGCAGGACGGCCCCGGCGGCGATCCCGGCGACCGCCCCGGCCGACATCCCGGAGTCACCGTGAGCCGAGCGCGCGGCCGGCACCGCCGACCACCAACTCCAGTACCCGTCCTGCCCGTAGATGTTCCCGGCGGCCTTCGGCATCGTCTCGATGGAGGCGATCTGGTCCGTGCGGTACGCCTCCACGGAGTTCTGGTACGCCATGACGTTCATGTAGGCCAGGTCGTACAGCCGCGCCTGCATCTGCTTGACCAGGTCGGCGCGCTTCACCGGGTCGTACTCCGCCAACTGCCGTGTGTACAGGGCGTCGTACTGCTTGTCGCAGATGAAGTTGTCGGTCGAGGCGGTGTCCTTGGGGGTCGCGGGGAGGGCGTTGCAGGTGTGGATGGACAGGACGTAGTCCGGGTCGGGGTTGACCGCCCAGCCGTCGAAGGCGAGGTCGTAACGGCCCGCGAGCCAGGGGTCGGTGACGTTGTCGAGGCAGTCGAGGCGCAGCCCGATGCCGAGCTTGTCCCACCACTCCTTGAGGTACTGGCCGACCGCCTTGTCGTTCGGGTCGGTCGCGTGGCACAGGATGCGGTACGTGATCGGCTTGCCGTCCTTGCCGAGGCGGCGGCCGTCCGCGTTCTTCTTGTAGCCCGCCTCGTCGAGGAGCTGGCCCGCGCGCTGCGGGTCGTACGCGAGTTTCTGCTCGGCCGAGGGCTTCCAGAAGTAGTCCGCGAACCGGGGCGGGATGTACCCCTCGCCCTCGACGGCGTGACCCTGGAACACCTTGTCGATCAGGGCGGTCCGGTCGACGGCCCGGAACAGGGCCTGGCGGACGCGCTGGTCCTGGAGGGAGGGGTGGCCGTCACCGAAGCGGGTGCCGTCCTTCGCGCGGGCGCCCGGGTTGACGGCGAGGGCGTAGAAGCGGCGCCCCGGGGCGTCGTTCACCTTGATGTCGGCGTGGTTCGCGAGGGCGTTCGCCTGGGCGGGGGTGAGGTTGGGGACGAAGGACACCTCGCCCTTTTGGAGGGCGGCGACGGCCGCGTCACCGTCCTTGTAGTACTTGAAGAGCAGCTCGTCGAACTTCGGGGCGCCCCGCCAGAAGTCCTTGTTGGCCTTCAGGCGGACGTAGCTGTCGGCCTTGTAGTCGGTCAGGAGGTAGGGGCCGTCACCGACGACCGGGAACGACTTGTCGTTGCCGAACTTCGAGAAGTCGCCCACTTTCTCCCACACGTGCTTCGGCACGATCGGCATGTCCAGGGCCGTCATGGTCGCCTGCGGACTCTTCAGCCTGATCACCAGCTGGGTGGGCGTGGGGGCCGTCACCTTGTCGAAGTTGGTGACGTAACTCCCGTTCGCCGTCGCCGCCTTGGGGTCCGTCATCATCTTCGTGAACGTCCAGGCCGCGTCCTCGGCGGTGACCTTCTCGCCGTCCGACCAGGTGGCGTCGGAGCGGATCGTGTACGTCCAGGTCAGCTTGTCGGGGGAGGGGGTCCACTTCGTGGCGAGGCCGGGGACGACGTGGGCGTCGCCGGGGTCGTAGTCCGTCAGGTACTCGTACGTCAGGCGCAGGATGCTGGTGCTGACGAGACGGCCGGCGAGGAAGGGGCTGAGGGAGTCGATGCTCTGGGCGACGGCGACGGTGAGGACTTTCGGGTCGTCCTTCGCGTACGCCTGAGGTACTAGGGGGAGCAGGAGGAGGGACGTGGTGAGGGCCGCGGCCGTCAGGAGGCGTCCGGGTCGGTTCATCGCACATGACCTCGCTTCACACCACTCGCACAAGGACCGGTTGTCGGACGGTGTACCAGGGCGCCGAAGCCGCCGTCAACGATGCCTCGCACCCCGTGTGGCCTGCGCAAACGCGTCGATGATCGGATCGTCGTACGGAAGTGGTCCAGACCGGTGAAGCGTGGCTGGTGAGACGCTGACGGCCCGCCGGTGTCGCCACCGGCGGGCC
>DATCQX010000082.1:0-8865 GCA_036569285.1 Streptomyces sp.
CCGCCGCTCACCGGGCAGGGGAGAACCCGTCTGCTGCTGCCCGACCTGGGCCCCACCGGACCCACCCCGCTGCCTCTTGGAGCCCGCAGAACCGACAGAACCCGCAGAACCGGCAGAGCCAGAAGCACCGGCAGAGCCAGAAGCACCGGAAACACCGGCACCCCCAGAAGCCCCACCCCCGCCCTGCTGAACCCCCACAGCCCCCGAACCGCCTTGCGCCCCCCGGGAGTTCCCCCCGGAGCCGCCAGAGCCCCGCTGAGCCCCGCTGTCCCGCCCTCCCTTGGCCAATGAAGCCGGCGCCTCGGCATCCGCCTTGATCGCCTTCAACTGCGTCGTGTGCGCGTCACGCGGATCAGCCCCGCCCGCACCCCCCACGCCGGAGGCGTCCGCGGCGGAGCCACGACCGCCGCCGTCTTCCTCAGCGCCGGACTTACCAGAAGTTCCGGCAGACGTACCGGCGCCCGTGGCTCCGCTCACGATGACTCTCTCCTCGGTGCTACTCGGCCGAGGGCACGTCGCCCTCGTCCGTGCCGGCCTCGGCGGCGCCGTCCGCGGATTCGAGGTCGCCCTCGACCTCCTCCGCCTCGCGCCCCGCCTCGGCGTTACGGGCGATGCCGACGACGGCATCGCGCTTGCCCAGGTTGATCAGTTGGACGCCCATGGTGTCACGGCCCGTCTCCCTGACCTCGTTGACTCGCGTACGAATCACACCGCCGCCGAGCGTGATGGCGAGGATCTCGTCGGTCTCCTCGACCACCAGCGCACCGACGAGCGAACCCCGGTCCTCGACGATCTTGGCGGCCTTGATTCCGAGGCCCCCACGTCCTTGGACGCGATATTCGTCGACATTGGTTCGCTTCGCGTACCCGCCGTCTGTCGCGGTGAACACGAACGTACCGGGTCGGACGACATTCATCGAGAGCAGTTCGTCGCCTTCGCGGAAGCTCATGCCCTTGACGCCCGAGGTGGCGCGGCCCATCGGACGCAGCGTGTCGTCGGAGGCGGTGAACCTGATCGACTGCGCCTTCTTGCTGATCAGCAGCAGATCGTCGTCCGACGAGACCAGTTCGGCACCGATCAGTTCGTCGTCCGAACCGTCCTCCCGCTCGCGCAGGTTGATCGCGATGACGCCGCCGGAGCGCGGCGAATCGTAATCCTTCAGAGGCGTCTTCTTGACCAGGCCGGCCTTCGTGGCGAGCACCAGGTGCGGCGCGGCCTCGTAGTCGCGGATCGCGAGAATCTCGGCGATCGCCTCGTCCGGCTGGAAGGCCAGCAGGTTCGCGACGTGCTGCCCGCGCGCGTCCCGCCCGGCGTCGGGCAGTTCGTACGCCTTGGCGCGGTACACGCGGCCCTTGTTGGTGAAGAACAGCAGCCAGTGGTGGGTGGTGGAGACGAAGAAGTGGTCGACGATGTCGTCTTCCTTGAGCTTCGTCCCGCGCACGCCCTTGCCGCCGCGCTTCTGCGCCCGGTAGTCGTCCGTCTTGGTCCGCTTGACGTAGCCGCTGCGGGAGACGGTGACGACGATGTCCTCCTCGGCGATCAGGTCCTCGATGGACATGTCACCGTCGTAGGGCACCAGCATGGTCTTGCGGTCGTCGCCGTACTTCTCGACGATCGCGGCCAGCTCCTCGCTGACGATGCCGCGCTGGCGGACCGGCGAGGCCAGGATCTCGTTGTACTCGGTGATCTTCGCCTGGAGCTCGTCGTGCTCCTGGATGATCTTCTGCCGCTCCAGGGCCGCGAGCCGGCGGAGCTGCATCTCCAGGATCGCGTTGGCCTGGATCTCGTCGATCGTGAGCAGGTCCATCAGGCCCGTGCGCGCGATGTCGACGGTCTCGCTGCGCCGGATCAGCGCGATGACCTCGTCGATCGCGTCGAGCGCCTTCAGCAGACCGCGCAGGATGTGCGCCCGCTCCTCGGCCTTGCGCAGCCGGAAGCGCGTACGCCGGACGACGACCTCGATCTGGTGCGTCACCCAGTGCCGGATGAACGCGTCCAGCGAGAGCGTCCGCGGCACGCCGTCCACCAGCGCCAGCATGTTGGCGCCGAAGTTCGTCTGGAGATCGGTGTGCTTGTAGAGGTTGTTGAGGACGACCTTGGCGACGGCGTCCCTCTTCAGGACGATGACGAGTCGCTGGCCGGTGCGCGACGACGTCTCGTCACGGACGTCCGCGATACCGCCGATCTTGCCGTCCTTCACGAGGTCGGCGATCTTCTGCGCGAGGTTGTCCGGGTTGACCTGGTAGGGCAGCTCGGTGACGACCAGGCACTGGCGGTTCTGGATCTCCTCGACCTCGACGACCGCGCGCATGGTGATCGAGCCGCGCCCGGTGCGGTACGCCTCCTCGATGCCCTTGCGGCCGACGACGAGCGCGCCCGTCGGGAAGTCGGGGCCCTTGATCCGCTCGATGAGCGCGTCGAGCAGCTCCTCGTGCGAGGCGTCCGGGTGCTCCAGACACCACTGCGCGCCGGCCGCGACCTCGCGCAGGTTGTGCGAGGGGATGTTGGTGGCCATGCCGACCGCGATGCCCGCCGAGCCGTTGATCAGCAGGTTCGGGAACCGGGCGGGCAGGACGGTCGGCTCCTGGGAGCGGCCGTCGTAGTTGTCCGTGAAGTCGACGGTCTCCTCGTCGATGTCGCGGACCATCTCCATGGACAGCGGCATCATCTTGCACTCGGTGTACCGCATGGCGGCGGCCGGGTCGTTGCCCGGGGAACCGAAGTTGCCGTTGGAGTCCACGAGCGGCATCCGCATCGACCACGGCTGCGCGAGACGGACCAGCGCGTCGTAGATCGAGGAGTCGCCGTGCGGGTGGTAGTTGCCCATGACGTCGCCGACGACGCGGGCGCACTTGTAGAAGCCCTTCTCGGGCCGGTACCCGCCGTCGTACATGGCGTACAGGACACGGCGGTGGACGGGCTTGAGGCCGTCACGGACGTCCGGCAGCGCGCGGGACACGATGACGGACATCGCGTAGTCGAGGTAGGAGCGCTGCATCTCCGTCTCGAGCCCGACGGGCTCGATCCGCACAGTGCCCTCTTCCGCCGGAACCTCTGGCGTGTTCTCGTCGGTCATTGCTGGTGAAGATCCCTTCTGTCGCGGTCAGCTGAGACCGACTCAGATGTCGAGGAAGCGGACGTCCTTGGCGTTGCGCTGGATGAACGCGCGGCGGGCCTCGACGTCCTCGCCCATGAGGACGGAGAAGAGGTCGTCGGCCTGGGCGGCGTCGTCCAGCGTGACCTGGCCGAGGACGCGCAGGTCCTGGTCCATGGTCGTCACGCGCAGCTCCTCGGCGTTCATCTCGCCGAGACCCTTGAAGCGCTGGATCGAGTCCTCGCGCACCCGCTTGCCACGCTGACGGCCCATCTCCAGCAGCGCGTCGCGCTCGCGGTCGGAGTAGGCGTACTCGATGTCCTCACGGCCCCACTTGATCTTGTACAGCGGGGGACGGGACAGGAAGACGTGCCCGGCCTCGACCAGGGGGCGCATGAAGCGGAACAGGAACGTCAGCAGCAGGGTGTTGATGTGCTGGCCGTCGACATCGGCGTCCGCCATCAGGATGATCTTGTGATAGCGGAGCTTCGAGATGTCGAAGTCCTCGTGCACGCCGGTGCCGAACGCGGAGATCAGCGCCTGGATCTCCTGGTTCTGGAGGATCTTGTCGATCCTCGCCTTCTCGACGTTCAGGATCTTGCCGCGGATCGGGAGGATCGCCTGGTACTGCGGGTTCCGGCCCGACTTGGCCGAGCCGCCGGCGGAGTCACCCTCGACGATGAAGATCTCGCACTTGGTGGGGTCGTTCGACTGGCAGTCGGACAGCTTGCCCGGCAGCGACGCCGACTCCAGCAGCCCCTTGCGGCGCGTCAGGTCGCGCGCCTTACGGGCCGCCACGCGCGCGGTGGCCGCCTGGATGCCCTTGCGGACGATGTCGGCGGCCTCGACCGGGTTGCGGTCCAGCCAGTCGTTCAGGTGCTCGTAGACGGCCTTCTGGACGAAGGTCTTCGCCTCCGTGTTGCCCAGCTTGGTCTTCGTCTGCCCCTCGAACTGCGGCTCGCTGAGCTTGACCGAGATGATCGCCGTCAACCCCTCGCGGATGTCGTCACCCGTGAGGTTGTCGTCCTTCTCGCGCAGCAGCTTCTTGTCGCGCGCGTACTTGTTGATCAGGTTCGTGAGCGCCGCGCGGAAGCCCTCTTCGTGGGTGCCGCCCTCGTGCGTGTGGATGATGTTCGCGAAGGAGTAGACGCCCTCGCTGTAGCCGCTGTTCCACTGCATCGCGACTTCGAGGGAGAGGGCCTTGTCCTTGTCCTCCGCCTCCAGGTCGATGATCGTGGCGTGCACCGGCTCGCCCTTGCGGGAGTTGAGGTACTTCACGAAGTCGACGATGCCGCCGTCATAGCGGTACGTGACCGTCTTGACCTCGGCCTTCTCGTCCGTACCCGCCTCGTCCGCCCCGGCCGTCGCCTTCGCCGACTCGCGCTCGTCGGTGAGTTTGATCGTCAGGCCCTTGTTGAGGAAGGCCATCTCCTGGAAGCGCCGCGAGAGCGTCTCGAAGGAGTAGACGGTCGTCTCGAAGATGTCCGGGTCCGCCCAGAAGCTGACCGACGTGCCGGTCTCGCGCGTCTCCTCGTGCTGCGCGAGCGGGGCCGTCGGGGCACCGAGCTTGTAGTCCTGCGTCCAGCGGTGGCCGTCCGTGCGGATCTCGACGGAGACCCGGCTCGACAGCGCGTTGACGACGGACACGCCGACGCCGTGCAGACCGCCGGAGACCGCGTAGCCGCCGCCGCCGAACTTGCCGCCCGCGTGCAGGACGGTGAGCACGACCTCGACGGCCGGCTTGCCCTCGGACGGCACGATGCCGACCGGGATGCCTCGGCCGTTGTCGATCACGCGCACCCCGCCGTCGGCGAGGATCGTGACGTCGATGGTGTCCGCGTGGCCGGCCAGGGCCTCGTCGACCGCGTTGTCCACGACCTCGTAGACCAGGTGGTGCAGACCGCGCTCACCGGTCGAGCCGATGTACATACCGGGCCGCTTGCGGACCGCGTCCAGCCCTTCGAGGACGGTGATGGCACTGGCGTCGTACGAGGCGGTGACCTCGCCGTTCGCGCCCGTGCCGGTGGACGGGTTGTTCTCGTTGGGGTTGCCGGAATCGGCCACGAAGCGCCCTTTCTGGCACAGCACGAGCCAGACTCCTGGGCAGGTTGCCGGAGCGGCTGCGGCATGTTGCGTTGGTAAGCCTTGATCAGCGTTGCTCAGCTTGTCCCGGGCGGTCCCCACGTTTGGGGCGGGATTGGCTTCCAGTCTACCGGTAGCACCGACAGTGATGGGGGTTTGCCGGTACCTGAGTCCGCATGTGCCGCCCTCAACCCGCCTCTCAGGACTCCCGATATACGGACGGGGGGCCCAAGAGGCTCACGGCGGCACTCAGCGCTTCCGGCTGTCAACCCTTGGCTACCGGCGAGTCAGGTACGGATTCGCCGCTGCGCACGGTGTATTCCATCGGCGGAACAAGGCAGTTCGGGAGGGTCCGCACACATGCGGGACACGGCGGCGAGGATCACGGCGATTCCGGACGAGACACGGGGCACATCTCGTCCAGATCAGGTGAGAGTGAGGTATGTCACCCGTAGGTGTCGCCGGGGCCGGTGCTCCCGGGGGCCCGCAGCGGGCCGTACCGGCGGGGCGGGCCGCCGGGATTGAGGACCTTGATCATCCGGACGGTGCCGTGGCCCAGGTCCGCGTTGAGGCGGGCGACGAGGGTGGGGGCGAGGTGGCGCAGCTGGGTCGCCCACGCCGTCGAGTCGCACTGCACGACCAGGACCCGTTCGTCCTCGTCGTACCGCTGGGGGACGCAGTGCTTGGCGAGGTCCTCGCCGACGATCTCGGGCCAGCGGCCCATCACGCCGCCGACGGCGGCGGGGGTCTCCCAGCCGCGTTCGTTCAGCAGGCGGTTGATCGCGGCGCCGAGGGCCATGGGGTCGCGGCCGTCCGCGCGGGCGCCGGAGCGCAGGCCCGGGCCGCGGCCCTTCTGCTTCTTCTGGAGGGCGGCGTCTCCCCGCGCGCGTGCCTGTTCGCGGGCGGCCTTGAGGGCTACGCGGGCGAGGTCGACGCCGGAGAGTTCTTTCGAGGGGGCGGGTTTGGCCGGTGTGCCGGGAACTTCCGGTCCGCGCCGTTCGTCGGTACTCATACCCGCTCCACCTGCCCGTCCGAGACCGAGAACCGCGTCCCGACCAGAACGCCAGGTACGTCGTCGTCCACCGCGGCCGTCACCAGTACCTGCTCGCCGGGAGCCACCAGCTCCGCCAGCCTTTCACGCCGGCGGGCGTCCAGTTCGGCGAAGACGTCGTCGAGGACGAGCACCGGCTCGTTCCCCTCGGCGCGCAGCAGGTCGTAGGAGGCGAGGCGCAGGGCGAGCGCGTAGGACCAGGACTCGCCGTGGGAGGCGTAGCCCTTGGCAGGAAGCCGGCCGAGGTGGAGAAGGAGATCGTCGCGGTGCGGGCCGACGAGCGTGACGCCCCGCTCGATCTCCTGCTTGCGGGCCTCCGCGAGGGTGGCCATCAGCTGCTCGTACAGCTCCTCGCGGGTGTGCGCCTCACCGGGGGCGGACGGCTTGTACTCCAGGGCGACCGGCCCGCCGCCGGGAGCGAGCTGCTCGTACGCCTTGTCGGCGAGCGGCTGGAGCGCGGCGATCAGGTCGAGACGCTGGACGAGGAGTTCGGCGCCCGCGCGCGCGAGGTGCTGGTCCCAGACGTCGAGGGTGGACAGGTCCATGGACCGGCCGCCGTGCCGGCGCGCGAGGGCGGCCGACTTGAGAAGGGTGTTGCGCTGCTTGAGGACACGGTCGTAGTCGGAGCGGACGCCGGCCATCCTCGGGGAGCGCGCGGTGACCAGCTCGTCCAGGAACCGCCGCCGCTCACCGGGATCCCCCTTGACGAGCGCGAGGTCCTCCGGCGCGAACAGCACGGTCCGCAGAATGCCGAGGACGTCCCGGGGGCGGACCTGGCTCGAACGGTTGATCCGCGCGCGGTTCGCCTTGCCGGGGTTCAGCTCCAGCTCGACGAGCTGCTGCCGGTCGCCCTGGCGGACCTGTGCGCGGACGACCGCCCGGTCGGCGCCGGCGCGCACGAGCGGGGCGTCGGAGGAGACGCGGTGACTGCCGAGGGTCGCGAGGTAGCCGACGGCCTCGACGAGGTTCGTCTTGCCCTGCCCGTTGGGGCCCACGAACGCGGTGACGCCCGGGTCGAGCGGGACCTCGGCCCGGGCGTACGAACGGAAGTCGGCCAGCGACAGATGCGTGACGTGCATGGCCGACCTCTCGCAGGGTGTTACTTGGACTCGACGGCGTGGCCGCCGAACTGGTTGCGCAGTGCCGCGATCATCTTCATCTGCGGCGAGTCGTCCTGCCGGGACGCGAACCGCGCGAACAGCGAGGCGGTGATCGCGGGCAGCGGGACGGCGTGGTCGATGGCGGCCTCCACGGTCCAGCGGCCCTCACCGGAGTCCTGGGCGTAGCCGCGCAGCTTGTCGAGGTGCTCGTCCTCGTCCAGGGCGTTCACGGCGAGGTCCAGCAGCCAGGAGCGGATGACCGTCCCCTCCTGCCACGACCGGAAGACCTCGCGTACGTCGGTGACGGAGTCGACCTTCTCCAGCAGCTCCCAGCCCTCGGCGTACGCCTGCATCATCGCGTACTCGATGCCGTTGTGGACCATCTTCGCGAAGTGCCCCGCGCCGACCTTGCCGGCGTGGACGGAGCCGAAGTCGCCCTCGGGCTTCAGCGCGTCGAAGATCGGCTGCACCTTGGCGATGTCGTCGGCGTCCCCGCCGTACATCAGCGCGTACCCGTTGCTGAGCCCCCACACCCCGCCGGAGACCCCGCAGTCGACGAACCCGACGCCCTTGGCGGCCAGTTCCTCGGCGTGCTTCTCGTCATCGGTCCACCGAGAGTTCCCGCCGTCCACGACGACGTCCCCCGGCTCCAGCAACTCGGCCAGCTCGTCGACGGTGGCCTGCGTGGGCGCCCCCGCCGGGACCATCACCCACACGACGCGCGGCGCCTGGAGAGTGTCCACAAGCTCCTTGAGGCTGTGGACGTCCGCCAGATCCGGATTCCGGTCATACCCGACGACAGTGTGGCCCGCGCGGCGAATCCGCTCGCGCATATTGCCGCCCATCTTCCCGAGTCCGACGAGACCGAGCTGCATCAGTGGTTCCTTAGGTTGCGGTGGGGCATGAGGGGCGCTGACGCGCCACGCATGAGCCTAAACCCGGGTGCTTGCGCACAGATGTGGGCATAAGCGCTCACGTGTGGGGCCCCTCTTAGCTGAGGGGAAGCCGAGCCGCACCCTCCCACCCGCAGCTACTCAGCTGCGCGCAGTCGTGCCGCACTTTCCCACCCACCCTGCGTAGCTGCGGGCAGTCGTGCCGCTAGGGGCGGCACGGGTGGGCGCAGCGGCACCCCGCAAGCGCGGGTGAGCGAAACGCCCCCACCCCAGCCACAACGGCGCTCAGCCGTACCTCAGCCGCTCAGCCGCACCGGCATGATCAGGTACTTGTACGCCTCATCGGCCTCGGCATCGAGCGCGGGTTTCCCACTCAGCAACGCAGGCTTCGTAGACGTCGTGAACGACAACTGCGCCACCGGCGAGTCGATCGCGCTCAACCCGTCCAACAGGAACGTCGGGTTGAAGGCGATCGAGATGTCATCCCCCTCAAGCTGCGCGTCGACCCGCTCCACAGCCTGTGCATCGTCACTCGACCCGGCCTCCAGGATGAGCACACCCTGTTCAAAACTCAGCCGCACCGGAGTGTTCCGCTCAGCCACAAGAGCCACACGCTTGACGGCCTCGACGAACGGCGCCGTCTCG
>DATCQX010000083.1:0-3920 GCA_036569285.1 Streptomyces sp.
TTGGCCATGGCCAGGTAGGTCTTGCCGGTGCCGGCGGGGCCGATGCCGAAGACGATGGTGTGCTTGTCGATGGCGTCGACGTAGCGCTTCTGGTTGAGGGTCTTGGGGCGGATGGTGCGACCGCGCGAGGACAGGATGTTCTGTGTGAGCACTTCGGCCGGGGTCTCCTGGCCGTCGTTCGTCCCGTTCTCACTCGCCCGCAGCATGGCGATCGAGCGTTCCACTGCGTCCTCCGTCATCGGCTGCCCGGTGCGGAGCACCAGCATCATCTCGTCGAACAGGCGCTGGATCAGGGCGACTTCTCTCGCGTCGCCGACCGCGCTGATCTCGTTGCCCCGGACATGGATGTCGGCCGCCGGGAAGGCCCTCTCGATCACGCGCAGGAGGGAGTCGCCGGAACCGAGCAAAGCCACCATCGGGTGCTGGGCGGGGACCGTGAACTGTGCTCTCGCCTTCCCCTGCGCGGGGGTCTGGGCTGTGGGTGTCTGCGTCATAATCCGGCCCGCAGGGCCTCTACGTCCTCCCGAACGCGTCTCGCCTGCCACAAGGGCGGCCTGGCGATTTCAAGACTACGCCCTGCCACTGACATCACCGAAGGGCTTTTCTTATGGGCGTACAGCGCCCTCCGGGGGGCGGGATCACCTAGGAACGTTCCTAGGTGATCCCGGCGCGCGGGCGCGCGGCGCGGGATCCACCGAGGGTCCGAACCTGCGGCGCCCCCGCACGGGCCGGGGGTCCCCGGAAACCGGGCGCGCACTGGGGCACGCGGCGCCTCGTTCACGCCGAGCGTCTGAACCCGATCGTCGGCACAGCCCTCCGCAGCGGCCACGGCCGCACCGCACCGCCCGGCAGCAGCTGCGCGAGGAACGCGTACCGGCGCAGCGCCTCGGGGTCCTGGCCCTCGACGGACTGCACCTTGCGCCACCACGCGGCGATCTCGGCCCAGCCGGGGGCGGAGAGGGAGCCGCCGAATTCCTGGACGGAGAGGGCGGCGGTGAGGCCGGCGAAGGCGAGGCGGTCGGCGAGGGGCCAGCCGGCGAGGGTGCCGGTGACGAAACCGGCGACGAAGACGTCCCCCGCGCCGGTGGGGTCGAGGGCCTCGACGGCGATGGCGGGGACCTCGGCGGTCTCGCCGGTCCGCCGGTCGACCGCGTACGCGCCCTGCGCGCCCAGCGTGACGACCGCGAGCGGAACGTGCTCGGTGAGGGCGTGGGCGGCCTTGCGGGGGCAGTCCGTGCGCGTGTACCGCATCGCCTCCTCCGCGTTCGGGAGGAACGCCTCGCAGTGCTCCAGGTCGGCGAGGCTCGCGAGATCCCACACGCCGGTGTCGTCCCACCCGACGTCACCGAAGATGCGGGTCCCCTTCGAGGCGGCCTGCGCGATCCACGGCTCGCGTCTGCCGGGCGTGAGGGAGGCGACCGCCGCGCGCGCGGACGGCGGGGAGTCGGGGCGGGGCTCCTCGGGGGGCGCGGCGTGGCCGTGGGAGACCATCGTGCGCTCGCCCTCGTACGCCATCGAGACGGTCACCGGGGAGTGCCAGCCGGGGACCGTGCGGGAGGGGCTGAGGTCGATGCCCTCGCCCTGTTCCAGCGCGTCCCAGCAGTACTCGCCGTAGTGGTCGTCGCCGAAGGCCGCCGCGAGGGACGTCCGCAGGTTGAGGCGGGCGAGGGCGGTGGCCATGTTGGCGACGCCCCCGGGGCTGGAGCCCATGCCCCGGGCCCAGGACTCGGTGCCCCGCACGGGCGCGGAGTCCAGGCCGGTGAAGATGATGTCCAGGAACACGGTCCCGGTCAGGTACACATCGCACGCCGGATCATCGACCCTCCGTACAGCGGCCAGCGGGTCCACCGGACACTGCCGGACCCCACGGCTCTTGCTCCTCGGTACGGTCTCTCCTGCCGACGCGTCGGACGGGCTCACGGTGCGCTCCCTGCGAGTGGTGCCGATCCAGCACCCCGCATCCCGGGTCCGCCCCTGACGGCGGCGCGTCCTCGCGGGTGTGCCGATTCGGCCAGTGTGCACCACCCCACTGACAACACGGTCCACAACAGGGCCGGGGACGATTCTCGCGGTGCCCTTGTGCCTTGGCTCAGGGCGCCTCCACGCAACGCGTGCCCGGCGATGGCCAAACGCGCCCCCACGCGTGCGTACCGCCTCGAAAAACCCTCACCAGCGCGGCACCGACGGCGTCTCCCACCCCGGCTCAACCATCCGCATCGCGGCGGCGTCATCACGGTCACGGAGAGCGCCGTCGTCGTCGAGCCACCGCCGATGCAGCAGGGCCAGCCGCTCGGGGTCGAGGGTGACGCCGAGGCCGGGCGTGTCGGTGACCGGTACCCGGCCGGCGTCGAAGGTGAGGCGTTCGGTGAGGACGTCCTCGGACTGCCAGGGGTAGTGGGAGTCGCAGGCGTGGTGGAGGCCGGGGACGGTGGAGGCGACGTGGGTCATCGCGGCCAGGGAGATGCCGAGGTGGGTGTTGGAGTGCATGGAGACGCCGACGCCGAACGTCCGGCAGATCGCGGCGAGCCGCTGGGTGTTGCGCAGGCCGCCCCAGTAGTGGTGGTCGGAGAGGACGACCTGGACGGCGCCCCGCGTGAACGCGTCCGGGATCTCGGCGAACGTGGTGACGCACATGTTCGTCGCGAGCGGCACGTCCGTCCGCGCGGCGATCTCGGCCATGGCGTCGGTGCCGAGCGCGGGGTCCTCCAGGTACTCCAGGACGTCACCGAGTTCCTTGGCGACCGTCAGCGCCGTCTCGACGGACCACGCCCCGTTGGGGTCGAGCCGCAGCGGCCGTCCGGGGAACGCCTCGGCGAGCGCGCGGACGGCGGCGATCTCCTGCTCCGGCGGAAAGACGCCGCCCTTGAGCTTGTACGACGTGAACCCGTACCGCTCGGTGAACGTCCGCGCCTGCTCGACGATCCCGGCGGGGTCGAGGGCGGCCCCCCAGCCGTCCCGCTCGGCCGCCACGCCCTGCGGATGCTCCGCCCACTTGTAGAACAGGTACGCGCTGTACTCGACGGCGTCCCGGACCTTCCCGCCGAGCAGCGCGTGCACGGGCAGCCCGAGCGCCTTGCCGAGCGCGTCGAGACAGGCGACCTCGAAGCCGGAGACGACGGACAGCCGCAGCTTGTCGGCGGTCTGCACGCCTCTCAGCCCGCCGACGTCCACCTGGCCGACGACCTGTGCCCGGTCGACGTCCACCCCGTTCGCCACCGTGAACAGCCCGTTGTGATCGGCGACGGACCGCCCGACGAGCCTTTGCGCGAACGGCCGCGCCAGCTCCAGGTACTTGGTGTCCCCGTAGGTCTCCCCGAGCCCGGTGACCCCGTCCGCCGTGACGACCTCGACGATCAGGCGGGGCGTGTACGGCTGGTGCACGCCCTGCGTGTTCAGCAGCGGCGGGTCCGCGACGAGGATCGGCGTGAGGCGTACGTCGGTGATCGTGAGGTCCACCTGGTCATCTCCCTGTCCGGCGGTCGGTCGACCATCGACATCCTGGTGGACAGGGCCCCCGGGGGCTAGAACACGTACGCCTCGACCTCGGCGAGGTACCGCGTCCGCAGCTCCTCGTCGTCGTCCAGGAACGACGCGACGAAGGAGTTGCGGGCCAGCTCGCGCAACTGCTCCTGCTTCAGGCCGAGTTCGGCGCGCACCGCGTCGAAGTTGTCGCCCGCGTAGCCCCCGAAGTACGCGGGGTCGTCGGAGTTGACCGTGCACAGCAGGCCGGCGTCCAGCATCGCGGGGAGGGGGTGGTCGGCGAGGGTGTCGACGGCCCTCAGCCGTACGTTGGACAGCGGGCACAGCGTCAGCGGGACCCGGTCGCGCACGAGCCGCTCCACCAGCGCCGGGTCCTCCATGCAGCGCAGCCCGTGGTCGATCCGCTCGACGCCGAGGACGTCGAGGGCCTCCGTGATGTA
>DATCQX010000084.1:0-2185 GCA_036569285.1 Streptomyces sp.
CGTGAGGCTGCCCGGGGTGAGCTTGTCGTAGATCCCGAGGGCGAACATCAGACCGGCGCTGGGGCCGCCGACGTCCGCGAGTTTGATGTCGATGCTGAAGGGGAACGTGTGGTCGGTCCCCGCGGAGATCCCGACGATGGCCCGCTTCTGGCCGGTGTCGTCCGAGGCGGCCGTCCTGATGGTGACGTCCTCGGTGGCCGTCGCCGTCTTCCCGGCCTTCTCCGCGGCCTGCTGCGCCTTGGCCGGGACGATCGTGAAGACGACGTCCTGCCCCGGCGTGTGCCTGGTCACCAGCTTCGCGACGTCCCCGGGCTCCTTGACGGCTCTCCCGTCCACCGCCTTGATGACGTCCCCGGCGTGCAGTTTGCCCTCCGAGGGGGAGCCCTTCACGACCGTCGAGACGATGACCCACGACGACACCGGGATGCCCAGTTCCTTCAGCGCCGCCACCTTCGCGCTCTCCTGGGACTGGCTGAACTCCTCGGCGTTCTCCTGCGTCGACTGCTCTTCCGTCTTGCCGTCGGGGTAGAGCGTGTCGTGCGGGACGACCTTGTTGTCGTGCGCGAGCCAGCCGTAGACGGCCTCGACGAGGTTCATCCGGTAGTCGGCGCTGGTCACCCTGACCGTCGTCATGTTCAGGTGACCGGTCGTCGGGTACGTCTTGCGGCCCGAGATCTGGAGCACCGGCTCGCCGCCGTGGTCCCCCAGGGTGTTCACCGTCGGGCCCGGTGACATCTCCGAGTACGGCACCGGGATGAGCAGCCCCACACACAGGAGGGCGATCAGCATCAGGGTCGAGGCGAGCATCGTCGCCGTGCGGCGTGGCATGGCACGACAGTACGGGACGCCTCTGACAACGGGCATGGGGGACCATGGAGGCATGGCTGATGTCTCACACGACCACCCCGGGGAAGCCGCCGCGCACGACCCGGTCAAGCTGATCGCCGTCCGCGAGTCCCCCCTCTCCCTCGACGAGGTCTTCCGCGCGGTCGGCGACCCCTCCGCCGGCGGCATCGCCCTCTTCGTCGGCACCGTCCGCGACCACGACAACAACACCGGCGTGCGCTCCCTCGGCTACTCCGCCCACCCCACCGCCGAGTCCGAGATCCGCCGCGTCGCCGAAAAGGTCATCGCCGACTTCCCGGTCCGTGCCCTCGCCGCCGTCCACCGAGTCGGCGACCTCCGGATCGGCGACCTCGCCGTCGTCGTCGCCGTCTCCTGCGCGCATCGCGCCGAGGCGTTCGCGGCTTGCCGGAAGCTGATCGACGACCTCAAGGCGGAGGTGCCGATCTGGAAGCGGCAGGTGTTCTCGGACGGGACGGATGAATGGGTCGGGGTGTAGGGCGGTGTCCCTCACGCCTCTCCGGTTGCGTAACCGGCGGCCCCGCGTGAGCGTTGTCAGTGCTGATCGTTAATCTGCTGATCAGTCAGTTCGTGGTGGCTCGTAGGGGTCGGGAGGTCGGCAATGGGGGCGCTCGCCTGGTTGGGAATCCCGCTGGTGGCAGCAATCGGTGCGGGCCTCTGGGGCACCTGGTCCAACCGCACCCGGAAATCCCGCGGCGACGGCCCCGAACTGGACGGCTACGCCCGCTTCCGCGCAGCGATGGAACGCCCCCTGGGAAGAGAGGCGACCTTCAAGGAGCCGGCCCCCCTCAGGACCGCCGCCTTCGAGGACGCCCACAAAAACATCCCCCCGAGGGACGACACCTTCCCCACCCCGGCCCTGGAGAGCACGGCCCCGACAAACTGACCGGCACCGGGGGGAGCTTGAGGACGAGGCCCCTCCAGGGGCGCGGAACTGCGCTGATCCACGGCTCCGCCACGTGACCACAACAACCGCCTGCTCCACCCGACAGGCCATCCCACGGGCAGCGCTCCCACCCACAACAGGCGTCTGCTCCCACTCCCGACAAGCCACCCCACCAAGCCGCCACCCCCCCACCCGCAACCACCCGCTCAAGCGTGCCGCCGAGCTGACCCGACAAGCCGTCCCACCCGCAACCGCCCGCTCCAGAACCCCGACAAGCCGTCCCACCGACAGCAACCAGCCAGCCCGCCACCGCATCCACCGGGAGCAGCGCCGGGAGCAGTGTCGTCAGACGGTCGCGGTCGAGGCGTCCGGACGGCAGGCCCGCCTGCTGTTCCTCCCGCGACAGCGCCGTCACCAGCTGGAAGCGGTCCGGGT
>DATCQX010000085.1:0-9682 GCA_036569285.1 Streptomyces sp.
CCGCCAGTGGAACCGCATCGCGAGCAGCCGCAGCACGAACGCGGTGACGGCGGCGAGACCGCTGGTCAGCGGGGTGAGGGCGTCGTAGTGGATACAGAGGACGACCATCGTCGCGCCGACCATCGCCGGCACCGCGTACAGGTCACGGTCCCAGCGCAGCAGTGAGGGGACCTCGTTGGCGAGGACGTCCCGCAGGACACCGCCGCCGACGCCGGTCGCGAGGCCCAGGGTGGCGGACGCGGTGAGGCCGAGGCCGTGGTCGTACGCCTTCGTCGTCCCCGTCACGCAGAACAGACCGAGGCCCGCCGCGTCGAAGACGTTCACCGCGTTCTGGATGCGCTCCACCTCGGGGTGGAGGAAGACGACCAGGAGGGCGGCGATCAGCGGGGTGAGGAAGTAGCCGAGGTCCGTGAAGGCCGCCGGCGGGACCGCGCCGATCACCAGATCCCGGAACAGCCCTCCGCCCAGCGCGGTGACCTCGGCGAGGACGGCGATGCCGAAGACGTCGAAGTTCTTGCGGACGGCCAGCAGGGCGCCCGAGAGCGCGAAGACGAAGATGCCGGCCAGGTCGAGGGTGTGCTGGACGGAAGGGCTGAAGATTTGCTGAAGCACCCGCACATTCTTCCTTATGTGCGGGCGTACTCCTTGTTATGCAAGGGCTAGAGGGCCGGTTTCCCTGTGGTGAAGAGCCACGTGGTGAAGAGGTCGTCGAGTTGCTGCCCCGACACCTTCTCCGCGAGGCCGATGAACTCGCTCGTGTTCGCGTTGCCGTAGCGGTGGAGCTTCGTCCACTCCGGCAGGAGCTTGAAGAACGCGGTGTCGCCGATGCGTTCGCGCAGGACCTGGAGGGTCATCGCGCCGCGCTGGTAGACGGCCGAGGCGAACATCGTGTCGCGCTGCGGGTCGCCGACGGTGGTCTGCCAGAACGAGCTCGTCGAGGGGCGGGAGTTGTAGCCGGCGAGGAACGCGTCGTGCGCGGTGCGGGTGCCCTTGTGCTCGTCCCACAGCCACTGGCTGTACGTCGCGAAGCCCTCGTTCAGCCAGATGTCCTTCCACCTCTCCACGCTCACCGAGTCCCCGAACCACTGGTGGGCCAGTTCGTGGACGATCGTCGACTCGCTGCGGACGGCGGAGTAGACCGGCTTGCTCTGGACCTCCAGGGAGAAGCCCGCCTGCGGCATGTCGTCGACGATCGCGCCGGTCTCCTCGAAGGGGTAGGGGCCGAACACCTGGGACCAGTAGTCGGTGGCGGCGGCGGTGACGCCGTACACGTCGACGTTGTTGCTGTTCGCGAGGACGGGGTCGATCGCCACGTAGATGGGGGTGCCGCCGGGGGTCGTGCCCGTCCGCACGTCGAACTTGCCGATCGTCGCCGTCGCGAGGTAGGTCGCCATCGGCTTCGTCTCGCGCCAGTGCGTGTACGTCGAGTCGCCCTTGTCGAACGTCGAGACCAGGCGGCCGTTCGCAACCGCCGTCAGTCCCTTGGGGGTTCGGATGCGGATGTCGTACGTCGCCTTGTCCGAGGGGTGGTCGCTGGAGGGGAACCAGGTCGACGCGGCGTTCGGTTCGCAGGCGACGAAGACGCCGTCCGTCGTCTTCATCCAGCCGTAGTCCGAGCCGAAGACTATGGGGCCGCCGAGGGGTTCGGGTACGCCGCCGTAGACGACGGTCACCTTGAAGTTCCGCCCCTTGTGCAGGAATTGACGGGGCGTCACCGTGATCTCGTCACCCGACCTCGTGAACTCCGCGCGCTTTCCGTTCACTTCGACCTTGGTGACCTCCAGCTTCTGGAGGTCCAGGTCGAACGCGGAGAGGTTCTGCGTCGCTCTGGCGGTGAGGGTCGTCGTGCCGTCCAGGCGGTCGGTGTCAGGGTTGTACGCGACGCCGAGGTCGTAATGCAGGGCGTCGTAGCCGCCGTTGCCCAACTGGGGGAAGTACGTGTCGCCTATGCCGTCCCCTCCGGGGGTGGGGGCCGGAGAGGCTGCGACGACGAAGAGGGTGGCTGCTGCCGCGACTGCGGTGGCTGCCCATGCCGAACGGGAGAGTGCCATGGTCGTCCCTTTCGCGCGGTGTGTTGGACAAGGGTGATCTTGCCCGCCGGCGGGTGGACATGTTCATGACTTTGCCAAGTTGTGAGGGGGGTGGGCGGGGGCCGTGCGCCTAAGGGGGTGCCTCAGTAGGCCGTCGGGCGGGTGCGGCGCCGTCGTGGCTTGTCGCGCAGTTCCCCGCGCCCCTGAACGGCTACGGCTTCGCCTCGCCGTCCGCCTCCGGCGCCCCAGTCTCCGCTGGCCGCCTGGCGAGTGCGGCACCGTTGTGGCTGGTCGCTCCCCCAAGCTCTTCGAGCAGGGAGGTACCCCCAGCGCGGCGGAGCCGCAGATCGACTCCGCCCCGCGCCCCTGAAAAACCTGGCTCAGCTACGACTTCGGCTCTCCGCCGGCTTCCGCCTCGTCCCCACCGGCTTCCGCGTCCGGCGCGTCCGTCGAAGGCTCCACATCCGGAGTCCCCCCCGCGCCCTCGACCATCGCAGCCACAGCTGCCGAGGTCTCCGCCGACTCCGCCAGGACCTCGGCGGGCAGGAGCTTCGCGGCTTCCTGCGCCTCGGGCAACAGAACCGCCTGGTCCGCGCCACGCGGCGGTAGCCGCACATCGGAAGCAGCCTCCGGGTGGTGGCAGGCCACCTGCTGGCCCGGGATCAGCTCCAGCAGCGGGGGTTCCGTCGTGCGGCAGATCTCCGTGGCCTTCCAGCAGCGGGTGTGGAAGCGGCAGCCGCTCGGCGGGGAGATCGGGGAGGGGACGTCACCCCGGAGGAAGATGCGTTCGCTCTTGGCGCCTCGGCGCTTCGGGTCCGGGATGGGGACCGCCGAGAGCAGGGCCTTCGTGTAGGGGTGCATCGGGGACTTGTACAACAGGTCCCGCTCCGCCAGTTCCACGATCTTGCCCAGGTACATCACGGCGATGCGGTCCGAGACGTGGCGGACCACCGAGAGGTCGTGGGCGATGATGACGTACGTGAGGCCCAGCTCGCTCTGGAGGTCGTCGAGGAGGTTCACGACCTGCGCCTGGATGGAGACGTCGAGCGCGGAGACCGGCTCGTCGGCCACGACCAGCTTGGGGTTCAGGGCCAACGCGCGGGCGATGCCGATACGTTGACGCTGCCCGCCGGAGAACTCGTGCGGATACCGGTTGTAGTGCTCGGGGTTGAGACCGACCACCGACAACAGGCGCTGCACCTCGGCCTTCACGCCGCCTTCGGGGGTCACCCCCTGCAGCTTGAACGGCGCGCTGACGATCGTCCCGATGGTGTGCCGGGGGTTCAGCGACGAGTACGGGTCCTGGAAGATCATCTGGACGTCCCGGCGCAGCGGGCGCATCCCGCCGGCGCTCAGGTGCGTGATGTCCTTGCCCTCGAACTCCACGCTCCCGCCGGTCGGTTCGAGGAGCCGCGTGATGAGCCGGCCCATCGTCGACTTGCCGCACCCGGACTCGCCGACGACGCCGAGCGTCTCCCCCTTGCGGACCTCGAAGTCGATGCCGTCGACGGCGCGCACGGCACCGGTCTGGCGCTGGAGGAGCCCCTTGCGGATGGGGAAGTGCTTCTGGAGGCCGGAGACCTTCAGCAGGACCTCGGGAGCCTCGTCCTTGACGGCCGCAGCCTCGGTTTTCTCAGTCACAGCTTCGGCGCAATCTCTTCGTTCCAGATCCGCTCCCGCTGCTCCTGCCCGAGATGGCAGGCGGCCCAGTGTCCGCCGCCGACCTCGGTCAGCTCGGGCCGGACCGTGCGGGTGACGTTGTCCTTGGGGAGGTCCGCGTACGGGCAGCGGGGGTTGAAGGCGCAGCCGGACGGGATGTTGATCAGGGACGGCGGCGCGCCCTTGATCGGGATGAGGCGGTCGGTGTCGTCGCGGTCGAGGCGCGGCATCGAGCCGAGCAGCCCCCACGTGTAGGGGTGCCGGGGCCCGGCGAACACGTCCTCGGCGGACCCGCGCTCCACGCACCGGCCGCCGTACATGACGAGCAGGTCGTCGGCCATCTCCGCGACGACCCCGAGGTCGTGCGTGATCATGATGACGGCGGAGCCGAACTCCTTCTGGAGGTCGCGGATCAGGTCGAGGATCTGCGCCTGGACCGTCACGTCGAGCGCGGTGGTCGGCTCGTCGGCGATGAGGAGTTCCGGGTTGTTGACGAGCGCCATGGCGATCATCGCGCGCTGGCGCATACCGCCGGAGAACTCGTGCGGATAGCCGTCGACGCGCTTGTCGGGCTCGGGGATGCCGACCCGGTCGAGCATCTCGACGGCGCGCTTGCGGGCTTCCTTCTTGGTGACCGGGTGGTGGACCCGGTACGCCTCCACGATCTGCTGGCCGACCGTGTAGTAGGGGTGCATCGCGGACAGCGGGTCCTGGAAGATCATGGCCATCTTCCGGCCGCGCAGGTGCCGCACCTCGTCGGGCCGGGCGCTGATCAACTCCTGCCCGTCCAGCCAGACCTCACCGCTGACGCGGGCGTTCTTGGCGGTGCGGTGCAGGCCCATGAGGCCGAGCGAGGTGACGGACTTGCCGGAGCCGGACTCGCCGACGATGCCGAGGGTGCGGCCCCTGCGGACGTCGAAGCTGACGCCGTCGACGGACTTGACGAGACCGTCGTCCGTGTTGAAGTGGATCTTCAGGTCGCGGACCGAGAGGAACGCGTCCTCGGGAGCGTCCGGCGCTTCGCTGACCGGCTCCCCCGGTGCCGATTTGTCGAGCTTGCTCACGAGTACCTCACCCGGGGGTCGATGGCTGCGTACACCAGGTCGACGACGAGGTTGCAGAAGACGATGAAGAAGGCGGCGACCAGGGTGACGCCCATGACGATGGGCAGGTCGTTGTCCCGGATCGACTGGACGGAGTAGGCGCCGATGCCCTGGAGGGAGAAGACCGTCTCGGTGAGGACGGCGGTGCCGACGAGGGTGCCGAAGTCCATGCCGAAGATGGTGACGATCGGGGTGAGCGCGGCGCGCAGGCCGTGCTTGGTGACGACCGTCGACTCCTTGAGGCCCTTCGCGCGGGCCGTGCGGATGTAGTCCTCGCCCATGGTCTCCAGCATGCCCGCCCGGGTGAGCCGGGCGTAGAGCGCGGAGAACAGGAACGCGAGGCTGATCCAGGGCAGCAGGAGGTGCCAGGCCCACTCGGCCGGGTTCTGGGTGAACGGCACGTACTCGATGGAGTCCCAGATGGGGATCTCGTACACGAACAGGGCGCTGAGGATCTGCCCGGTGAAGAAGATCGGGAGGGAGACGCCCATGAGCGCGATGAACATCGAGATGCGGTCGACGGGGCTGCCCTTGCGCAGGGCGGAGATGACGCCGGTGGTGACACCGAAGATCAGCCAGATCACCGCGGCGCCCACGGCGAGCGAGAAGGAGATCGGGATGCGCTCGGTGAGCTGGGGCCAGACCTCGACGTGGCTCTTGAAGGAGTAGCCGAAGCAGGGCGCGTCGCAGCGGGTGGCGTCCGGGCCGAACTTGTAGTCGGCGCCGACGAACAGCGCCTTGATGAAGTGCCAGTACTGGGTGTAGATGGGCTGGTCGAAGCCCAGGTTCTTCTTGACCGCGGCGACCGAGTCGGGGTTGACGTCCTTGCCGACGTACTGCGCGGCGAGTTGGTCGGGGGTCTGTCCGCCGAGCCGGGGGACCAGGAAGAAGATCGCGAAGGTGACTGCGCTGACCACCAGCAGCAGTACCAGGGCGCCGAATACGCGCCGGATGATGTACGCAGCCACAGCTGTCCGGCTCCGGGCGGCGGGGTCGAAGCGTGTCCGTCCCCGCCACCCGGAACCTTCACCTGCCTTTCGAGAAGAATTCCGGCCTGCTCCGCTGCTCCTACTTGGAGGAGCCCATCAGCAGGTAGTCGTACATACCCAGGTACGCCTGGGTGACCGTGACGTTGGTCGCGGACGCCGGGCGGAAGAGCAGGTTCTTGCGGTAGATGGTCGGGACGACCGTGGCGGTGTCCATGACCATCTTGTCGATGTCACCCCACGCCTTGGTGCGGGCGGCGGTGTCGGTGTTGGCGATCGCGGCGGCCAGGGCGGCGTTGATCTTCGGGTCGTTCAGCTCCATCAGGTTGTTGCCGCCCGAGGGCTTGATGGCGGAGCCGTTGACGATCTGGTCGAGGAAGCCGAAGCCGGTCGGCCAGTCGGCGCCCCACGCCATGGACAGCATGCCGAGCTTCTGCTGGTGGACGTAGGACGGGACACCCGCGAAGTTCGAGAAGTACTTGCCGGCCGGGAACTGCCGGATCTCGACGTTGATGCCGTACTTCTTGAGCGACGCCTGGACGGCGGTGGCCTGCGCGACCTCGGTGGGACGGTCGGAGCGGGCGGTCAGGATCGTGCTGAAGCCGTTCGGCTTGCCGCACGCGGTGAGGAATTCCTTGACCTTGGCCGCGTCGCCCTTGTTGCCGGCCGACGGGTAGGTGTCGAACTTGGTGTAGCCGTTGACCGACGGGGGAAGCAGCGTGGTCGCGACGTCACCCTTGGGGCTGCCGCCGATGGCGTCCTGGATCGACTGCTTGTCGATGCCGTACTGGACGGCCTTGCGGCAGTTGATGTTGTTGAACGGCTCGACGTTCTGGTTCAGCGCGATGTACGAGGTCGCGCCGGCGTACGAGCTGTCGGTCTGGTTGGCGTACTTGCCCTTGAGGACCTTCGGCTGGGTCGCCGCCTGGACACCGGTGCCGGCCGCGTCCGCGGTGACCTTGTCGGCGAGCAGGTCGTTGTCGATCGTGACCGCGTTCACCTTGAACTTGATCGTGATCTTGTCCGGCAGGGCCTTGCGGTTCGGGTCCGTCTTCGCGTCCCACTGCGGGTTGCGCACGAGGGTGGCGCTGCGGCCCTCCTCGTAGGACTGGAACTGGTAGGGGCCCGAGGAGACGATGTGCTGGACGTACTTGGCGCCGTCGTCCTTCGCGGCCGGCACGGGGGCCGTCTGCGAGAAGGTCGCCAGGTAGTCGAAGTCAGCGAACGGCTGCTTCAGCTTGAAGACGATCGTCTGCGCGTCCGGGGTCTCGATGGACGCGAGCCCGTTCGGGTTCTTGTCCTTGTACGGGCCCTGGTACTTGTCGCCGCCGAGCAGGTAGGACTTGAAGTACGTCGGCCCGTTGGAGAGCACCTCGGGCGCGAAGTTGGAGCGCTCGATGGCGTACTTGACGTCCTTGGACGTGACCGGGGTCCCGTCCTGGAACTTGACGCCCTTGCGGAGCGTGTACGTCCAGGTCTTGGCGTCCGGGCTCGGCTTGCCGAGCGATTCGGCCAGGTCGGGGACGACGGTCAGGCCGTCCTTGCCCGCGGCCGGCTTGAACGTCGTGAGCGTACGGCCGTACAGGCGCGAGAAGTTCTGCACCCAGCCGTAGTACGTGTTGCCCGGGTCGAGGGAGTCCGCCACGTCGGAGTGCTCGAAGCTGAGGGTGCCACCCTTCTTGTCCGAGGCATTGACGATGGAGGTCAGGCCCTCGTCCTTCTTGCCTTTGGCCGAGCTGCCGCCGCCGCTGTCTCCGCCGCAGGCGGACGCGCCGAGCGAGATCGCCAGGACCGACGCGATAGCGGCGGTCACCCTTCTCGTCTTCACCGAGGAAAGCCCCCTCATGTCGATGTGGATCACTTGCTGCGAGGGTCGAGTGCGTCGCGCAGCCCGTCACCCAGCAGGTTGAACGCCAGGACGGTGATGAAGATCGCCAGTCCGGGCACGAACATGTACTGCGGATCCGCGGTGTAGAGATCCACGGCGTTGCTGAGCATCCCGCCCCACGAGGCCTGCGGCGGGGCGATGCCCACTCCGAGGAAGCTGAGGCTCGCCTCGAAGAGGATGTTCGTCGGGATGATCAGCGTCGAGTAGACGAGGATCGGCGCGACGAGGTTCGGGAGGAGTTCCCGGAAGAGGACGTACGGGCCACGCGCCCCCAGACTGTGGGCGGCCTCGACGAACTCCCGCTTGCGCAGGGTCATCGTCTGGGCCCGCACGATCCGGCCGATGTAGGGCCAGCTGAAGAAGCCGATCACGAAGATCAGGACGCAGATCCGCAGCGGGAGCCCGTTCAGCCCGAAGAAGCCGTCCTGCACCGACGCCGAGATGGCGATGGCGAAGAGCAGCAGCGGGAAGGCGAGGAAGGTGTCCATCGCCCGGCTGATCAGCGAGTCGACCCAGCCGCCGTAGTAGCCGGCGACGACGCCGAGGACGGTGCCGATGACCACCGACAGGAGGGTCGCACCGCCCGCGACGAGCAGGGAGACCCAGGAGCCGTCGATGATGCGGGCGAGCATGTCGCGGCCGTACTGGGGGTCCACACCGAGCGGGTGGTCCCAGCTCATTCCGCCCCAGCCGCCGATGGGCGCCTGCATGGCCGGATCGATGAGGTCCTGGTGGAACTCGTTGGGGTCGAGGCCGAAGATGGACTCAATCGGCTTGGCGAGGATCGCCATGAGGACGAGGAGGACCACGACGATTCCGCCGGCCACGGCCAGCTTGTCGCGCTTGAACCGGGTCCAGGCGATCTGGGTGAGTGAACGCCCTTCGATCTGACTCTGTTTGGCCCCGGCGAGCACGGCTTCCGGCTGTGCTCCGGCCTCCGACCCGGTGGTCTCGATCGGTGCGGTCACAGTGCACTGACCCTTCCCGCCGGCGGTGACCGGCCTTACTCGCGTCTTATGGGAGGCGAGTCTTCAACGCGTTCGTGATCACGCGCCAGATCTGACGGCGAAAGTATGCACAAACGTGATGCCGACCGAAGGATTCCGTTATCCGAACAGCGGGTAACAGCCGCCGGACGGGTTCAATTCAGAGAAAAGGGACAAGGAAACGTTTTAGGGTTCACGCTACGCGCGGAGATCAACCGCGTTTTATATGACGAACAGATTTCCTGAGATGACGGTGCGTCAGGACAATTCAGTACGCGCCGGGGGTCGCCGGATAGCCGTAACCGGCCGCCGGGGCGTGTGCCTCACGGTCGTAGAACGGGCGCGCGTTCGCGCGCATCCACAGGACGACGGGGTCGTACTCGTCGGTCATCGCGACCGTCGACACCGGCAGGCCGTCCGGGACGGCGCCGATCGACTGCTGCATCATCGCGCGTACCGCGTCCACGGACTGCGGGGACGTGTCGTACACGTCCAGGCCGATCGACAGATACGGCTGGCCCAGGGCCGGCTGGACCCAGGCGCGGCGCAGGGCGCGGATCGCGGGGGTGCGGTGGGCGTTCTGCCCCAGAAGGGCGTAGAAGTGCGGGAGCTCGACCTGCGGGTCGGACAGGCGCAGCGGTCCGGGGGGCTGGCGGTCCAGGCCGGTGGCGATTCTGCGCAGGTCCGCCCAGGGGACGCCAACGCCGCCGCCCGGCGCGTGCGGGTTCAGCCACAGGCCGTGGCGGTCCGGGTAGAGGGTGCGGGCCGCGTCGAGGCCGTCCACCACCTCGTAGGAGCGGTTCCAGCCGCTGGCCGAGAGTTCCTGGGCGGAGGTGACGGCCGGGGCGTAGGCGTGGCCGTCCACCTCCATGGAGCCGTACTGGGCGTCCGGGGAGCCGGCCTGGCCGTGCCACAGGAGCATCCAGATCTGGCCGGTGGTGGGGGTGGAGAGGGCGCGCAGGAGTGCCTCGTAGGCGTCGTAGCGGCCAGGCGTGACCTGGCGCAGCGTGTGCTCGACCTGGCCGGTCGC
>DATCQX010000086.1:0-9262 GCA_036569285.1 Streptomyces sp.
GGAGCCCCCTGTCGGATTCGAACCGACGACCTTCGCTTTACAAGAGCGGTGCTCTGGCCAGCTGAGCTAAGGAGGCATGGCGTACAAGAACGCGTACGCGACGTGTGCAGTGTACCCAAGCCCCCAGGCCGTCCTGTCGAAAATTTCCGCGAAGTTCACAGTCCCCCAGGTGCTGACATGGGGGGAAACGCGAGGTAGCGTCCTGAGGCAGTCCACCCGTGGACTACACCACCACCTTCCTACAACGGATCGTCCGGCACGTTCCTGCCGGTAGAAGGGGGCCTAGCACCCATGGCCACTGTGTCTTTCGACAAGGCGACCCGGATCTACCCGGGCTCCGAGAAGCCCGCCGTCGACGCGCTCGACATCCAGATCGAGGACGGGGAGTTCCTGGTCCTCGTCGGCCCGTCCGGCTGCGGAAAGTCGACCTCCCTGCGGATGCTCGCGGGTCTTGAGGACGTCAACGCCGGCGCCATCCGCATCGGCGACCGCGACGTCACGCACCTGCCGCCCAAGGACCGGGACATCGCCATGGTGTTCCAGAACTACGCGCTCTACCCGCACATGTCGGTCGCCGACAACATGGGCTTCGCCCTGAAGATCGCCGGCGTCCCGAAGGCGGAGATCCGCGCGAAGGTCGAGGAAGCCGCGAAGATCCTCGACCTCACCGAGTACCTGGACCGCAAGCCGAAGGCCCTCTCCGGCGGTCAGCGCCAGCGTGTCGCGATGGGCCGCGCGATCGTCCGCGAGCCGCAGGTCTTCCTCATGGACGAGCCGCTGTCGAACCTCGACGCCAAGCTCCGTGTCTCGACGCGTACGCAGATCGCGTCCCTCCAGCGCCGCCTCGGCATCACGACCGTCTACGTCACCCACGACCAGGTCGAGGCCATGACGATGGGCGACCGCGTCGCCGTCCTCAAGGACGGTCTGCTCCAGCAGGTCGACACCCCGCGCAACATGTACGACCGCCCGGCGAACCTCTTCGTCGCCGGCTTCATCGGCTCCCCGGCGATGAACCTCGTGGAGGTCCCGATCGCGGACGGCGGTGTGAAGTTCGGCGCCTCGGTCGTCCCGGTCCAGCGCGACGCCCTCTCCGGCACGACCGACAAGACGGTCACCGTCGGTGTCCGCCCGGAGCACTTCGACGTCACCACCGAGGCCGGCAAGGGCCTCGCGGTCACCGTCAACGTCGTCGAGGAACTCGGCGCCGACGCCTACGTCTACGGCACCGCCAAGGTCGGCGACGAGTCGAAGGACCTGGTCGTCCGGGTCAGCGGCCGTGAGGTCCCGGAGAAGGGCTCCACCCTCTCCGTCGTCCCGCGCGCGGGCGAGACCCACGTCTTCTCCACCTCGACGGGCGCGCGCCTGTCCGACTGAGGACGACCTGACGACGTCAGGCATGAGGAGGGCCCCGCAGCCGGGAGGTTGCGGGGCCCTTTCCCGTACACCGGAAGAACCCCCTCCGGCGCACCGGAAAAACCCCGGCAATCGTGACTTTTAGGTCGCGAGTGTCAACCCACTACCCAATATCCGCCACTTCATCGTCGCCCATTCGGGTGACTAAATGTCTCCAAATCATTACTGGGCGCTACCATCTGTCGCGTGAAGCACTCGAAGCGCTCCGTGGAGCACACCACCACGCGGACGCGACGCGGCGGCCGGGGTCCCGCCCGCCGGATCGGTCGCTCCCTCGCCTTTGTCCTGCCCGTCCTCATGGTGTTCTCCGGGACCCTCGCGGTGACCCGGGTCAACTGGACAGGGAACCCGTCGGAGTCGGTGCTCACCGCGTCCGACGTCTCCGCCCCCCGTGGCAGCGCCGCCCGCGCCCCACAGGACGTCCTGCGCGACCAGCTCCTCACGGAGCTTCAGCAGAAGGACCCCGGCATCGCCCTGACCCACCTCCAGCAGGCGGTCAACGGCAAGCCGGCGCTCGCGAAGCACTGCGCGTCCATCGCCCGCGCCCTCGGCCGCGCCGCCGTCCGCGTCTACGGCCCGAGCCGCGCCCAGTCCTTCTCCCGCCCGGTCTGCGACACGTCGTTCGCGTCGGGCGTCCTCGCGGCCCACACGGGCTGAGCGAGACGGCGCGGCCGGCGACAGAGCCGGCAACAGCAGCCGATGACGACGCGGACGACGACGCCGACGGCAACCGGCCCCGGGGACCTGCCCCCGGGGCCGGTCCGCGTTCAAGACCCCGCCCCTCACACCGCCCCCTCACCCACCCCCTACACCCCCGTCTCGTACAGTGCGGTCCATGACCCACCCGCACGCCGCGTCACGTCCCACGCAAGCCGTCATCCTGGCCGGAGGCCAAGGCTCACGGCTGCGTCCGTACACCGACGACCGGCCCAAACCGATGGTCGAGATCCCCGGCACCGGCACGCCGATCATCGGGCACCAGCTCAACTGGCTCGCGCAGGAGGGTGTGACCGACGTCGTCGTCTCCTGCGGGCACCTCGCGGACGTCCTCCAGCGGTGGCTCGACGAGACGGAGCTGCCGGTCTCCGTCACCACCGTCGTCGAGAGCGAGCCGCTCGGGCGCGGGGGCGGGCTGAAGTACGCGGCGGCGCGGCTGCCGCACCCCGACCGGCCCTGGTACGCGACGAACGGGGACATCTGGACGCGGTTCTCGCTGAGAGAGATGGCCGACTTCCACGCTGAGCGGGATGCTGTGGCGACCCTTGCGCTCGCTCGGCCCCGGATTCCGTGGGGGGCCGTGCAGACCGACGGGTTCGGGCACATCACCGACTTCATCGAGTCGCCGCCGTCCACGTTCGAGATCAACGCCGGGGTGTATGTGTTCTCGCCCGAGTTCGCGGGGCTCCTGCCGGAGCGGGGGGATCATGAGCGGACGACGTTCCCCCAGCTGGCGCGCGATCTGAAGCTCGCCGGGTTTCCGTTGCCGCAGGGGGCGTATTGGCGGGCTATCGATACGGCCAAGGATCTGACTGAGGCGGCTAAGGAGTTGGGGGGTTTGGGGAGGTAGCCGGGTGCGGCGCCGTCGTGGTTGCTCGCGCAGTTCCCCGCGCCCCTAAAAACATCGATGGGGCCGCATGTCCAAGCATGCGGCCCCATCGGTCGTACCAGGAAAAGACTCCTACCCCAGCAACCCTCCCACCAAGTTCTGCTCCCCACCCGACGACTCCCCACCCGACCCGCTCGACGAACTCCCGCCCGACGACGGCCCGGACGACGACGTGCTCGGGGCCTCCTGGACGGGAGAGGTGTCCTTGGACGGAGCCTTGTCGGAGGAGCTGTTCGTGCCCTGCGTCTGGCTGGGAGAGCCGGACGTCGACGAGTCGCGCGTGGAAGACGGCGACGACTCCCGGGACTTGGTCGGCGTCGAAGTCGCCCCCTCCGTGGACGGCGAGGCGGACGCCTCCTTGGTCGGCTTGCCCTTCCGCTCCCCCTTGCCGGACGTGCTCGGCAGCGGGGAGCCCGGCAGCTCGTTGCGCGGGGCCTCGCCGGGCCCGGGGACGACGACGCGGTCCGCGTCGCGGACGGCCGCGCCGAGGAGGGAGCCGAAGAGCAGGGTGAGGCCGACGACGATGGCGGTGACCAGGGCGCCACGGCGGAGGGTGTAGCGGCGGAGCTGCCACAGGGGCGCGCGCGGACCGAGCCGGCGCCAGGCGGCGGAGGCCAGGCGGCCGTCGACGGAGTAGACCGGGGCGCCCGCGATGATCAGCGGGGACCAGGCGGCGAGGTTGATGATGTCGGGGGTGTCGTAGACGGGGACGGTCTTCCAGCTGACGGTGACGATCAGCGCGGCCGACAGCAGCGCGCCCACCGCGGCGGCGACCCGCTGCCAGCAGCCGAGGATCGTCAGGACGCCGACGACGACCTGGAGGAAGGCGATGACGAGGCCGGAGCCGACGGGGTGGTGCAGAGCGAACTGGCGCAGTGGCTCAGCCACTTCCCACGGGTGCAGCGTGTTCAGCCACTTCACCATCGAGCCCCGCTTGCCGCCGTCGAAGTAGACGGGGTCGCACAGCTTGCCCATCCCCGCGTACGCCGCGAGGAAGCCGAGGAAGATGCGCAGCGGGAGCAGGACGACGCCGAGGTTGAGCCGCCGGCCGGGGTAGTAGGCGTGCCGCGCGGGGTCGCCGGGGGCGCGTTCGCGGGGCGGCTCGTACTCGTCGTACGCCGGCGGCGTCGCGTAGCCCGGCTCGTCGTAGACGCTGTCGACGGCCCGCATGTTCGGCAACAGCCGGTTGTCACGGGTGCGTTGGGCGCCGACGAGCGGGGTCTCCATCGTCCGCTCGGCGAGGTCCTCGACCTCGACGCGGGGGATGACCTGGGTCGCGCCCGCGTCGGCGGGGGCCGGTTCGGCGTGGCCCACGCTGCCGGCGCGGACCGCCTGGAGGAGGCGGTGCGCGCCGGTGTCGTCCGGAGCGGAGTGGCCGCTCCACACGACGGCCCGGCGCCGGGGAGCACCCGCGCCCGCGGCCGTGCTCGCGTTCGCGGCAGGCACCCGGGAGGTGTCCCCGCCGGTGCCCAAGTGCCGTGCGACACGCGGGGATTGACTGCGCGCCGACGCGCCGAGCTGTACGCGGAAGGAGGCGTGCGTGACGATGACCTGCGCCGGATCGCTCGGCACCTTCACCATGCTCAGTGCGGGACCGTCGTCGAGTCCTGAGGCGAATCCCGACTGGCGGTCCCCCGCGGGTGTACGGGGTGTTCTGGTGTCCACACTCATCTAACCGAGTGACTAGTGTTTAGGACACTGCTTTGACTTGGCGGATGTGTCCGGACCCCGTCAAACCCCAGGACTACCCCGTACGAGTGACAGGGTCACCCCCTACGGCGCGCCACCTCGTACAGCACGATCCCCGCCGCCACACCGGCGTTGAGCGACTCCGCCCCGCCCGGCATCGGGATCCGTACCCGTACGTCGCAGGTCTCACCGACGAGCCGCGACAGCCCCTTGCCCTCGCTGCCGACGACGATGACGACCGGGCCCTCCAGGGCGGCCAGGGAGCCGACCTCGGCCTCGCCGTCCGCCGCGAGACCGACGACGGTGATGCCAGCCTTCTTGTAGGACTCCAGGGCGCGGGTCAGGTTGGTCGCGCGGGCGACCGGCGTGCGGGCGGCCGTGCCCGCCGAGGTCTTCCACGCACCGGCCGTCATACCGGCCGCGCGGCGCTCCGGGACGACGACGCCGTGGCCGCCGAACGCGGAGACCGAGCGGACGACCGCGCCGAGGTTGCGGGGGTCCGTCACGCCGTCGAGGGCGACGATCAGGGGGTCCTCGCCGATGTCGTACGCGGCGGCGGCGAGGTCCTCCGGGTGGGCGTACTCGTACGGCGGGACTTGGAGGACGAGGCCCTGGTGGTTCAGGCCGTTCGTCATGCGGTCCAGCTCGGGGCGGGGCGCCTCCATGAGGTTGATGCCGCCGCGGTCGGCCGCGAGCTGGAGCGCCTCGCGGACGCGCTCGTCGTTGTCGATGAACTGCTGGACGTACAGGGTCGACGCGGGTACGCCCTCGCGCAGCGCCTCCACCACCGGGTTGCGGCCGACGACCATCTCGGACGTCCCCTTGCCGCCGCGGCCCTTGAGGGTCGCCGGACGGCCCTGCGTGCGGCGTGCCTGCGCGGTGGCGATGCGGTTCTTCTTGTGGCCCTTGCGCATCTCGGCGGGCGGGGTCGGACCCTTGCCCTCCAGGCCCCGGCGCCGCTGGCCGCCACTGCCGACCTGCGCGCCCTTCTTGCCGGACATGCGGCGGTTGTTGGCTGCCATGACCTACCAGTCCTTAGAGAGTTCCACTGCCCGATGAGCAGTACGTCCTATGAAGTGTGCCGCCCGGGGAGCCGGGCGGCACAATCGATCTTGATCGAGGAGAGCTGTTCAGCGCGCTCCCAGCGTCCACCGCGGCCCCTGCGGGCCGTCCTCGATGACCAGTCCCGCCTGCCCCAGCTGATCCCGGATCGCGTCCGCCGTCGCCCAGTCCTTGCGCGCCCGCGCCGACTCCCGCTGGTCCAGCACCAGGCGGACGAGGCTGTCGACCACGCCGTGCACGCTTTTAGTGAGTACAGTCTCACCCCGGTCCGACTCGCCCGCCCAGTGCGGGTCGAGGGGGTCGAGGCCGAGGACGCCGAGCATCGCGCGGACCTCGGCCAGGCGGGCGACGGCGCCCTCCTTGTCGTCCGCGGCGAGGGCGCTGTTGCCCTGGCGGACGGTGGTGTGGACGACCGCGAGGGCCTGGGGGACGCCGAAGTCGTCGTCCATGGCCTCCGCGAAGGCCGGCGGGACCTCGGCGGACGGCTCGACGGGGCCCGCCTTCTCGACGACCCGCTGCACGAACCCCTCGATCCGCGCGAACGCGGACTCGGCCTCGCGCAGGGCCTCCTCGCTGTACTCGATCATCGACCGGTAGTGCGGGGTGCCCAGGTAGTACCTGAGGACGATGGGCCGCCACTGCTTGACCATCTCGGAGACCAGCACGGAGTTCCCGAGCGACTTCGACATCTTCTCGCCGCTCATGGTGACCCACGCGTTGTGCAGCCAGTACGTCGCGAAGTCGTCCCCGGCCGCCTTCGACTGGGCGATCTCGTTCTCGTGGTGCGGGAAGATCAGGTCGAGGCCGCCGCCGTGGATGTCGAACGAGGGGCCCAGGTACGTGCGGACCATCGCCGAGCACTCCAGGTGCCAGCCGGGCCGGCCCCGGCCCCACGGCGTCTCCCAGTCCGGCTCGCCCGGCTTCGTCGCCTTCCACAGCGCGAAGTCGCGGGGGTCGCGCTTGCCGGTGATGCCGTCCTCGGAGGGCTGGCGCATCTCGTCCAGGTCCTGCCGGGACAGCTCCAGGTACGACGGCCAGGAGCGGACGTCGAAGTAGACGCTGCCGTCCGCCTCGTACGCGTGACCGCGCTCGATGAGCGTGCGCATCATCTCGACCATCTCGGTGACGTGGCCGGTCGCGCGGGGTTCGTAGGACGGCGGGAGGCAGCCGAGCGCCTGGTAGCCGTCGTTGAACGCGCGCTCGTTCTCGTAGCCGATGGACCACCAGGGGCGGCCCTGCTCACCGGCCTTCGTGATGATCTTGTCGTCGATGTCGGTCACGTTCCGCACGAACGTCACGTCGTACCCGCGGTAGCTGAACCACCTGCGGATGATGTCGAAGTTCAGCCCCGACCTGATGTGCCCGATGTGCGGAGCCGCCTGCACGGTGGCGCCACAGAGGTAGATCGAGACACAGCCCGGCGTGAGCGGGGAGAAGTCACGGATCTGCCGGGCGCTGGTGTCGTACAGGCGAATAGTCACGGGTCCAAGGGTAGTGGGAGAAGGGGGCCGAAAAACACCGGCAGTATTCAGGGCTTCCGTACGACCAACGCCGTGGCGATCGCCATCAAGCCCTCGTCCCGGCCCGGGAATCCGAGCCCGTCCGTCGTCGCGCCCGACACCGAGACGGGTGCCCCGGCCGCCTCGGACAGGATCTTCTGGGCCTCGTCACGCCGCTTGCCGATCTTCGGGCGGGGCCCGACGACCTGGACGGCGATGTTCCCGATCACGAACCCGGCGTCCCGCACGATCCGCGCCGCCTCCGTCAACAGGGTGACGCCGGACGCACCCGACCACTCCGGGCGGCCGGTGCCGAAGTGCTGGCCCAGGTCGCCCAGTCCCGCCGCCGAGAAGAGCGCGTTGCAGGCGGCGTGGGCGACGACGTCCGCGTCGGAGTGGCCCGCGAGGCCCGTGCCGTCCCACTTGAGGCCGGCGCACCAGAGTTCGCGGCCCTCCTCGAACGCGTGGATGTCGGTGCCGATGCCGACCTGGGGCAACAAGTACTCAGAAGCCATCGTTCAGCCTCCTGCGCGCCAGAACCGCCTCCGCCAGGACCAGGTCCAGCGGGCGGGTCACCTTGAACGCCTCCTCGTGGCCGGGGACGACGACGACGGTCCCCCCGAGCTGCTCGATCATGCTCGCGTCGTCCGTGACGTCCTCGGTGACCGTCTCGTGCGCGTGGACGAGCGTCTTGCGGTCGAACCCCTGAGGCGTCTGGACGGCACGCAGGCGCGCGCGGACGGGGGTCGCGACGACGGGCTCGGGCGCACCCGGCGTCGGCTCGACCTCCTTGACCGTGTCGGCGAGGGGCAGCGCGGGGACGACGGCGACGGCACCCTCGCGGACGGCCTCGACGACGGAGTCGACCGTGTCGACGGGGACGAGGGGGCGGGCCGCGTCGTGGACGAGGACGATGTCGTACCCGTCGGGCAGCGCGTCCAGGCCGAGCTTCACGGACTCCTGGCGGGTCTCGCCGCCGGGGACGACGACGAAGTCCGTCCGCTCGGGGAGCGCGTGCGCGTCCAGGAGGGAGCGGACCTCGGGGGCGCCGTCCGGCGGGGCCACGACGACGACCAGGGAGACCGCGCGGGACGCGGCGAGCGCGCGGACCGCGTGGATCAGCATCGGCGTGCCGTTCAGCGCGCGCAGCGCTTTGGGCGCGCCGGGGCCGAGCCGGACGCCGCGCCCGGCGGCCGGAATCACCGCGGCCGTGCGGACGGCCGCCTTGGGGGGATGTGATTCGTCAGACATGTTTCCTGTCAGGTTTGTGTGCGCGACCTACGTGGGTATGGCCTGGGAGGAGTGCCGGGGACCCCCACCTCGACCTGCCCCTTCCGTGAACCGCGGGTCGGGAGCGGGAGCCTCGGACCTCGAAAAGTACCGGGGTTTGTTTGAGGACCCTGGGGCTAGGCGTAGCGGTGGGGACACGAACATGCCGCAGCGCCCGGCGACGGGAAATACGTCATCGGGCACCGCGGCATTTCGATGGGAGAGTCACTCCGGACGGAGGGGCTCAGCTCAGGAGGCTCATCGGGAGGCTCAGGAAGCGAGCACCTCGTCGAGCAGGGCCTCGGCCTTGTCCTCGTTGGTGTTCTCCGCGAGGGCCAGCTCGCTCACCAGGATCTGGCGGGCCTTGGCGAGCATGCGCTTCTCACCGGCGGAGAGTCCGCGCTCGCGCTCACGACGCCACAGGTCACGGACGACTTCCGCGACCTTGATGACGTCACCGGAGGCGAGCTTCTCCAGATTTGCCTTGTAACGACGCGACCAGTTCGTGGGCTCCTCGGCGTACGGCGCGCGCAGCACCTCGAAGACCCGGTCCAGCCCGTCCTGACCGACCACATCACGTACGCCGACGAACTCCGCATTGTCCGCTGGCACACGTACCGTCAGGTCACCCTGGGCGACCTTCAGCACCAAGTAGGTCTTGTCCACGCCTTTGATCTGGCGAGTTTCGATGGCCTCGATCAGCGCGGCCCCGTGATGGGGA
>DATCQX010000087.1:0-2841 GCA_036569285.1 Streptomyces sp.
CCCCGAAGAAAGGTGCGCGGGGATGTCGATCCCGGCAGGCTCCGTACGACGTAGGGGTGAGAGAACGACACCTGCACGAAAGGCGAAGGCCATGCCCAAGGTCCGCGTACACAACGTGACGATCTCCCTCGACGGCTTCGCGGCCGGCCCCAACCAGCGGCTGGACGCCCCGTTCGGCGACGGCGTCGGCTGGGGCGACGACCTGCACAGCTGGTTCGTGTCCGCGGCGGAGGACTCCGCCGCGGGGAAGACCGGAATCGACGCCGACTACTTCGCCCGCGGCCAGCGGAACATCGGCGCCACGATCATGGGACGGAACATGTTCGGACCGCAGCGCGGCCCCTGGGAGGACGACTCCTGGAAGGGCTGGTGGGGCGACAACCCGCCCTACCACCACGACGTCTTCGTACACACCCACCATCTGCGCCCTCCGCTGGAGATGTCCGGCGGAACGACCTTCCACTTCACCGACGAGCAACCAGAGACGGTCCTCCGGCGCGCGTTCGACGCCGCGGACGGCAAGGACGTCCGCGTCGGCGGCGGTGCGGCGGTCATCCGGCAGTATCTGCGCGCCGGGTTGATCGACGAGTGTCACCTCGTGATCGCGCCGCTGCTCATCGGACGCGGGGAACGGCTGCTCGACGATCTGGGCGACGGGATCGACGGCTACCGGGTGTCCGAACTGGTCAGCTCGGCGCGCGTCACCCACGCGGTGCTGGTCCGCCGCTGACGTGCGCGCCAACTTTCGACCCTCTTCGAAGTAATTGCCGGCCCCGGGGCCTCGGGATCAGCGTGCCGAACCGGCTACGGCGGCCGGGTCCCAAATGGCCGACCGAACGGCCGAGTTCGGGGGCGAACTGACCAGCCCGGTCCGGGCTGAGAGGGAAGCGACTCAGCGACCAAGCGCAATGTCCTCGCGGGCGCCGTGTTCGCGGTGATGGGTACCACGACTGCCCCCAGCGCCTCCACATCCACCGACATCAGCCACGATTTCGCCGCCCGGGCGAGAGCGATCGAACTGACCGGCGCGCAGACTGCCGTACTGAACGCCGAAGTCGAACGTATCCAGGCCACGACGGGCGGAACACGGGGCAACCTCAACACGATCGCCCTCGGCGGCAGGAACAGCGTGCACGTAGCTCACCCCGCCCTCGAATGCGCCCTTCTGATGCTGAATTGCTAAAGTTCGCAATTCGTTAGATGCTACGTTCGCTGTGCCCGCAGGTTGCCGCGGGCGCGGCGTTTTCGTGTCCGCCCCCCCGGGGGGTGGGGTCTGTGAGGGGAGCCGAGGGGATGAACACCCTCCACAGCCGGATCGTTTCCCTGCTGCCCGGGCGCGCGGATCTCGCCGGGATGCGGCGTGCTCCGCGCCGGGACCTGCTGGCCGGGCTGACGGTGGCGATCGTCGCGCTGCCCCTCGCTCTCGGGTTCGGGGTGTCGTCGGGGCTGGGGGCGGAGGCGGGCTTGGCGACCGCTGTCGTCGCCGGGGCGGTGGCTGCGGTGTTCGGGGGGTCGGATCTGCAGGTGTCGGGGCCGACGGGGGCGATGACGGTCGTCCTGGTGCCGATCGTCGCCCGGTACGGGCCGTCGGGTGTCCTCATGGTGGGGCTGATGGCCGGGGTGATGCTCGTCGGGCTCGCGGTGCTGCGGGCCGGGCGGTACATGCGGTACGTGCCCGCCCCGGTCGTCGAGGGCTTCACCCTCGGCATCGCCTGCGTGATCGGGCTCCAGCAGATACCGAACGCCCTCGGCGTGCCCAAGCCGGAGGGGGAGCGGGTGCTGGTGGTGGCCTGGCGGGCCGTCACGGAGTTCGTGGAGGCGCCGAACTGGACCGCGCTCGGGCTTGCGGTCGGGGTGGGGGTGGTCATGCTGGCGGGGGCGCGGTGGCGGCCGGCCGTGCCGTTCTCGATCGTCGCGGTCATTGCTGCGACCGCCGTGGCTCAGGTCGCTCATCTGGATGCGGCGAAGCCGATCGGGGATCTGCCGTCCGGGCTGCCCGCCCCGTCGCTCGCCTTCTTCGACGCCGGGGCACTGGGGACGTTGCTGACGTCTGCGGTGGCGGTGGCGGCGCTGGCCGCGTTGGAGTCGCTGTTGTCGGCGTCCGTCGCCGACGGGATGACCGTGGGCGGGCGGCATGATCCGGACCGGGAGCTGCTGGGGCAGGGGCTGGCGAACATCGCCGCCCCGCTGTTCGGCGGGGTCCCCGCGACGGGGGCGATCGCACGGACGGCTGTCAACGTCCGTACCGGCGCGGCCTCCCGTCTCGCCGCACTGGTGCATGCCGCTGTCCTTGCGGTGATCGTGTTCGCGGCGGCGCCTTTGGTGTCGAGGATCCCGCTGGCCGCGCTCGCCGGGGTGCTGCTGGCCACCGCGATCCGCATGGTCGAGGTCGGCTCACTCAAAGCCATGGCCAGAGCCACCCGCTCGGATGCGCTGATCCTGGTCCTGACGGCCGCCGCGACCCTGGCCCTGGACCTGGTGTACGCGGTGGTGATCGGTCTGGTCGTGGCGGGGGCTCTGGCGCTGCGGGCGGTCGCCAAGCAGGCCCGTTTCGACCAGGTACCGCTGGAACGGGGCGACCACTCCGCCGAGGAACACGCCCTGCTGGCCGAGCACATCGTCGCCTACCGCATCGACGGGCCCCTCTTCTTCGCCGCCGCCCACCGCTTCCTCCTGGAACTCACCGACGTCGCCGACGTTCGCGTCGTCGTCCTGCGCATGTCCCGCATCTCCACCGTCGACGCCACCGGCGCGCTGATCCTCAAGGACGCCGTCGAGAAACTCCGGCGGCGCGGGATCACCGTCCTGGCCTCCGGAATCCGCCCCGAACAACGCCAGGTC
>DATCQX010000088.1:0-19022 GCA_036569285.1 Streptomyces sp.
CTCCCATGCCGCCCCCGAACCCCCGCCACCAGCACACACGCGAGCCCGAACAACAGCATCGGCTCCGCGCGGCCCGTCTCCTCGTCCATCAACAACAGCATCCCGAGGTTGACGAGCGTGTGGAAACCACCCGCGAGCAACAGTCGCCGCCATCCCCCTGACGATTCCAGGGCGGCGCCCAGCAGCACCGACATGGCGACGGTCGCCAGCAGAAAACCCGCCGCATACGCCGGGGCCTGCACCAACACCTGAACATGCCACAGCCCCCACGCCACACCGACCACCACCGACGCCCCCAGCACGTTGAATCGAGTGCGCAGCAAGGGCTGCATGAAGCACCGCCAACCGGCCTCCTCACCACAGGCGCCGATCAGTTGGGCGACGACGATCACGGGGAAGGCGTGATGCGGGCTCCGAGGATCCGTGGCGTGCGCAGCACCGGTGAGCAGGGCGTACGGCCCTGCGGACAGGGCGATGATCGCGAAGGGGGCGAGAAGAGGCGTCCGGCTGTCGCCACGCCGCGCCTGGACTCCGACGAGCAGCTCCCGAGTCCGGGCCGGCCACAACACCGCTGCGATCCCGACACCGAACGCCGGTCCGAACTGGGTGAGTTGGACGACCTCCTCAGGAACGCCGGTCGCGGGCTGAACAACCCCCAGCGCACCCGCCGCCATGAAGGCCACCGTCAGGTAGACCGCCGTCTCCACTTTCCAACTCCGCTGTTTCCGCATGCCCTTGACGATGCCGTCCCCGCACCGGGCGCGAACTGGAGCCGGCTGCCTGACGGGGGTGGAGTTGGGTACACCCCGGTGGGCCGGGACGCGGTCGTTGTCAGAGGTGGTTGGCAGGATCGCGGGTATGGACAGCACTCCGACCACTCCACCGCGGCCCTTCGACAACTGGTGCCGCTGGCACGTACGGCGACTCGGTTGCGCCCTCGCCCCGGATCTCCGTCACCACGGGACAGTTCCGTCGGCGGACCGCTGCTGTGACCCGCGGACGAGCCGTGGCCGCACTGCGACGGGCCTCATGTGGTGGACGGCGTGAACGAGGCTCTGTCCCCGCTGCCCGTCGCGCAGTTGTACGCGCGCGATGTGCCCGATCTGCCCACACCTGACGGGGCTGACCTGCTCCAGGTCCTGTGGTGTCCCTTCGATCACCCGATCATGCCCCGGACGGCGCTGTTCTGGCGGTCGGCCGCCACGGTCACCGAGGTTCTCGCCACGCCTCCCGAGCCGCCCGCGACGCAGTTCGACGGCTATCTGCCTGAGCCGTGCCTGCTCAACCCGGAGCAGGTCACCGAGTATCCCGACCATCTGGAGTTGAGCGGGGACTCGAGTGTGTGGGAGGCGGCCGACACGGGAGTGGACAGCTCATATGCCGGGTACCCGCAGGAGTTCTACGACGCCGAGCCGGCCGGTGCGCCCGGCTGGAAGGTCGGCGCTGGCCTCGCTGGGGAGCCACCGATCCCACGCCTCGGCTCTGTGCCGTCTGCGGCAGCGACATGGACGCGCTCCTGACCATCGCCACGTTCGAGGACGACGGCGACAGCAGTTGGGTCCCGGTTCACACGGACCTCGGTCAGACCGGGCCGAACGCTCAGCCCCTGGTCGACTTCTTCCGTGCCACTCCCCCGAGGCAGCCGACCGCCGTCCAGATCGGCACCGGCTACGACCAGCAGCTCTACGTCTGTCCGGCAGCCCCGGAGCACCCTCACTCCGAGTTGATGCACTAGCCGGCGCCGATTTCTTCCAGCGCGTCGGCCCGCCTCTTCAAGTCCGCCGCGATGTCGTCCCAGTCCGGTCCATGCAGCCAGAGGCTTTCGGCGGCCTCGCGCAACAGCGCCGGTTCGTCCGGCCGTTGCAAGAGCAGCAGGCGGTAGGCCAGGTTGCGGATCCAGACCGGCAGATGGCCGTCCGCGATGTGCGGAGTCAGCTCGTGGAGCATGGCGAGGATCGCCTCCGCGTCAGCGAAGGTCAGCTCTTCCACGAAGTAGCGCTCCTCGTGGACTCCGTCGCACTTCGGCGCAGGTCGGTACTCGTCTCCGTAGAGGCACCGGGCGTGCTCCGTCAGGGTGTTGTGCATGCGTGGGAGCGTATGCCGCCGAATCCGCCGGACACGAACCCGTCACCGCCCTTGCCGGAAGTGTGCGTTCACCCCCCGCTCCCCCGCCAGATCTCCGTGAACCGGTCCAGCAGGCCCGCCGCCTGCCGTACGTCCTGCGTGAGGGGCCGGTCGGACTCGTCCGCGTCGAGGGTGTTCTCGGCGAGGCGGAGGGCCGTCTCGGTCGGCAGGCCCGGGGCGGGGCGTACCCCCCGCTGGCGCAACGCCCTTACGGCGGCGACGAGTTCGCAGCCGATGACGAGGCGGTAGGCCGTGCAGGCGCGGAGGGTCTGGCGGGCTGCGAGGGAGGCGAAGCTGGCTTGTTCCTCGACGCCTCGGGAGAGGACGGCGTGGCCGAGGGAGGCGGGGGCGGAGAAGGCGCGGAGGTCGCTGAGGGCGGCGCCGGCGGCGTACTCCAGGATCATGACGCCGGAGGAGGCGGGGAGGTGGTCGGCGAGGAAGGGGTGCAGGCCGGTGTAGTCGGGTTCGTTGAGGGTGGAGAGGCGGGCGGTGGAGAGGCGGGCGACCTGGGTGAGCGAGAGGCGGAAGTGGTCGAGGGCCAGGGCGAGTTGGGCCTGGTAGAAGCCGCCGTGGTGGTAGGCGTTCAGGTCGTGCGGGGTGATGAGGGGGTTCTCGGCGGCGGCGTTGACCTCGACGGTGAGGACGCGTTCCAGGGCGTCGGCGGCGTCGTGCGCGGGGCCGTGGATCTGGGGCAGGCAGCGCAGGCCGTAGGGGTCCTGGACGCGGCCGGCGGAGGGCGCGGGCTTCTCCTCGGCGCCGATCAACTCCCGCATCCGCCGGGCGACTTCGGTGGACCCGGGGTGCGGGCGGGCGGCGTGCACGGGTGCGGCGTACGGCTCGTGGGAGCCGTCGACGGCGAGCAGGGTGAGCGCGGCGACGACCTGGGTGGCCTCCAGGAGCCCGCGCAGTTCGTGCAGGGCGAGGGCGGCCTGGCCGAGGGTGAGGGCGTTGCTGCTGATGAACGCGAGGGCGTCGTTGTGGTCGAGGGGTTGCGGTTCGGGGGCGCTGTCGCTCTGCCAGGGGTGTTCCCCGGCGAGGGCGAGGCCGACCTGGGCGAGCGCGGCGAGGTCGCCGGTGCCGACGGAGCCGAATTCGTTGACGACGGGGTGCGCGCCGCTCTCCAGGGCCGCGCACAGGGCGGTGACGACGCCGGGCCGCAGCCCTGATCCGCCGGCGAGGAGCTGGTTGGCGCGGACGGCGAGCATGGCGCGGACCTGCCGGGCGGGGAGTTCCTCGCCGATGGCTCCGGCGTGGCTGCGCAGGAGCCGCAGGCCGTGTCCGGCGGCGTCCTCGGTGGGCACGGCCGCGTTCCGGTTGGCGCCGACTCCGGTGGAGCGGCCGTACAGGCGCCGGGTCGTGGCGATGCGCACGGCGGCGTCCCAGGCGTCGGTGACGCGGGCGAGCGCGGCGCCGTCCGCGACCGGTCGCGCGGTGCCGTCGGCCAGGTTCACGATGTCCGTGACGCCGAGGGAGGTGCCGTCGAGGACGAGCGGCGCGGCTGTCTGTGCCGTCAAGAAGTCCACCATCTGAGAAGACATAGAGCTGAAAATCCCCTCAATCCATACTATCCACCGTGCCTACGTCCCAAATGTCGGTCATCCGTTACATCGGATTAACGTGGGACCGTTGACAAGTCATTCACCCACAGAGAACTCTGCATGAAGTTATACAGCCGGGCAAGGGACAACTCATGATCCAGTTCGACGCGGTGCACAAGCGCTTTCCCAACGGCACGACAGCAGTGCGGGACCTGACCCTCGACATGCCGGAAGGCGGCGTGACAGTCCTCGTCGGATCTTCCGGTTGCGGCAAGACGACCACCCTGCGCATGGTCAACCGGATGGTCGAGCCGACCTCGGGCACCATCAAGGTCGGCGGCAAGGACATCACCCGCCAGGACGCGGCGGACCTGCGCCGCTCCATCGGGTACGTCATCCAGCAGGCGGGCCTCTTCCCGCACCGCACGGTCCTCGACAACATCGCGACCGTCCCGCTCCTCCTCGGCCACGGCCGCCGCAGGGCCCGCGCCCGCGCCGCCGAACTGCTGGAGACCGTGGGCCTCGCCCCGGAGACCGGCAAGCGCTACCCCCACCAGCTCTCCGGCGGCCAACAGCAGCGCGTCGGCGTGGCCCGCGCCCTCGCCGCCGACCCGCCGGTCCTCCTGATGGACGAGCCGTTCGGCGCCGTCGACCCGGTCGTGCGCACCCAGCTCCAGGACGAGCTGCTGCGCCTCCAGAAGGAGCTGAGCAAGACGATCGTCTTCGTCACGCACGACATCGACGAAGCCGTCCGGCTCGGTGACCAGATCGCCGTCTTCCGCACCGGCGGCCACCTCGTGCAGTGCGCCTCCCCCGCCGAACTCCTCGCCCGGCCCGCCGACGACTTCGTGGCCGACTTCCTCGGCGCCGAGCGCGGCCTGAAGCTCCTGTCGCTGAAGGCGCTCGCCGCGGTTCCGCAGGCCCCCGCGCCGCGGGGCGGCGACTGGACCCTCGTCCTCGACCCGGCGGGCAAGCCCCTGCACTGGGCCTCGCGGGGCGTCGAGGTCCCCGTCCGCCCGCTCAAGGACGACGACTCGCTGCTCGCGGCGCTGGACGAGTCGATCGCCTCCCCCACCGGCCTCGTCGCCCGCGTCGACGCCGACGGCCGCCTCACCGGCGTCTCGTCCCGCGACGACATCAACACCCACGCGGGCCTCGCCCACGCGGAAGTCCGGGTGGCGGCGTGAGCGTCGACTGGTCGTGGATCGGCGACCACACCGACGAGCTGACCTCCCTCACGCTCTCCCACCTCCAGGCCGCGCTCACCGCCGTCCTCCTCGGCGTCCTGATCTCGCTGCCCCTCGCGGTCCTCGCCCACCGGGTGCGCCCGCTGCGCGGACTCCTCCTCGGCGCCTCCAACATCCTCTTCACGATCCCGTCGATCGCGATCTTCGTGCTGCTGCTGCCGGTCACCGGCCTGACCCGCACGACGACCGTCATCGGGCTCACCGTCTACACCCTGGTCGTGCTGCTGCGGAACACCGTCGAGGGCCTCGACTCGGTGCCCGCGCGGACCAAGGAGGCGGCCGTCGCGATGGGCACCCGCCCGCTGCGCACCCTCCTCACCGTCGAGTTCCCCCTCGCTCTGCCGGTGATCATGGCGGGCGTCAGGATCGCGACGGTCATGTCGATCTCGCTGGTGTCCGTCGCCACCTACATCGGTGACGGCGGTCTGGGCCAGCTCTTCACCGACGGCTTCCAGCGCGACTTCCCGACCCCGGTCATCGCGGGCGTGGTCCTCACGATCCTGCTCGCCGTGGTCGCGGACGCCGCGCTGGTCGCCCTGCAGTACGTCCTGACCCCGTGGCGGAGGCGGCGAGCCTGACATGTACGAACTCTTCAAGAACCTCGGCTCCTGGCTCACGAGCGCCTCGCAGTGGTCCGGCCCCGACGGCATCGCCCACCGGCTCGCCGAGCACCTCCAGTACTCCCTGCTCGCCACCCTCGTCGCCGCCGCGATCGGCCTGCCGGTCGGCCTCCTGATCGGGCACACCGGCAAGGGCGCGTTCGTCGCGATCAACCTCGCGTCCTTCGGGCGCGCCCTGCCGACCGTGGGCCTCGTCGTCCTGGTCTTCCTGGCCGGCGGTCTGTCGATGCTGCCCGTGTACGTCGCGCTCGTCGCGCTCGCAGTCCCGGCGATCGTCACCAACACCTACGCGGGCATGACGGCCGTCGACCCGGACGTGAAGGACGCGGCGCGCGGCCAGGGCATGCGCGGCCGTCAGGTCCTCTTCCAGGTGGAGCTGCCGCTGGCGCTCCCGCTGATCATGACCGGGCTGCGGCTCGCGCTCATCCAGGTCGTCGCCACCGCGACCATCGCCGCGTACGTCTCCTTCGGCGGCCTCGGCCGCTACGTCTTCGACGGGCTCGCCCAGCGCGACCTCGTCCAGGTCCTCGGCGGGGCGGTCCTCGTCGCTCTCATCGCCATCGTCCTCGACCTGCTGCTCAGCGGCCTCCAGCGCTTCCTCTTCCGCCACCGCACCGCCTAGGAAACCTCTGACATGAACCGACGTGCTCTCCTCGGCGGTCTGGCCGCCGCGGCCTCCGTCCCCGTCCTCGCCTCCTGTTCCGGCGGCATCACCTCGCTCGACAACACCAGCGCGAACACCTCGGGCGGCGGCTCCAGCAAGGGCGGTGTGACGATCGGCACCGCCAACTTCACCGAGAACCAGATCCTCGGCTACCTCTACGCGGCGGTCCTCAAGCAGGCCGGCGTGAAGGTGAAGGTCCGCCCCAACCTCGGCACCCGCGAGATCGTGATCCCCGCGCTCAAGGCCGGCGACATCGACCTGCTCCCCGAGTACCAGGGCGCCCTCCTCAACTACCTGGCCCCCAAGGACGACTCCTCGGAGCCCGGCACCATGCAGAACGCCCTCACCCTGGCGCTGCCCGCCGGCCTCCAGGTCCTCCCCTACGGCCAGGCGGCCGACTCCGACTGCTTCGTCGTCACCCGGGCGACCGCGAAGAAGTACGGCCTCGCCACGCTCGCCGACCTCGCCGCGCACAGCGGCAAGCTGGTCATCGGCGCGGCTCCCGAGGTGAAGAAGCGGCGCGTGGGCGCGGTCGGCCTGAAGGACGTGTACGGCGTGGAGTTCAAGGAGTTCAAGTCGCTCGACTCGGACGGCCCGCTGGTCAAGGGCGCCCTGAAGAAGGGGGACGTGGACGTGGCGAACCTCTTCACCACCGACACCGACATCGCCGCCAACGACTGGGTGGTGCTGGCCGACCCCAAGAACCTCATCCCCAGCCAGCACATCGTCCCCCTCATCGCCGACCGCAAGGCCGACGACACCGTCCGCAAGGCCCTCGCCCGCCTCGGCAACGTCCTGACCACCGACCAGCTCACCCAGCTCAACAGCCAGGTCGACAACGACAAGAAGGACCCGGACGACGTGGCGAACACGTACGCGAAGCAGCACGGGCTGGCGGGGTAGCCGCAGCTGTGGCGGGGTGAGAACGTTCACACCCCGCCACCGCACCGCGTTTTCTACAGCGCCGTCAGGCGTGCCATCTCCTCCGGCGAGAGCCGTAGCGTGCCCGCCGCCATGTTCTGTTCGAGGTGCTCCGGGTCGCCGGTGCCGGGGATCGCGAGGACGTGCGGCCCTTGCTGGAGGGTCCAGGCCAGCCGGACCTGGGCGGGGGAGGCGCCGTGCGCGTGGGCGACGGCGCGGATCTCGTCGTCGTCCCCGGCAGCCGGGCCCGCCTCGCGGCCGGAACCGGCGATCGCGAAGAACGGGACGAAGGCGAGGCCGAGTTCACCGCAGAGGTCCACGAGTTCCCGGTCCTGTCTCGCCGCGCCGATCCCGTACGGGTTCTGCACGCAGACGACGGGGGCGATGGCCCGCGCCTCGGTCAGTTGCCCGGCGGTGACGTTCGAGACGCCGAGGTGCCGGATCAGCCCGGCGTCGCGCAGTTCGGCCAGCGCTGCGACGTGCTCGCCGATCGAGCCGCCGCGCCGGCTCGGCGGTACGCGCAGGTTGACGACGTCCAGGTGGTCGCGGCCCAGTTGCCGCAGGTTCTCCTCGACCTGGCCGCGCAGTTGCTCCGGCGCGGCCCACCACCACGCGCCCGAGGGGTCACGGCCCGGCCAGACCTTCGTGACGATGACCAGGTCCTCGGGGTACGGCGCCAGCGCCCGGTTGATCAGCTCGTTCGCCGAGCGGGTCGCGGAGAAGTAGAACGCGGCGGTGTCGATGTGGTTCACCCCGAGTTCGACGGCTCGTCTGAGCACGCCGATCGCCTGCTCGCGGTCGCGCGGGACACCGCCGTCGAAGGGGGCGGTGCCGGGGAGGCGCATCGCGCCGAGGCCGATGCGGCCCACTGTGCGGTCGCCGAGGCGCCACGTGCCGGTGGTTGTCGTGGGGTTCGGTTGTGTGTTCGTGACCATGAAAAAAGCCTCCTCGGCGGATCGAGATCCGCACTGAGGAGGCTTTGAGAGTGCATGACACTCTAGCTCATTCCACGCGGGCCGGCGTGTTCAGGACCCGGTCGTGGCCGGCCGCGCGGACCGGGCCGGTGAGGCGGAGGGTGGTGGCGAGGCGGATGTCGGAGCTGGAGGCGCCGAGCATGACGGTGATGTCGCCGGGTTCGACGATGCGGTGCAGGTCGGGGCCGGTGTAGGCGAGACGGTCGGTGTGCAGGCGGAAGGTGACCCTGCGCTGTTCGCCGGGGGCCAGCCGCACCCGGGCGAACCCGGTCAACTGGGTGATGGGGCGGGGTAGTTGAGCGACGGGGTCCGCGGTGTAGAGCTGGACGACCTCGGCGCCGGGGCGGTCGCCCGTGTTGCGGACCAGGCAGCTGATGTCGACCTCGCCGTCGGTGGGGATGCCGTCGGCGCTCAGTTCGAGGCCGTCGTAGGCGAAGGTCGTGTACGACAGTCCGTGGCCGAAGGCGTAGGCGGGCGTGGGGTCGAGGTTGCTGACGCCCTGGGAGTTGCCGCCCAGCGGGGCGTGCAGGTAGGTGCCGGGCTGGCCGCCCGGGGTCCGGGGTATCTGGACGGGCAGCTTGCCCGACGGGACGACGCGCCCGGACAGCACGCCGGCCAGGGCGGCGCCGCCCTCCTCGCCGGGGAAGAACGCCTGGACGACGGCAGCGGCGCGGTCGGTGTACGCGCCGAGGGCGTAAGGGCGTCCGGAGACCACGAGCAGCACGACCGGGGTGCCGGTGGCGAGCAGCGCCTCGACCAGGTCGCCCTGGACGCCGGGCAGGGAGAGGTCCTCCGCGTCGCAGCCCTCGCCGGAGGTGCCGAGGCCGAAGAGCGCGGCGCGGTCGCCGACCACGGCGACGCAGACGTCCGCGTCGCGGGCCGCCTCCACCGCCGCCTCGATGCCGCTTCGGTCCGGGTGCTTGACGGGACAGCCCTGTTCGTACGCGATCCGGGTGCCGGGCAGCTCCGTGGCCAGGGCGTCGAGCAGGGAGCGGGTCTCGATGCCGTTGTCGTGGCCGGGGTGGTGGGGCAGGACGTGGTTGGGGAAGGAGTAGCAGCCGAAGAAGGCGTTGGGGTCGTCGGCGCAGGGGCCGATGAGGGCGAGGGTCGTGGTGTCCGGGGACAGGGGGAGGACGCCGTCGCGGTTGTCGAGCAGCACGATGCTCTGCTCGGCCAGCTCACGGGCGATGGCCCGGTGGGCGGGCGGGTCCAGGTCGATGGGGTCCTCTCCGGCCGGGTTCGGGTCGAAGTCGGCGTCCAGCAGCCCGAGTTCGGCTTTCTGGCGCAGCACGCGGCGGACGGCCCGGTCGACGAGGTCCTCGGAGAGGGTGCCCTGGCGGACGAGTTCGGCGAGGGGTTCGCCGTAGCAGAGGGTGTCGGGGAGTTCGACGTCGATGCCGGCTTCGAGGGCGCGGGCGCCCGCCTCGCCGTACGTCTCGGCGATGCGGTGCATCGTCCTGAGGAACGCGACCGACCAGTAGTCGGAGACGACGGTGCCCTCGAACCCCCACTCCTCGCGCAGCAGCCGGGTGAGCAGGGTGGGGTCGGCGCCGGCGGGTACGCCGTCGACGTCGGCGTAGGAGTTCATCACCGAGCGGGCGCCGCCGTCGCGGATCGCGGTCTCGAACGGCGGCAGGATCACGTCGGCGAACTCGCGGGGGCCCATGGAGACGGGGGCGTGGTTGCGGGCGGCCTTGGAGGCGGAGTAGCCGGCGAAGTGCTTGAGGGTGGCGATGATCCCGGCGCTCTCCAGTCCTCGGACGTAGGCGGTGCCGGTGGTGGCGACGAGGTAGGGGTCCTCGCCGAGGGTCTCCTCCACCCGGCCCCAGCGGTAGTCGCGTACGACGTCGAGGACGGGTGAGAGGCCCTGGTGGACGCCGACTCGGCGCATGCTGGTGCCGATGGCGTGCGCCATGCGTTCGACGAGGTCGGGGGCGAAGGTCGCGGCCCAGGCGAGGGCGGTGGGGAAGACCGTCGCGCGGTAGGTGGTGAACCCGGTGAGGCACTCCTCGTGGGCGATGGCGGGGATGCCGAGGCGGGTCGCGTCCATCAGTTCGCGCTGGACGGCGGCCAGGTGGCGGGCGCCGGCCGCCGGTTCGACGGGCTTGGTGCCGAACGGGCGGGTGAGGTGGCCCAGGCCGTCCTTGCTGGCCTGGTCGAACTCGGTGTGGCGGGCGAAGACGTCCTGCATGGGGGCCACGTTGCCGCTGACGTGTTCGACGCCGGGCCAGGCACTGCCCAGTTGGGCGAGTTTCTCTTCCAGGGTCATCTGCGCGAGCAGGGCCTCGACCCTGTCGTCAGGAGGGCAGGCCGGATCGGCCCAAGGCGTGGTCATGGGGCGTCCCTCGGGGTGGTAGTCGCGGGGTGGTTCAGAAGAGGGTGTGCGGCGGGGCGGTGGAGGAGCGGACGACGAGCTGGGTGGCCAGCTCCACCCGGTGGCTGTCCAGGGGCTCCCCCGCGGCGAGGCGCAGCAGGGTGCGCAGCGCGGCGCGGCCGATCTCGGCGAAGGGCTGGCGGACGGTGGTCAGGGGCGGGGCCGAGGTGCCGGCCGCGGCCGTGTCGTCGAAGCCGACGACGCTGACGTCCTGCGGCACCCGCAGCCCGTGTCTGCGGGCGGCCTCGATGACGCCGAACGCCTCCAGGTCGTTGGCGGTGAAGACCGCGGTCGGCGGGTCGTCCAGGGCGAAGAGTTCCAGGGCGGCCCGGTGGGCGGGTTCGAAGCGGAAGTCGCCTTGTTTGATGAGCCGGGGGTCGGGCGTGATGCCGGCGCCGGTGAGCGCGGCCTGGTAGCCGTGCAGGCGGGCGGTGTTGCAGACGGCGTCGTGGCGGCCCTCGATCATCGCGATCCGGCGGTGGCCGAGCCTGAGCAGGTGGTCGGTCGCGGCCATGCCGCCGCTGAAGTTCGTCGCGCCGATGCTCGGCACGCTGTCGTCCGGCACGTTCATGGGGTCGATCAGCACCACCGGGATGCCGGCCTGCGCGAACTGGGCGCGCTGCGGGGAGGTCAGTTCGGACGTCACCAGGATGAGGCCCTCCCGTCCGGCGCCGGTGATCTTCCGCGCCCAGGCCGCTCCCAGCGGGTCGTCGGGCGCGGTGCCGATGACGACGTCGATGCCCGCCTCGGCGGCGGCCTCGGTCACGCCCTGGGTGATGACGAGGTTGTTCGGGTTGACCAGCTCGTCGAAGGTCAGGTCGATGGTGCGCACCGGTGACTGCGTGCCTCCCGGGCCGCGTGCCACGTAGTCGTGCTCGACCAGCAGTTGTTCGATGCGCGCCCGGGTCTCGGGCGCGACGTCGCTGCGGCCGTTGACCACCTTCGACACGGTGGCCACGGAGACCCCGGCCGCTTCGGCGATTCCGGACAAGGTGGTCCGGCTTCGCGCAACGGCTCTCTTCGCCATGCTGATCCTTTCGGTGTTTTACGGGGACCGTAGCGCAAGCTTTCGTGCCGGTCCATAGGTGGATTGACCTGAAAATTATTGGACTCAGCGTCTTGACCGCCTTCAGGCCCCCACTTAATTTATCGGCAGAAATCGCAGAGGTTGCGAAACTTTTCGAGCCGCCCTCTGTAGAGCGAAGGAGCTCCTGATGACTCTGAGAACCCCGGCCCGTGTCATGATCACCGCCTCGGTGGCCGTCCTCGGCCTGACCCTGACCGCCTGTGGCAGCGGCGGTCGCAGCACCGGCGCGGACTCCGGGGACGGCGTGCTGGTCTGGGCGCTGACCCAGGGATCGGAGGCGACCTTCCGGGCCTCGGCCACGCAGTGGAACAAGGACCACCCGGGCAGCGCGGTCACCTACCAGTTCTTCCAGAACGACCCGTACAAGCAGAAGCTGCGCACCGCGGTCGGCGCCGGCGACGGACCGGTCCTCTTCGAGAACTGGGGTGGCGGTGGGCTCAAGAGCTACGTGGACGCGGGCAAGGCGGCCGACCTCACCCCGGAACTGAACGCCGCCCCCGCGTGGAAGGACCGCGTCTTCCCCTCGGTCCTGCAGTCCGCCACCTTCGACGGCAAGGTCTACGGCGTCCCCGTCAACGGCGTGCAGCCCGTGGTCCTTTACTACAACAAGGAGCTGTTCCAGAAGGCCGGTGCCCAGCCGCCGAAGACGTGGGACGACCTGCTCGCCCTGGTCGGGAAGTTCAAGGCCGAGGGGATCGCCCCGATATCCATGGGCGGTGCCTCCAAGTGGCCCGACCTGATGTGGCTGGAGTACCTGGTCGACCGGGTCGGCGGGCCCGGCGCCTTCGCGGACGTCGCCGCCGGGAAGAAGGGCGCCTGGTCCGGCCCGGCCGTCCTCAAGGCCGCCCAGATGATCAAGCAGCTGGTGGACGCGGGCGGCTTCGCGAAGGGCTTCACCTCCGTCTCCGCCGACACCGGCCAGGCCGAGGCCCAGCTCTACACCGGCAAGGCCGCGATGATCCTCCAGGGCAGCTGGGCCTACGGCTCCATCGCCACCGGTTCCCCGAAGTTCGTCTCCGGGGGCAAGCTCGGCTGGACGGGCTTCCCGGCCGTCTCCGGCGGCAAGGGCGATCCGACGAACATCGTCGGCAACACCGCCAACTTCTTCTCCGTGTCCGCGCAGGCGAGCGCCGAGCAGAAGAAGGCCGCGGTGGCCTACCTCAGGGACGGTGTCTACAACGACGCCTATGTCGACAGCCTCCTCAAGAACGGCGACGTCCCGCCCGTCAAGGACCTCGACGCGAAGATCAAGGCCTCGGCCGACGCGGGCTGGTCGTCGTACGTCTACAACCTGACCCGGGACGCGAAGAACTTCCAGCTCTCGTGGGACCAGGCGCTCAGCCCCGAACTCGGCAACGAACTGCTCACCCACCTCGACCGGCTCTTCCTCGGCCAGCTCAGCCCGGAGCAGTTCTGCGCCCAGATGGACAAGGCGGCGGAATGAGCGCCACCACCAAAACGGCAGGTGCGGCCGTCAGCAAGGCGGCGGCCACGCCGAAGGCGTCGGCCGGCGGGCCACCGTTCCTCATGGCCCTGCCCGCCCTGCTGCTGTTCGCCCTGTTCGCGCTCGTGCCGATGGCAATCGTCGTCTACCTCAGCTTCACCCGCTGGGACGGCCTCGGCACACCCGCCTGGACCGGTACGGACAACTGGCGCACGGCCCTCACCAGCGACGTCACCCGGCACGCGCTGTGGCTCACGCTCAAGTTCATGCTGGTGTCCTGGCTCGTGCAGACCCCGATCAGCCTGCTGCTGGGCGTCTTCGTCGCCGCGACACAGCGCTACCGGGCCCTCCTCGCCGTCTTCTACTTCGTCCCGCTGCTGATCTCCTCGGCCGCCATCGCCATCATCTTCAAGAACCTCCTCGACCCCAACTTCGGTCTGGGCGCGAGCCTGCACCTTCCCTTGCTGGACCAGAACTGGCTGGGCGATCCCGACCTCGCCTTCTACGCCGTCGTGTTCGTCATCGCCTGGCAGTTCGTGCCGTTCCACACCCTGCTCTACCAGGCGGGCACCCGGCAGATCCCGTCCTCGCTGTACGAGGCCGCATCGATCGACGGCGCCGGCCGCCTCGCCCAGTTCTGGCACATCACCCTGCCCCAGCTGCGGTACACCGTCGTCACCTCCTCGACGCTGATGCTGGTCGGCTCGCTCACCTACTTCGACCTGGTCTTCGTCCTGACCGGCGGCGGTCCCGGCTACGCCACCCGCCTCCTGCCCCTCGACATGTACATCACGGGATTCCAGAGCAACGAGATGGGCCTGGCCAGCGCGGTCTCCGTGATCCTGGTGGCCGCCGGGCTCGTCCTCTCCTTGATCCTCGTCCGTTTCTCCGGCTTCTCGCGCATGCGAAGCCAGCAGGCAGGTGTGTGATGTCCGTGCTCTCCCACGCCCCGCAGGCCGACTCCCCCGCGCCGGCCGCCCCGCCGCCCGCGACGTCACCCGGCCGCCGCGGCCGGCTGTGGCGCGCCAACCCCCTCGGCGCGCTCGGCGGCGTGCTCTGGCTGGTGATCGTCCTCGTCCCGGTGTACTGGGTCGTCGTGACCAGCCTCCGCACACGTGAGGGCTTCTTCGACGCCAACCCGCTCGCCCTGCCGTCCCGTCCGACGCTGGAGAACTACCGTCTGGTCCTCGACAACGGCTTCACGCACTACCTGTTCAACAGCCTCGTGGTCACCGCGGGCGCCACTCTGCTGACCCTCGGGGTGTCCTTCCTCGCGGCCTACGCCATCGTCCGCGGCACCAGCCGGGCCCTGCGCTGGGCGTTCAGCGTGTTCCTGCTCGGCCTGGCCATCCCTCTCCAGGCCACGATCATCCCGGTGTACTACCTGATCGCCAAGGCGCGGATGTACGACACCCTCCTCGCGATCGTGCTCCCCTCAGCGGCGTTCGCCATCCCCCTCACGGTGATCATCCTCGTCAACTTCCTGCGGGACATTCCCGACGAGCTGTACGAGTCCATGCGCGCGGACGGCGCCGGCCACTGGCGCATGCTGTGGAACCTGGCGCTGCCGCTCTCCCGTCCGGCGCTGATCACCGTGACGATCTACGACGCGCTCAACGTGTGGAACGGCTTCCTCTTCCCGCTGATCCTCACGCAGAGCCCCGACCAACGTGTCCTGCCGCTGTTCGTGTGGAGTTTCCAGGGGGAGTTCACCATCAACGTCCCCGCGGTCCTCGCCGCCGTGGTCCTGTCCACGCTGCCGATCCTCGCCCTCTACGTCCTGGGCCGCCGCCAGCTCATCGGCGGGCTCACCGCCGGGTTCGGCAAGTAGCGAGCCCAGCCGGGTGCCGGTGAGCAGGGCGGCGAGGGTGGCCGACCGGCGCCGGACCAGGGTCATCACTCCGTAGGAGACGGCGGAGCCCACGGCCATGCCGGTCAGGACGTCGTGGGGGTAGTGGACGCCGACCCAGACGCGGGAGGCGGCCATCGCGAGAGCCGCCACGCAGGCCAGGGCGCCGAGGCGGCGGGAGACGAGGAGGAGGGCGACGGCCGAGGCCGCGGCGATGGCGGCGTGGTTGCTGGGGAAGGACCAGTCGCCGGGCGCGGGGCAGGCCTCCAGGGTGCGGACCGGGAGGGTGCGGCAGGGGCGGTCCTCGTGGAACAGGGATTTGAGGAGGAGGTCGACGCCGAGGGCGGCCAGGACGGCGAGGGGGGCCGCCAGTGCCGTCACCGAGGCGGCCAGGCCCTCGCGGCGGGAGCGCCACCAGGCGACGGCCAGGAGGAGGGCGAACAGGAGGAGTCCGTACTCCGTCCACGCCTTCACCGCCGTGTCGAACCAGCCGGGCGCGTGCCGGGCGAGGTCGACGACGTCACGGTAGGCGGAGCCGTCGATCGACGCGCCGGTCATCCGCGGGCCTCCACGGCGGAGGCGGTACGCAGAAACGACGCGAGCTGCGACGATGGAACCATGGGCAGGGTCCTTTCCGTACGGGTGGCCGGCTGTCCGACACCTCGACCGTCTACAATGCCGTAGACGGTCTACAGAACAGTAGACGATCGGGAGGCCGGGTCCGTTCCCATGAGCACCGAAAAGGATGAACGCCGCCCCATGGGCGAGCTGGAGGCCGCCGTACTGGCCGCGCTGTGGGCCGCGGACACCCCGCTCACCCCCGGCCAGGTCCAGACGGAACTGGCGTCGGGCCTGGCCCGCACGACGGTGACGACGATCCTGTCCCGCCTCCACGAGAAGGGCACCCTGGCGCGCGAGCGGCAAGGCCGCGGCTACGCCTACCGCCCCGTCCAGGACTCGCACGGCCTGACCGCCCTGCGCATGCACGGCGAACTCGACCGCGACAGCGACCGCGAGACGGTCCTCGCCCGTTTCGTCGCCCAGCTCTCCCCGGACGACGAACAGGTCCTGCGCCGGCTGCTGGAGGAGAGCTGATGACGATCACCCTCCTGCTGCTCCCACTCCTCGTGCCGTGCGCGGCCCCTCCCCTGGCCCGCCGTGTCCTGGACCGCTGCCCGCCGGTCCTCGCGCTGTGGACGCTCACCGCCTCGGCGCTGCTCCTCGCGGGCGGTACGGTCGCGTCGCTGTGCACCCTCGCGCTGACCGGCCTCCTCAGGATCCCGGCGTTCGCCGCGCTCGGCGACCTCGTCCACCCCCTGCGCACCCCCTCCGTCCTGCTGGTCCTCCCTCTCGCGGCCGTCGCCACCGGCCTCCTCACCGTGGGCGCCCTCGCGCTCGGCAGGTCCGTCGTCCGGCAGACGGCCGGTCTGCGCAACGCCCGCGCGGAGGCCGGGCGCGGGCCCACGGCGGGTGACCTCTGTGTCGTCGACTCGCCCCGCGCGGACGCCTACGCGCTGCCCGGCCGGCCGCCCCGCATCGTCGTCACCACCGCCATGCTGCGCAGTCTCGACGCGGCCGAGCGTGAGGCGCTGTTCGCCCATGAGCGCGCCCACATCGCGGGCGGCCACCACCACTTCCTGGCCGGCGCGGAACTCGCCGCCCACTGCCACCCCGCGCTGCGTCCGGTCCGCGAAGCCGTCCGGCTGGCCGCCGAGCGTGCCGCCGACGAGGCCGCCGCGAGCAGTGTCGGAGACCGGCGCCTGATCGCCCGCGCGATCGCCCGAGCCGCCCTGGCGACGACCACCCGCCTCCCCCACTCCCCGGTGACCCCCGCCGCGACCACCGGCCCCGTCCCCCGCCGGGTCGCGGCACTCCTCGCCCCGGTCCGGCGCACACCGCGCGCCGCCGCCCTGCGGATCGCCGTACTGCTGGCCGCCTGTGCCGTCCTGTCCTGCGGCGCCGCGATGACCGGGGTGTTCGACATCCACGAGAACATCGAGGTCGCGCAGGGAGAGGTGGGGCGGTGAGAGGGGGGCGGCCGACGCCTCCGCCGACCGTGAGGGCGTCTTCTACAATCGGGACACTTGTCCCGGTTGACTGATGGTTCGGAGGCCCGTCGTGCGTGCAGACGCCGAGCGCAATCGCCGGCGCGTCCTTGAGGTCGCGCGGGAGACGTTCGCGGCCGAGGGCCTCGCGGTGCCGGTCGCCGAGATCGCGCGGCGGGCCGGGGTCGGCACGGGTACCGTCAGCCGCCACTTCCCCACGAAGGACTCCCTCTACGAGGCGATCGTCCGGCATCTGGTGGCCGGGATCGTCGAGCAGGCCCGGGAGCTGGCCTCGACACGCGACCCGGGCACCGCGTTCTTCGAGTTCTTCGGGCTGATGGTCGAACTGGTCGCGGCGAACCGGGGGTTGGCGCAGGCCCTCAGCGGCGACGGGTTCGACGTCGAGGCCGTCGTCTTCGAACCCGAGCACGATCTGAGGGCCGTGGAGGACGCGCTCCTGTCGGCCGCGCAGGAAGCCGGTGCCGTCCGGCCGGACGTCTCGCGGGCCGACGTCAAGGCGTTGCTGGTGGGGTGCCTCGCGCGGGAGCAGCACGGTGCTGATCCGGAGGCGCGCCGGAGGATGATCGACGTGGCGTCGGAGGGGTTGCGGGCACGGGGGTGACGGCGGGGGCGGTTGTCGACGGGCGTCGTCCGCAGCCACGCCTCGGGGGCCGCAGGGTCTCCAGCGTGCCCTCCGACGCGCTGGAGACCCTCCCGTTCAGAACCCCGGTGCCCCGAGGTGCGTGACGTGCTCCAGCGCCGCGAGGTCCGTCTCGTCCAGCCGGATGCCGTCGGTGGCCAGGTTCTCTTCGAGGTGGGTGAGGGAGCTGGTGCCGGGGATCAGGAGTGTGCGGTCGTAGTGGGCGAGGAGCCAGGCGAGGGCGATCTGGGACGGCGTGGCGTGGTGGCGGGCGGCCACCGAGGCGATCGCGGGATCGGCGGCGAGAGCCTGGGGGCCGCCGGTGAACGCGGAGCCGAGGGGGTAGTAGGGGACGTACGCGATGCCGTGCGCGCGGCAAAGGCCGACGACGGGGGTGTCCGTGCGGTTCGCGACGCCGAACGGGTTCTGGACGGCGGCGATCGGGGTCGTCTCCAGAGCGGCTTCGACGACGTCCGCCGGGGCCGTCGAGAGGCCGATGAGGTCGAGTTTCCCCTCGTCGCGCAGGGCGGTCAGTTCGCCGAGCTGTTCGGCGAGCGGGACGGGGTCCGGGCCGCCTCCCCCGACGCCGAGCCGCAGGTTCACGAGGTCGAGCCGGTCGAGGCGCAGGGTGCGCAGGTCCTGTTCGACGGTCTCCCGCAACTGCCGGGGACGTGAGGCGCGCACCCAGCCGCCCTCCGCGTCACGGACACCGCCGGCTTTCGTCGCGACGACAAGGCCGTCCGGGTAGGGGTGCAGCGCCTCGGCGACGAGTTCGTTGACGACGTCGGGGCCGTACGCCTGCGAGGTGTCGATGTGGTTCACGCCGAGTTCGACGGCGCGGCGCAGGACGGCACGTGCCGTGGCCGGGTCCCGGGGTGGGCCGAACACCCCCGGTCCCGCGAGCTGCATGGCGCCGAAGCCGATGCGTCGTACGGTCCTGTCGCCGAGCGGGGAGGTCTGGCTGAGCTTGGTCATGCGGACGACTGTGCGGGCGCCGGCGCCGTCCCGACCAGTGGTGGCGGCAACCTAGGACGCGCAGACCCACCCGTGCGGGGGTGTTCCGCCGCTCCGGTTGACGGCATGGGCAACAACGGTGAGCTGCGCGCGTTCCTGCGCACCCGGCGAGCGCGCGTCCGGCCCGAGGACGTGGGGATCGAGCCGGACGGCCGGCGCCGCGTCCCGGGACTGCGGCGCGAGGAGGTCGCCCTGCCGGCCGGCGTGAGCCTCGACTACTACGCCCGCCTCGAACAGGGCCGCCGTCGGCTCCAGCCGTCCGACCAGGTCCTCGACGCGATCGCCCGGGCGCTGCGGCTGCCCGAGGTGGAGCGCCTGTACCTCCACAACGTCGTGCGGTCGTCCACCGGTGCGGCCCGCTCCGGCGGTCTGCGGATCGCCGCTCCCGACGACGGGATGCGGCTGATGCTCGACACCCTGCGCACCCCCGCCCTCCTCGTCGACTCCCTCGGTGACGTCCACGCGCTGAACCGCATGGGCC
>DATCQX010000089.1:0-5436 GCA_036569285.1 Streptomyces sp.
GGCTGGTTCCGGGGTGAACGGCTCTGGCGTGGGCGGCCTCGGGGTGGGCGGCGCCGGCACGGGTGGTCTCGGGGTGTCCGGGTCCGGGGCGGCCGGTCTTGGTCTTGGCGCGGCCGGGTCCGGGGCGTCCGGGGCCGGGGCTTCCGGTTCCGGGGCGGGCAGTCGTGGGGCGGCCGGTGCTCCGGAGCCGTCCTGGGAGAACGCGACGTCCTACGACGAGGCCGCGCGGCTGTTCCGGCGGTGCCGGGCCGTGCCGTGGCTGCGGCAGGTCGAGGCGGCGGTCGTGGCGCCGAGTGCGGGCGGGGCTCCTGCCGTGGTGGAGCGGCAGCCCGCCGCCGACGCTCTGGAGGGGCTCGCCTCGATGGAGCGTCAGGTGGCCTCGCTGGTCATGGAGGGCGCCACCAACCGGGAGATCGCCGCCCGGCTGTTCATCAGCGTCAAGACCGTGGAGGCGACGTTGACGCGCGTCTACCGCAAGCTGGGCATCCGCTCTCGGGTGGACATCGTGCGGCTCGCGGCGGGGCGCCGGGCGACCTGACGGGGCGGCGGGTTTAACTGCGGGTTCCTGTCCGCGTCGCCGTCAGGGGTCCGCCGTGCGGGATACGCCGTAGGTGAGGTGCCGTGAGGGGCTCGCCCTCAAGGGGGCGCCCCCAGGGGCCGTCCTTCGGGGGTCCGCCCCTCAAGGGGCCGCCCTCGGGGGCCGTCTTCGAGAGGCCGCCGTCCGGGATTCGCCCTCGGGACACCGAGGGTTTTCCCTGTCCGGGTCACCTAGGGGGTTCCCTCATTGGGGTGAGGGTGTGACGGGCCGTAGGTTTTGTGATGTGCCGCTCGCCCGGGCACACGGGGGTCGGTCCCGCGGCCCCCGTGCACAACTCCCCACGACTCCCCACACGACTTCCACCAGCACCGGCGTGACACCAGAGGGCCCCCTCCCCCACGAGGAGACACTTTGTCCGCGCCCCACCGTGCGAGAAAGGCAGCCGCCACCCTGGCGGCGACCGCCGCGGCAGCCCTGCTGCCCGGCACCCCGCCGGCCTCGGCAGCACCCCAGCCGATCGTCGGCGGCACGACGACCACCACCTCGTCGTATCCGTTCATGATGCAGATCACCGACGCCTCGCAGAACCAGTTCTGCGGCGGCACCCTCGTCTCCGCGACGAAGGTCGTGACCGCCGCGCACTGCATGGCCGGAGAGACCACGAGCACCGTGCGCGTGGTCGGCGGCCGGACCTACCTGAACGACACCGACGGCACTGTGAGCCGGGTCACGGACATCTGGGTCCACCCCGACTTCACGAGTGTCACGGACGGCGACGACGTGGCCGTCCTCACCCTGGAGACCTCGATGCCGTACGCCCCGGCGCCGTACGTCTCCGCCACCCGGACGGACCTGTACGCGGCCGGTACCACCGCGCGCATCCTCGGCTGGGGCACCACCTCGGAGAACGGCGGCTCCTCCAACCAGCTGCGGACCGCGACCGTCCCGGTCGTGTCCGACTCCGGCTGCCGGAGAGCCTACGGTTCGGACTTCGTCCAGTCCGACATGGTTTGCGCCGGACACCTCTCCGGCGGCACAGACACCTGCCAGGGCGACAGCGGCGGTCCCCTGATCATCGGGGGCGTCCTGGCAGGGATCACTTCCTGGGGCGAGGGATGTGCGGAGGCCGGTTACCCGGGTGTCTACACCCGGTTGACCGCCTTCTCCTCCCTCGTGACCTCCGAGCTCGGCTCGTAGAGGCCCCGGGAGCACGACCAGGGGGTGTTGCGGGCCTCCACGAGCGGCCCGCAACGCCCCCTGTCCACGTCCCGGCTCTTCGGGCGATAGTACGGACATGATTCTTTCCCCAGAACGCCTGCTCGCCCTCGCCGCCGTGTCCGCTCTGGTGATCGTGATACCGGGGCCGAGCGTGCTGTTCGTGATCGGGCGGGCGCTGGCCCATGGCCGCCGGGTGGCGGTGGCGAGCGCGGTGGGCAACGTGCTCGGGTCCTATCTGCTGGTCGCCGTGGTGGCGCTCGGGCTGGGGTCGGTGGTGGCGGAGTCCGCGGCCGTGTACCTGGCGGTGAAGTGGGCCGGGGCCGCCTATCTCGTCTTCCTCGGGGTGCAAGGGATCCGGCACCGGCGGGAACTGAAGGTCGCCGAGGTGCGCGGCGGCGCGTCGACGCGGCGCGGGGATCTGCGGACCGTGCTCGACGGGGCGCTCGTCGGAGTCACCAACCCGAAGGGCCTCGTGTTCTTCGCCGCCGCGCTCCCGCAGTTCGTGGACCACTCCGCCGGGCACGTCGTCGCGCAGATGCTGGTGCTCGGGCTCGTCCCCATCTGCATCGGGCTCGTCACGGACACCCTGTGGGGGCTGACCGCCTCCGCCGCCCGCACCTGGTTCGCCCGCTCGGAGCGGCGGCTGTCGCTCATCGGGGGTGCGGGCGGGTGCGCGATGATCGGGCTGGGGGTGACGGTCGCGGTGACCGGGCGGGCGGACTAGGGGATCACCGTCCCGAAGCGGACCGCGTACGCCTCCCCCGGACACAGCACGCCCATCATGCGGACGGCCTCCTCCTCGACCCCCTCCCGCTCCCCCTTCGTGAGCTTCCCGAACGGCTGGACGGTGAGGGCGCCGTCCGCCAGTTTCCACACGCCCGCGAGGAAGCCGTCGACCAGGAAGGTCGGGAAGGCGACGTTTCCGGCCCACGCCCGCCCCCAGTACTCCGCCGGGATCACCCGCGTGCGGTCGGCGTGGGAGAGGAGCAGGTTGTCGAACTCGGGGAGGAGGCGGGGCGGCGCGGGGGTCTCGGGGTCGGGGCGGGGCGCGTCGGGAAGGTCGTACAGCTCGGTGCCCCGCTCGTCCCGGAAGACCAGCAGCTGAGGGCGGAGCCGTTCGAACGCCGGGCGCAGGCGGGTCAGGCCGGACCAGGTCTGCATGTCCTTGACGGAGGCGGGGCCGAAGGCTGCGAGGTAACGCAGGACGACGGAGTCGACGTCGTACGGCTCTCCCGCGTCCCGGCCCAGCCAGTGACCGGCCGTCGTCAGGGCGACCTGCCCGCTCTCGCCCCACACGCCCCGGGGCGTCACCTGCACCAGCGGCAGCAGACAGCGGGCCGCGACGCCGAGGGCCTGCGGGTCGGCGTCCGGCCAGTGGACGGCGAGGGCCTCCCGGAGCTCCTTCATCGTGCGGGGTGTCTCCTCGACGAGGTCGCGGGCGAGCGCGCCGAGCCGGTCGAGATCGACACCGTCGAGCCCCGCCCGGAAGATCTTCAGCTCCCGCTCCCGGGCCGGCTGGACGAGCCCCCGCAGCCCGAGGCAGTCCTCGGCGGTGTGGGTGTGGATCGTGGAGCGCAGGGTGACGATGCGGACGACGTCCCGGTCGGTCATGAGCCGTGAGAGGTCCCCCGGCGTGAAGCCGTCGAGGCGGGCGGCGAGGGCGTGGTACGGCGGTTTGACGTTCTGCGCCTGGAGCCCGACGAGGTGCCGGACGGCGTCCCGCGCGCCGAGCGGGGAGCGGCGCAGCAGGAGCTGGCGGTCGAGGGTGGCGCGGTTGAGGGCGCGGAGGCCGAGGACGGTCGTCATGCTGTGCACGGTAGTGGCCATCGAGGACAGATCCTGTCCTCGATGTGTTCGGCAAGCCCGCGTCTCCTTCGCCCCGTATCCTGCCCGTGATCGTCAGGAACCGGACAGACCCGACACCACCGGGAGGCAGCCGCGATGGCCGAGCGACGCCGTGACGGACGATTCACCCGGGGGCCGGTCTGGCGCCGCACCCCTCCCTCGTCCGACGCGCCGCCACCTCCCGCCTCGCACCCGCACCCTGCCGAGCCGCCGTCCTCTCCCCCGGCTCAGCCCGGCAGTGTCGTCGAGGCGGCGCTCTACCGGGACGGCGTGCGTGTCTCCACGCCCGCCACGCTCGCCGACACCTACCGTGAACTCCGCGAGCAGCCGAGCAGCATGGCGTGGATCGGTCTCGCCCGGCCCACCGAGGACGAACTCCACTCCCTGGCCTACGAGTTCGACCTGCACCCGCTCGCCGTGGAGGACGCTAAGGAGGCCCACCAGCGGCCCAAGCTGGAGCGGTACGGCGACACCCTCTTCGTCGTCCTGCGCGCGGCGCGCTACCTGGACGCCCCCGAGGAGATCGACTTCGGTGAACTCCACGTCTTCGTGGGCCCCGACTTCGTCCTGACGGTCCGTCACGCCGACGCCCCCGACCTCTCCGCCGTCCGCCGACGCATGGAGGAGACACCGGAGTTGCTGCGCCTCGGCACGGAGGCGGTCCTCTACGCGATCCTCGACGCCGTCGTCGACGGGTACGTCCCCGTCGTCTCCGGCGTCCAGAACGACATCGACGAGATCGAGACGGAGGTCTTCCGCGGCGACCCCGAGGTCTCCCGCCGCATCTACGAACTCTCCCGCGAAATGGTCGAGTTCCAGCGCGCCACCCGTCCCCTCGTCGGCATGCTCCACGGCCTCATGGCCGGCTTCTCCAAGTACGGCACCGACGACGAACTCCAGCGCTACCTCCGCGACGTCGCCGACCACGTCACCCACACCAGCGAACGCGTCGACGGCTTCCGCCAGGCCCTGACGGAGATCCTGACCGTCAACGCGACCCTGGTCACCCAGCAACAGAACGCGGAGATGCGGGCGTTGGCGGAGGCGGGGTTCGAACAGAACGAGGAGATCAAGAAGATCTCCTCCTGGGCGGCCATCCTCTTCGCCCCCACCCTGGTCGGCACGATCTACGGCATGAACTTCACCCACATGCCCGAACTCGACTGGCCCTTCGGCTATCCCTTCGCCGTCGCCCTCATGGCCGTCGTCTGCGTCAGCCTGTACCTGATCTTCAAACGCCGTGACTGGCTGTGAACTCGGGGGAGTTACTCGTTGAGGAAGCGTTCTCCGATGTGTTCGCCGGGGCCTGGGGCCGGGGGAACGTACGCGACGGCCGAGGTTCGGTGTTCTGTGTAGGGGTGGAGGTCGTCCTGGGTGGTGAGGCGTTCCTGGACTCGGGTGAAGAGGGTGGGGTCGCGCATGTAGGCGAGGAAGAGGAGGCCCTGGTCGGCGGGGCCGTTGTCGTAGGTGTAGCCGCGGCGGAGCATGCGCGCGCCGGCGTCGTAGCGGGGGCTGGCGGCGCGGACGTGGGAGTGGAGGGGGGTGGTGTAGCGGCCTTCGGGGGTTTTGGAGAAGACGTCCACGTCGTCGTGTTCGTGACGGCGGCCGAGGGGGGCGCCGGAGTCGCGGTGGCGGCCGATCGTCTGTTCCTGCGTGGCGAGGGGGAGGCTCATGAACTCCTTCACCTTCAGGTGGATGCGGCGGACGACCAGGTAGGTGGCGTTCTCCGTCCAGATCCAGCGTTCGCACTCCTCCGGGGTCGGGTTCTCGGTGCCGTCCTTGAAGCCGAGCAGGTTGCGCGGGGTCTGGCCCGGTTCGGTCGGGGGGAGGTGGGC
>DATCQX010000090.1:0-19666 GCA_036569285.1 Streptomyces sp.
TTGGCACCGAACAAGTGTCTGGCCGACCTGTCCGGCGTCAAAGGCTTGGGCTTGGCTGACATATGCCCTCCATGTTCCAACCCGCTTTGCGAGACATGTACTTGTAGCGATGGTAGGTCGCGGCCTGCAAATCTGAGGCCATACAGAGCAAACCGCTTTGTGGCTTGACAGAGGGGCACGGACGCGAACCATGAACAGATTCACGGCACCGGCCCTGACGACCACTGTGGCGGAACTGGAGGCACTCGTGGACTCGCGGGGGTTCTGGCCGTTGAGGCGGAGCGAGCACTCCTGCAACACGAGTTGGTGGGCGGAGTCATGAATGCTCCCAAGTCTCCCCAGCCCGTACCGGAGATCGGCGCGCTCTTTCTGGATGTGTCGCGGGACAGGATCGGTGAGTTCAGGGGTGAGTGGGCGGGGTTGTGGGCGCTTCGGCCGTTGAGGGGTGGGGTGGAGTGGGACGCGAAACCCGGGGATGTGCGGCCGGTTACGGCGGAGCAGGCGCTGCGGGCCAAGGTGGAAGCGGCGAACCGGCGGAGTCGCGGGGAGATCGCGTGACTGGACAACTGCACGACGCTGCTGGCCAGTTGCGCGGGATGCGCGCACCCGCCTGCCGCGCTGTCCGGCCGGCGAATGCGGCCGGCACTGGAAAGCGGCGGTAACCATCAGCGGCCCCTGAAGTCGGCCGCGCTCAAGACTCCGCCCCCTGTCCCATGAGCGTGCTCTCGGGGCAGGGGGCGGGTACCCACCCCGGTCGGTCATCTGCTTGGCCGCTGGCGGCCGACCGGGGTATGGCCACCAACCACAGGGAGGTTGACGACAATGGGCAAGAGTACAAGCCCAAGTGAACGGAGCAGCAGGGTTGTTCGGGTCGTACCGGTCGCGTATTCGACCTATGCGCCTCAGGGACACTCCTGCGCGGACTGCAAGTCCCTGATCGGATCCGGGACACGGGGTTGTGCGTCTCGCCGACGACCACATCGCGAACGGGCAGACGAGTCCCGACTACCGGCACCTCACCTGCTTCTGCCCGAAGGCACGGCCCCGCAAGGCACGCGGCAAGGCGACCCCGTGAAGTGGCCCAACTCCCGTGTGAGTGCGTTTCGGCAGATCACCGTCGCTGTCAGCGTCGGAGCATGGATCACCACCATCGCGATCCTGATCTCCCGTGGCGCGTCCGGACGTTAGCCGTGAACTGATTCCGGCACCCCGATAGACGACCCCGCCCGCTGAGTCCGTTCCCCCGCCGACCGGCGGGCGGGGTCTTTGCTCAACTTGTTCAACAGAAAAGGAACACCCCGTGGCGATGAAAGCGCGGGCGTGCAACGCCATTTCCATCCTGCCCCTGCTGGATCTCGTCAACGCTGCGGAAGCCCACGGCGAAAGCATCCCCATCACGGATCACACCCGGTACGCAGGTCCCGTCCGCTGCGAACTCCCCGTGGAGCACGAGAACTCCCACTGCGTCTACGTGAAGGAATGGGACGACGAAACCGGAAACCTCTGGTGGCGCTGGCTCCCCACCGGGCCGGGCGAGTTCACGTCCGCGCTCGCCTGCGAGGCGCTGTCGGACGGCGACGACCCCCAGGCGTGCTACCTGATCGTCGACCACCCACGCGAACACTCCTGGGAACTCCTGTGAACCCGGAGCGCGCTGACGCCAAGCAACGCGTCCTGGACGAACGCGAGTTGGTGATCCGGCGTTACCGGACCGGCGTCCCGCTCAGCGGCCTCGCGGAGGAGTACGGCGTCACCCCCGGCTGGCTGGGGCGCCGGTTCGACGAGTGGGGCGAGCAACGCCGGGGCCTGGTGGCCGCGTTGCTGTATCGCAGAGCAGGCGCCCGCGTCTTCAAAGGACGCGCCCGTCGCCGCAGCAGTACCGAAGTGCAGTTACTGACCTTGTTGGCGTGATGTCGCGGGGCTGACAAGCCTTGGTTCTCGCAGTAGGCCGGTCATATGAGGTATCCGCAAGGGGGTGGGCTGACCGCGGAGCGACGGGTGTTTCGCGAGCACATCCGGATGCAGGCGTCCGAGTTATTCGCCCTCGGGCACGACAATGCCGCCGTCGCTGGGCAGTTACGTGTCAGCGTGCGATCGGTACAGCGGTGGCGCCAGGCGTGGGAGCACGGCGGAACACTGGCTCTGGAGTCGAAGGGGCCGGCGTCCAGGCCCAGGCTGAGCGAGGCACTGTTCGCCGTGCTCGAGCAGGAGCTGGCCAAGGGGCCGGTCGCGCACGGCTGGCCGGATCAGACCTGGACGCTGGCGCGGATCAAGACGCTGATCGGGCGCCGGTTCCACAAGAGCATGACGCTGTCGGCCATCGCGCAGATGCTGCACAGGCACGGCTTCAGCCACCAGGTCCCGGCCCGGCGTGCGACCGAGCGCGACGAGGCGGCCGTCACCGGCTGGGTGAAGGAGACCTGGCCCCAGGTGGGAATGCCGTGGCGGCGCTCGAGGCCTGGCTCTGCTTCGAAGACGAAGCCGGTTTCTCGATGACGCCGCCCACCGTCCGCACGTGGGCCCGACGTGGGCACACGCCCGTCATCCGGGTGCGGGGACGCTCCCAGCGCCGCATCTCTGTTGCAGCTTTGGCCTGCTACAAGGAGGGCGAACGCTCACGTCTGATCTATCGGCCCAAGCGGCACGTCGACCACAAACGGGGCGGCAGACGCAGTTTCACCTGGACCGATTACCGCGACCTGCTGACGGCCGCCCATCAGCAGCTCGGCACACCGATTGTGCTCATCTGGGACAACTTGAACGTGCACAAAGACCGTCGGCTGCGGGAGTTCATCGACACCCATGACTGGATCACCTGTTACTTCCTGCCGGCCTACGCACCCGACCTCAACCCCGTCGAGGGCATCTGGTCACTACTTCGGCGCAGCAGCCAGGCCAACACCGCTTTCACCGACCCCGACCACCTCATGAGCACGCTTCGGCACGGTCTCCGCCAGATCCAGTACCGCAGCAACCTCATCGACGGATGCCTCGCCGAAACCGGCCTCACCTTGACGACCTCACGCCAACAAGGTCAGTAGCGCGCGCGGAGTTCATCACCGCACGGGAAACCGTGATGGACCGGTACCAGCAGGGGACGTCAGCAGCAGCCCTGGCCCGAGAGTTCCGAGTCAGCCCCACGTTCGTCGCCGAACGACTGGCGGAGTGGGGCGAAAGGCGTCCGCAGAACGAGTAGCGCACCCATGACAGCCCCGTCCGCAAACCGCCCCATGGCACACGGACGGGGCCTGCAAACACCAGGCACCCAGCGACCAGGCGTACCACCCGTACGAGAAGACCATGTTTGCGGCGGCGACGATGGAACGCTCCCTGATGAACGCAGTCGTCCAGCACCGCCACGCGGCGGCCTAGGAGAACGGCCAGCAACTGGCCAGTGACCTATGGGAGAAGGCGGCGAACGAGACCATGAAGAAGATCGAGAGGCTCACGCCTCACCTGGACAAGGTTCTCGGACTCACCGACCAGCTCAGTGCCGCACGGGATCGGCGCAACAACCTTGCACACACCTTCTGCTTCGACTGGGCCCCCTACCTCACAGCCCCCGCGACCCGGCTGACCGTCGACGATGAGATCTTCCTCGGCCTCTTCGCCGAGGTCCAGGAGATCACGCGGGGCCTTATGGGAAGGCGGGCATCGACAGCGCCACGGCGGCGAGCACGTGATCACCCCGGCTGCTTTGCGGTGCGTGTCCGAGCTAGGACACCGGGGCCAAGTAGCCCAGTCTCAGCAAGATCAATCTCAACGGCGCTTTCTGTACCGCACCAGTTATCCGGCACATGGGCTTCGGGCTCAGCGGCGCCAGCGTTCCTGGCCAGGACCCTTGCATGTGTAGACGATGCCCTTCTTGCTGACACCCGTCGAGCCGGGAGTTGAGCAGTAGGCGCCGGGCGTGACGGTGCCGACACTGCCGCCCCCGTCGGAGCTGGAGGAGCCGCCGGACGACGAGGAACTGGAGTCATCCGAGTCGTCATCGCTCGTGCTGGGCGGCGTCGGGTCCGGATGCAGTTCGGTGAACTCCGTCGTCGGGCACGCAGTACCGGGCGCGGTCACCTTGAGATACGCCGTGGTTGTCTTCGGATACTTGATCTCCTCGCCCGCCTTCGGCTCCTGGAAGCAAACGGTCCACTCGTCCGCCGTGGCTGGGAGGGTGACATCGATATAGGCGCTGTCGACCTCGATTGCCTTGAACGCGAGCGGCTTAAGCGTCGTGGACGTCATTGCGAAGGTCTGGCCGACGACCTTCGGCATCTTTGGGTAGGGGATCGGCTCCCCGTCCTTCGCAGGGCATGGCCACTCGTTGCGGATCACGCCGAAGTCGAGCGTGGGCATCGTGCCGACCTTCTTGGCCGCCACAGCTTGGAAGCACACCTTCCAGTTGCCGTCGTCCCACTGCCCGGCGTCGTCGTCTGAGGCGTCGTGCGAGATGGCGTTGTACCCGGCGTCATAGGCCGCCGTCTTGGCCGTCGAGAGGTTCTGGCCCACAAAGCTGGGCGGTCCGCTCGGTTTCGGGCGCACGGACGGGGTGGTCGTTGCCGTGGCTGTCGCAGCGGACTTCGGCTTGGCGTCGCTCTTCGGGCCCTTCGGCGGGTCGCCGAGGAATGGCGTGATGAACCAGAGGGCGGCAAGGACGGTGGCTATGATCTTCTTTTTCTGGCTCCAGTGACTGAGCCACGCGAGCGCAATGCCGCCAGGCGGAAATACGACCAGGGCCGCGATGACGAACGCCGGGTGCTGCCACCAGCGCCGGACGGGCGTCGGGGGATACGAGTACGGCAGGGGTTGCTGGGGGTAACCGTATCCGGGCGGCGGTTGCGCCATCGATGGTCTCCACGAGCAGGAAATCGAGTGGCGATCAACTTACACAGAAAGTTCACGCTCGTTACTGCTTGGTCGAAAACTGGGACAACTGCCCTTCCAGGACTACAGAGGGGGCAGCCCAGTGCGCCGCCCCGGACCGGCACTGTGCCCGCCGGGGCCCGTACTCCGGGGACTTGCCAACGCCAACTGCCGCATGTGCGCTGTCGGCAGCAGAACAGGCAGCGGACCGGACTATGAGGTTCCAATAAGGCCCCCGCCGCTCGGGCACGACGACGAGAACTAGTCGCCCTGGCGCGCGTCCCCGCCGGAGCCTCGGACGAACGACCCCATGCCCGGCGTGGTGGTGATCAACCCTTCCGCGCGCAGTGCGGCCGTCGCCTTGCGGACCGTGATCCGGGACACGCCGAACTCGGTTCCCAGCTGCACCTCGGACACAAGGTGCTGAGCCGGATACTCGCCGCTCTTGATGCGCGCGCGAACGACGTCGGCGATCTGCTGCCACTTGGGGCGGGTGGGGTCGAACTCCATCACGTACGGACTTTATCCAGCCGCAGTCATTGCTACATAGACACTCACAGCACAGCACAGCTATAGACAGGTGTAGTCAGGTCCCGCTACCTTCGGACACGAAAACGCCCCGGGCGGACCGATTAGGGCCGGTCCACCCGGGGCTCGCCGAGACAGCTTTAGGGAGCTGATCGACTTATGCGCGATGCTATCGCCCGCGTCCTCACCCGGGTGCTTGTCGCCCTCCGCCGTCGTCCCGGACGCCACAGCGCCGAATTCCTCGCGGTGCAGCCGCAGATCACCGAGGCTACCCCCGCCTCCCCCCTGGTCCCGCCCGTGGACCAGCCCCAGCAAGGAGGAAGCCGCCGCGCTCTTCCGGCAGCAGGACGCCGCCACCCTGGAACTCCGGCTCAAGCGGGAACGCCGCCACGCCGCCGCCCTCGCCACGATGGGCATCGACTACCCCTACACCTACGACGGCGCCCCCTTCGGCGCGGACGCGTTCACCGCGTGAACCGCGACGGGCTGACCGCCGAACCTCCCGCCCCCTTCGGCGCCGTCTGCTGCCGCTGCGAACGCTGGAGCAGCGCGGCCATCGCGTGCCGCCACATCGAGCGGGCGAGCGGGGCCGGTCTCACGCTCTACGCCTGCCCGGACTGCGTGGTGATCGTCGGGGTGGGGGCCGTGGCGGACGACGCGATGAATCTCTCAACGGTTCCGCTCGGATTCCAGGCTGAAGAACGCGGCTGACGAATCACCCCGGCCCCGCCACTCTCACCTCGGGGTGGTGGGGGCTGCACGCCGAAGACGACCACCGGTGCCCCCGTGAAATCCCTCACTGCGTGAACCGCAACACCCGCAGCGAACGCAACCCGATGAGCCCGATGGCCGTCCCCAATACGAAGGACACGACCGCGAGGGTCAGGTGGACCCAGAAGTACGCCGTGGGATGTCCATGGTCGAACGCGAGACCACTGCCGTCTTTGATCAAATTCTTGACGAAAGTGATCCAAACGCAAGTAACCAGTACCCCCGCCGTCACCGCACGGGGACGCTGAGCGGATACTGACCTGGCACGATGCCCCGTCCTCAGAGGATGCAACCCGATGAAGCTCAGCCGCCGCGCCTCCTGGTTCCTGCTCGCCTTCGGCGCCTGGTCTTGGGTGATCTGGGTCACCTTCATCAAGAACCTCTTTGAGGACGCAAGCGGGTTGGCGTTCGACGACGGCAGTCCTACCGCATACCTGTGGGTCCACCTCGCGTTGGCGATCACGTCGTTCATCCTGGGTACGGCTGTCGGCGTGCTGGGCCTGCGGGGTGTGCGGGCGGCCCGGCAGACAGAGGAATAACCGCACCCGAGCGAAAGCAACAGTCGGCCCCGTTGCACCCCTTTCAGAGGCAACGGGGCCGACTGCCGGCGGGTTCTGCGCGTCGATGCCGCGAGCGAAGCTGACGAAGGCCGCGAACGCATGAGGAGCGACGACCCGGAAGAACACGACAGGGTCACGGGCCGTCCGGGTAGCTACGCCCGCACCCGGGCCAACATTGAGAAGGCTCTGAGCCTCAATGTTCCGCTCCGGGTCGGGATGGTGGACGTACTTCCGGGACAGCGGATCGATGCGGGCCGCGCCGAGTTGGAGTCGATGGGCGTGAGGCTGATCAACTCGGACCGGGCGCGCGCCGTGGGCCGTGCCGCGCTGCCCGGTGTCGCACCGTCACTCGATGACTTGTGCGGCTGGCGCACCCGCAACCGGGCCGCCGTTCTCCCGAACGGGGACCTCTCCGGGTGTGTGCTGTCGCGGAACTTCGCGGTCGGTAACCAAGCTAAAGCATACTCCCCACCCTCGGGCGGACAGCAGACGGCCCCGTATCCCCTGGTGAGAGGGGGTACGGGGCCGTCTAACAGGGGGACTACACGTCGGCGTTACGGGCGAGTGCGACGAGCCCGGCGAAGGCGCGAGGACTGAGGGTGAGGTACACGTTCGGGACCTTGCTGTCGCGGACGGGAACAGCACCGAACATCGCCCCTTCCCCGACCTCAAGGCAGTTGCCGCCGTTGGGGCTGCTGTAGCTGGACTTGCGCCAGCGGGCGGGGTGGGTGCTTGCGCGGGTCATCTTTCTTTGAACCTCTCCAAGTACTTGCCAATGCGGTCGGCGGATACCTCCGGGGACAACGCATAGCTATTAAGCAGATCATAGGCACGGTTGGCGTCCATAACTTCAGCCTCGTCCAGGCCGGTTCGACCCTGAGAGAAGCCGTCTACGTGAAGCACATCATGCGGTGGTCGGGGCGGGCCGCCCTCCGGACCTTCCTCCTCACGGTCAAACCCCAAGATGGTGAACGGCCCAGCCAACCCAGGGTGGGTCGCTACCTCGTCCGGCACGATCTGAACCACGGTCCGGGGGGCGGTGCCGACTACCAACAGCCGCTCAAGTTGGGCCGCCATTACTGTGGGGCCTCCGACACACCTGCGTAGAGTTTGCTCGTCCATGATGAACCAGCAGTGCGGAGGCATCGCACGCTCGAAGATCGACTGACGCGTCATACGTGCTGCCACCAGATCGTCAAGGTTGTCCGGGCGCAGCGCAGCAAGCATCGCGCGGGCGTACTCCTCTGTTTGCAGCAGGCCCGGAACGATCTGCGACTCAAATACGCGAAGCCGCGCGGCCTGCGCCTCCAGCTGGATAAACGGCAGGAACCAGGAGGGGTACGCATGGGCAATGACGAGGGGGTGGAGATCCACGAAGAAGTCCGTCTCAAAGGCGGCGTCGAGGTCCCTCGCCAGGTCAGCCGTAGGCACCCGCTTCCCGTTCTCGATATAGCTGATCATGGCGCCTGTGGTGTGCACCTTCTTCCCTAGCTCCCTCTGGGACCATCCACGAGCGGTGCGTAACTTGAGCACACGTGTGGCGAAAAAGGTCAGCACGCTAACCGGTTCGGGCTGGCTACTGTCACTTTCCATAGGCACGAGCGTGCCACCTTCCATGGTCTCGGCCGTTAACAACTGCGGTTGTTAACGCCAAACCCCTGTTGCGAGGGTGATCGGTCCGCAACTCTTAGAGCACAGACAGTGAGTGATGCCCCAGCAGGAGTAGCGCGAGACCCAGAGGTACGCCGTGATCCATACCCTTCCCAACCCCAGGTCAGGTATGCCGCCACAGCGTACACAGACCGCTGCCTCGGTGGTGCTGTGTTCGGTGACGGAGCGTCGGTTCTGGCGTTCGACGGGTGCCCCCGGGACCGCGCCCATAGCGCTTACAGGGAGGACGTTCGGACCCCAACCGTGGCCGACACGAAAAGGGTTGGCAATGAGCAACGACGAGGTACCGAACCCCAAGTGGGTGTCTCGTCAGGTGACGTACCGCAGATCGATGGAGACGCACCCCCGCAACACGAGTCGGCGGGCGGAGTCATGAATGCTCCCGAGCACCCCCAGCCCGAACCGGAGATCGGCGCGCTCTTCCTGGACGTGTCGCAGGACAGGATCGGTGAGTACAGGGGTGAGTGGGCGGGGAGATGGGCGCTGCGCCCGTTGATGGGTGGGCTGGAGTGGGAAGCGAGGCCCGGGGATGTGCGGCCGGTCACGGCGGAACAAGCGCTGCGGGCGAAGGTGGAAGCGGCGAACCGGCGCAGTCGCAGGGGGATTACGTGACGGGTCAACTCCCCAACCCTGCTGGCTACTTGTGCGTGGTGCGCGCAGAGGGTCACGTGCAAGGCATCGGCACCGAGGCGGGGTACCTCTTCGACGCCGTCCAGTCGGCCTCCCCGGTGCTCGCGCTGCGGTGGCTCCATCATCAGGCTCTCTACCTCGCCCGTCAGATGGACCCCGACCCCGGCACGGTGAACTGGGCGCCCCGTGGAGCGTTCCACGCGCGCACGTCCGCCTGTGATCCGGGCGGTGAACTACGGGCGTGGGCGGCGTACTTCGCTCCGCGCGGTGAGGCGCACCGGCTGTTGCGGGATGGGACTCCGGTCACGGCTGTGGTGGAAGACAGGGACGTACGGTGCCGGTTCGTGCTGTCCGCGCTGCCGATCCGTGCGCTGGTGGGACGGCTCCACCCCGAGCCCCCGCCCTGGTCGCCCGAGCCATACGGCTCGCCCCCTCCGGACGACCAGGGCGGGACCAACCATCGCGGGAAGCATCGTCGTGCCTGGGCGTTCGCCTGAGGCCGCACCCCCGCAAGCATTCGCCTGCCGCGCTGTTTGGCCGGCGAATGCGACCGGCACTCGAAAACGGCGGGAACCATCAGCGGCCTCGACAGTTCGGCCGCGCTCCAGACTCCGCCCCCTGCCACATGAAACGCGCTCTTGGGGCAGGGGGCGGGTACCAACCCCGGTCGGTCATCTGCTTGGCGGCTGGCGGCCGACCGGGGCCACATCTCAAGTACACAAGGAGTCGTAGCCCATGGGCAAGACGATCATGCTGGAAGCGGTCGGGTCCGGATGCCGTCCCCCGGACGTCCCGGACTGCGGCGACGAGTCGTCCCCCTTCGATCACGAGTGAAGGGGAGAGTGAACGGCATGGCTCACTCGGACGTCAGCCTCACCAACCCTCCTGGCCGCAGAATCGGCGCCGTGGTCCTGGTCCTGGACCAGGAGGGCCGCGTACTGCTGGTGCAGCCCACCTACAAACCGGGCAAGTATCAGCTCCCCGGTGGGGGCGCCCACGCCGGGGAGGCGCCCGGGGTCGCGGCGGCGCGGGAGCTGGCCGAGGAAACCGGCCTGGCCCGCAAGATCACCCACGTGCTCGCCGTCGACTACATGCCCGCGAGCAGTGAGACGGCCGAGGGGTACAACCTCGTCATGGACGGCGGCACGCTGACCGCCGAGGAAGCCGCTTCGGTGGCCGTGCCCCCGGAAGCGGCCGAGGAGTTGTCGGCGCTCAAGTGGGTGTCCGTGGACGAACTCGACATGCACGTGGAGCCGTACCAGGAACGCCGTATCCGGCAAGCGCTGGCCGTCCGCAAGATCGGCAACCGCGCCCCGCTCCTCACCCGCGGCGAACCCGTCGACTGACACCCGCATCAACTCCCGCCCGGCTGCCGCATATCCCGTGAGGTGAGGCGGCCGGGCGGGTCCTACCGCGCAAGACAGAGGCAAGGGAAGGGGAACCATGACCACGCTCGTCGAACCGCCCGCCATACCTTCGCTGCCCGGTATCCGGTCTCTGGAACTGGAGATCACCGGAAAGTGCCAACTCACGTGCACGCACTGCCTGTCGAAGTCCAGCCCGCAGGCCACGCACGGCACGATGACCCCCGACGACTGGCGCACGGTCATCACCGACGCCGCCGCGCTCGGCATCCGGACCGTACAGCTCATCGGAGGCGAACCGACCGTGCACCCCCGCTGGCGGGAGTTCACGGAACTCGGGCTCTCCCTCGGGCTGCACGTGGAGGTGTATTCGAACCTGTTCCATGTCGCCCCGGACTGGTGGGAGTTGTTCGAGCGCGACGGGGTGACGCTGGCGACCAGCTACTACAGCACTGATCCCGCCGAACACGACAAGATCACCGGCCGTGAGGGCAGCTACGCCCGCACCCGACGCAACGTCCGTGAAGCCGTCACCCGGGGAATCACACTTCGGGTGGGCATCGTGGACGTCCTTCCGGGGCAACACGTGCCCGACGCCGTCGCGGAGCTGGAATCCATGGGCGTGACGGACATTCACACGGACAAGGCGCGGGCGGTCGGGCGCGCCTTGCTCCCGGGACAGCAGCCGACGCTGAACGAACTGTGCGGGAGGTGCACCCGGTACAGCGCCGCCGTGCTTCCGGACGGAACGCTCACGGGGTGTGTCCTCTCCCGCGACTTCCCGGCGGGCAATGTACGGGAATCCCGGCTCGCCGAGTTGCTCGGCGGTACGGCGTGGGCGGAACTCTCGGCGAGCATCCCGGCCCCGCGCGCCGACGGATGCGCCCCCGACGACACTGCATGTCAGCCGGGACAACCGGCATGCCTGCCTGCGTTCCCGTGAACCGAATCGAAGGGGGAACGACCATGAATTGGCGCGCGCGGGCGGAAAAGCTCGCGGATCAGATCACCCCGGTGGGGTCCCGGTGGAGGGACGCCGTCCTGTCCACCCGGCGACACCTTCTGGTGCCTCATTGGTGGTGGTCTCAAGAGGGCGGGGGGCGTCTGGCGGACGGCCCGGAGGACCCCGGGCTGTGGGCGCGGGCGGCGTACAGCGACACCACGTTGGTCACCCGGCTGGGTCCTCTGCACGCAGATCACGCCACTGTGGACGACCGTCCGGAGTGGCGCCCCACCTCGTCGGCAACCCACCCGTCCCTCGTGATCAAGATGCTGCGGCACACCCGCGCGTCCGAGGGGATGGATGTCCTCGACGTGGGGACGGCGTCCGGGTACTCGACCGCGCTCCTCGCCCACCGGTTCGGGGACCGGCACGTCACGAGCGTGGACGTCGACCCCTACCTGACCGACACCGCCCGGTCTCGGCTGGCGGAGATCGGCCGCAAGCCGGAGATCGTGCACGTCGACGCCACCGAGGAACTCCCCGGCACGTACGACCGCATCGTGGCCATGGTCGCGATGCCGCGCGTCCCCGCTTCCTGGCTCACCGCGCTGCGTCCCGGCGGGCGACTCGTGACCACTCTCGCCGGGACGACGCTGATCATCAGTGCGGAGAAGACCCCGGACGGCGGAGCGGTCGGCCGAGTAGAGCGGGATTGGGCCGGATTCATGAACGCCCGTCACGGGCCCACGTTCCCGCCCCGGCTCATCACGGCTTTCCCGGGCTACCTCGACCAGGAAGGAGAAGAGATCACTACGGGCCGGTACCCGGTGCTGGATGTCGCAGCAGTGTGGGAGATCGGCTCACTGCTCACCCTCGAAGTGCCTGGCATCGAAACGCACTACGAAGAGAGCTACGAGGGGCGCCGTACCGCATGGCTGTTCCACCCCGACGGTTCATGGGCCCGCGCCACCGCACACGGTCATGGCGTCCCGCAAGTGCATCAGGCGGGACCACGCCGATTGTGGAGCACCCTTGAGAGCATCCGCGAAAGCGTCTCCGCCGGCGGTGTCCTGCAACTGTTCGACGCGACCGTGGTCATCAAGCCTGACGGGGTGTGTCATCTGTCCTACGGCCAGTGGAGCGCAACCGTAGGCGCGTGAATGCCCCGGCACGGCGGACGGGTTCCCACCGTCCGACAGCTCACCGTGCCGCACCCCGCCCCGCCCGTGTGCCTCGCGACATACGGGCGGGGCTTTCTTCCATTTCGACACAGACGAACGAGGATCACGGCCGATCATGCCGCTGCAATGCACCGCCTTCACCGAAGTCCCGCAAGGTGTCGGCGAGCATTCCCTCAGGGACATACCCGGGATAGATGAGGAGTGGTGGGAGATCATCCCTGCCCACACCCTGTGTGAGCTGGGCGAGCACGACGATCACACCGAACATGCCTCGGTGCTCTGGTACAGCCTCGACCTGGACCGGCCCCGCCTGTGGATGGCGCGCTGGGGCGATGTCGGCGGGTTCACCCTCTGCCGCTTCGAGCTGGGCGCACAGTGCCTCGCGAAAACCCCCGGCCTCGAAGAGTGCATGTTCTTCGCGGGCCATCCCTCGGGCCACTCCTGGGAGGTGAACGACCCCGTCATGGTCGCGCTCGAAGCGTTACCGCCCGCGCAACGGATGCGGATACTCAGGCGCGACGACGAGAACTAGTCGCCCTGGTGCTCGTCCCCGCCGGGGCTGCGTTCGGCCACGTAGGTTCCCCGCTGAGGAACGGTGAACACCAGTCCCTCAGCGACTAGTTCAGCGACCGCACGCCGCACCGTGGGACGAGAAAGCCCGTACGCATCGCAGAGTGCGGACTCCGACAGGATCGGCCTGCGTGGCGCCCAGTCGCCCCGCTTCAGGCGTGCGCGCAAGATCTCCGCGAGTTGCTGATACGGCGGTTCAGGGGCCTCGCGTTCCACCTGATCATCTGGGCCAAAGTTCATGGGTGCCACCGTACCGGCCCCATCCTCAAGCGGGCACATCCGGACATGTTTTTTCGCGTGCCTTTACAAGTGCTGACAATCCTTGATGTCAATGTCTAAGCTCAAAACAGAAACGCCCCGACAGACCGATTAGGCCCGGTCCATCGGGGCTCGCCGAGACAGCTATCTAGGAGCTGACTGACGTATGCGCGATGCTATCGCCCTCGTCCTCACATGGGTGCTCGCCACCTTCGCCCCCCGCCATCGCCCCGGACGACACAGCGCCGAATTCCTCGCGGTACAGCCGCAGATCACCGAGGCCACCCCGGACACCATTCCCGTCTCCCCCTGGTCCCGTCCGTGGACGAGCCCCAGCAAAGCGGAAGCTGCCGCGCTGTTCCAGCAGCAAGGGGAAGCCACGTTGGAACTCCGTCTACAGCGGGAACGCCGCCGCGCTGCCGCACTCGCCTCGATGGGCATCGATTACCCGTACACCTACGACGGCGCCCCCTTCGGCGCGGACGCGTTCGCTGCGGCGGAGGTGACCGCGTGAACCGCGACGGACTGACCGCCGAACCTCCCGCCCCCTTCGTCGCCGTCTGCTGCCACTGTGAGCGCTGGAGCAGTGCGGCGATCCCATGCCGCTACATCGAGCGCGCGAGTGGCCCCGGCGTCACTCTCTACGCCTGCCCGGACTGCGTGGTGATCGTCGGTGTGGGAGCCGTGGCGGACGACGTCCTCACTCCCCCTCTCGGCCTGCCCAACTTCCGCTCTAGCAAAGAGAACTGACGAGTCATCAGGCCCCGCCACCCTCGCCCTGAGGGTGGCGGGGCCTTCGTCGCCCCGCCCCTTCAGGGGCCAACTTATTAAAATAAGTAGTTGACCTGATGAGTTACCGCAGATCAGGCTTCACCTCGTTCGAATGAGTGACCGATCCCGGTAGGGGTCGGCGCTCTCGCGGAGATTGGAGTTCTCATCATGGGAAGCAAGGTTCTTCGGTCGGTGGCCATGGCGGGCGTGCTGGCGGCGGGTATCGGCCTGGTGGGCGCCTCGGCGGCGTCGGCCATGCCGGACTCGGGGGCTCACGTGGTGGGGCCTGCGGCGACGTATTACACGACGGATGCCACGGTGCGCACGGTGACCGTGGACGGGCTGCGGGTGCGGCTGGGTCCGGGGACCGGGTCGGGCATCCTCGGGCAGGTCTACGAGGGTGAGTCGGTGCAGGTGCTGAGTACGGCCCGGGATGAGCGGGGGCAGCGCTGGCGGCTGGTGATGCTCCAGCAGGACTCGGCGGGCGGGCTGCCCGGTGGGTACGTGGGCTGGGTGACGGACGCCTACCTCTACTGACGCCTGCCCCGCCGAACGGCGGGTCGGTAGAGACTGCACCACAGTGGACGGCTCCCCCCGGTCTGTCGGGGGGAGCTGTTCCCGGTCATATGCCGTACGCATGTGTCTGACGAGTGGCCGGATTGTGTGGGCCGCGTGTCGATTGCACCGATGGGCACATCTGACGCATCGTCACCACTTGTCACCACAGGTGTGCTACGTAAGCTGTTCAATGATTCAACTTTTGGCAAAAACGAAACGGCGGGGGACGCCAGTCATACGACCGGCTTTGCAAGGGACAAGATGTGCGATGCGAGAGCGCAAGCAGGGCGGGGGCATCGGCGGACCGAACGAAGCGACATACACCTCGGGGGTTGACTACGTGTCAGCTTGGATAGAGGCGGACCGGGCCGCGCGACTGCTCAACGCGGCAACCGAACAGGCGGGCCTCGATCCCCGCGTGACGCACGCGATTGCCCATGCGGGTGCGAACGGTGAACCGGTGGTGTGGATGCGACCGGACGGCGCGCGCCTGATCGCTGCCCTTATCGAATGTATGGCCGGTTACACGTCTCAGCAGTGCGTCACGGAATGCTCTTCCTGATTCGGCAGAAAGGTTCTCTGTATGCGGAACGACACCTGGCACACACGGGCAGGGTCACGGGTCTGGCTCCAACAGGGACCGGGCGGGGAGTTCATCCACTGCGAGGGGTGCCCCCGGCCGATCCGGGTGACCGGGGGCGGGCTGGCGTCCGCTGCGGCTCAACAGCACGCGCGCACATGCCGTAGGTGACACCCCGTCAGACCTGATCCGGAAAACTGCCTGAGAGGCCCCCGCCTGCCGAACGGCCGGCGGGGGCCTCGCCCTGTCCGGGACCTGTCTTGTCCGGGTATCTCCACCCCCACAAGTACGCGCCTGCCGAACGGCCGGCGCGTACGGCCCGCACTCACAGGCGGCGGGAACGGCCCCGGATGCGTGCGGGATGACCTCACGCGCGCACGGGCCTGAGCCACGACGAAACGGATTTCGCGCGTGAGGTTGTCCCGCGTGGGCGGGGTCCCGGGGTGTGCTGTAGCACCCCGGGTACCACCGGCCGAAGCTCCCCGTACGTCACGGCCCGGTGCTCGTCCTCGGCTGCCGCTGGCCCGAATGCTCAACCCGCCTTCCTCGGCGCCGAGTTGGTGCCTGGTGGCGGAGTGGGGCGCGCTGGTCCTGGTGCTCGTCCCCGTTGTCCGGCCGGAACGCCAAAGCCCCCTGAGGCGTGGCCTCGGGGGGCTTCTCGTGTGCTCGGGGTGCTGTCGGGTGTCGGGGCGGTTGCCGTCGGGCGGGACCGGCCGGAGGCCGCATGCCCGTCCGGGGCGGCAGGACCGCCCCGGCGCGCCGTAGGCGCGCCCTTGAGCAAGTAGAGAGAAGTTACTCCGATGCGGGTCGCCGCCGACTGGGGCGCTTGGCGGGCGCCTTGGCCGGAGTGATCGGGAACGCTAGCTGACAGGTGCCTGCGGGGGCCTTCAACTCCTCGCACAACAAGGGGCCGTGCTCGGGGTCGGCGGTGACGCGGTAGCTGATCAGCAGGGGGCCCAGGTCGCTCATGCCGAGTGCGGCGCGCTCGTCGGGGAAGCTGTTGCGGGCGGTGACGTACTCGGTGAACGTCAGGCTGAAACCGGCTTCGGTGAGCTGGTCGTAAAGGTCGCTCACCGGCATGTCGGGGGCCTCGGCAAGGGTGGGTGCCTGGGCTGCGGTGGCCATGGGGATGAGGGTGCGGTGGGCCATGCGCGCGCCCGTGGTCGGGTCGTAGACCGTGCGGTCCACGCTGATGGCGTCCTGGTCCTGCTGCCCCAGGTAGGCGGCTGGCGGGCCGTCCAGCACGGTCCGGCTGATCGCGGGCGCCTCGACCTCGGCGGGCTCGGGCAGCACCCACTGCCCCTTGGCGGTCCTGCCCACGGTGCGGGTGATCCTGCTTTCCGGGACGGTGCCCCCGGCGCTGATCACGATCGAGCCCCGGCCCTGCTGGGACTCGATCAGCTCCATACGCCGCAGCTCGGCAAGGGCGCTCCGGATCGTCGGCTTGCTCACCCCGTACATGGCTTCCATCTGCGCCTCGGACGGAAGCTTGGCCCCCACCTTGTAGCGGCCCGCCCGGATATCCTCGGCCACTCTCTCAGTGATCAGAGTGACCTTGGTCGGTCGGCTGTGGATGCGGTCTTGTGCGGTCAAGGCTTCGGCCTCTCTTTGCTCTGGGCGGACGGGTCGGACTGCGGGGGAGTCGTACGGTCTGCCGATGCTCCGTCGCACAAGCGGTCACCTACTCACTTATGTACTCAACAGAATAAGCAGTTGCACCCCCGCCGTGCAGCACGTGAGTATGCCTCTCGAACAAGCAACTCATTCTAATAAGTACATAACTTGTTAGATCGACGAGAGGTTGAGCGCTGTGCAGAACAAACCCGTGGACGTGGGACGGCTGGGCATCATCCGGTGCTCGACGGCACCCGAGCCACGCACGACCCCGGACGGGCAGGTGCGCCGCGACCGGGACGGAAACCCGCAGTGGATCACTGGTCTGGTGGTGCGTCAGATCGAGGGGCGCCGGGCGGACGTGATCGAGGTGGTGACCCCGGTGGACCCCCAGGGGATCGCTGAGGGTGACGTGGTCGCCGTCGAGAACCTGTGGGCGAACTCCTGGGAGGTCGACGGGCGCACGGGGACCTCCTACCGGGCCGACCGGATCACGCCCGCACGTCCGGCGTCGCCCTCGTCCTCGACTCCGTCCGGGGGTGCGGCTGCGGGCGGTGCGTCCTCGGCGGCCCGGACCAAGTCGGCCGGTGGTGACTCCTGATGGACCGTTACTTCTGGAATCTGACGGGCCCTCAGATGGATGGACTGGCGTGCGTGCTGTGCGGGGTCGACTACCTCAGCAACCGGATTCCGTCGCTGCGGGTGGGCATCGTCGCGGAGTCCGAGGGTCCCGCGTACGCGTGCGCCGACCCGTGCGCGGAAAAGATCGCCGTAGAGGCGGACCTGATGGCACGTCAGATGCGGGCGGCTGCCCAGGAAGCGGTGGCGCGCCGTGAGGCGGAGGACGCTGACGATGACGGGCTTCTCGGCGGGGACGGCCATTTCGGGTCCCTGCTGCGGGACCTGCGCGCCCTGGTCGGCGCGGAAGCGCTGCTCGCCGTCTCCGATGACCTGGACACGATCCGGTTCCTGCTGAATCTGACGGCCCATCATGCCGATGAGGCAAAGCGTCGGGCGACGGCCCTGGTGGAGCGCCTCGACGGCGGTGAGGGGTGATGCCTTCCTCGCTGGTCGTGTGGACCATGACGGCGCTGCTCCTGGTGGCGGTGCTCACGGAGCGGTGGTGGGGGCCGAGTCTGGCGGCCCGTGGGGTGCAGCCGCGTGCCTGGCCCTGGCGGTGGTGGCTGGTCGGCTACCCGCAGACCTCGCTTCGGATCTGGTGGACGTGGAAGAAGCTCGCTGATCTCAATGGCTTGGCGATCAGTCTGATGCCCCGTCAGAGGGTGTACGGCGGGATCGTCCTCCAGGGGACGGCGCTGCGTCTGAAGGCGCCCCGGCGCTCGTGGCCGGTCCCGACGCGCACGGGACTGCGGATGCGGGTGTTCCTGCACCCCGGACAGACCCCCGGCCCGTACGTTGAGGCGGCGCGAGCCATGGAACACGCGTGGCAGGTCCACGCCGTGCGGGTCCGCTCGACGATCCGGGGTCAGGTCATGATCACCGTCACGGCGGACGACCCCCTTGTGGACGGCTCCTCGACGCGTCCGGCGTCGCCGCGCTGGGAGCTGCTGTCGGCGGACGTGGGCCGGACGGAAGAAGGGCGGCCGTGGCTGATCGACTTCCGCAAGGTGCCGCACTGGCTGATCACAGGGGCGACGCAGTCCGGTAAGTCCACGCTGCTGGCGTCCCTCGTGCGGGAGCTGGCGCCTCAGCCGGTCGCCCTGCTCGGGATCGACTGCAAGGGCGGCATGGAACTCGGCCTGTTCGGCGGACGGCTCACCGCGCTGGCCACCGACCGGACACAGGCGATCGGGCTGCTGTCCGGGGTCCTGGACGAGATACAGGAACGCATCCTCACCTGTCGGGAGGCGGGCAAGCGGTCCGTCTGGGACCTTCCCGAAACGGCGCGGCCCGTCCCCCTCGTCGTGATCGTGGACGAGATCGCGGAGCTGTATCTCACGGACGGGTCCCGGCAGCCCAAGGACGATGCCGACCGGTGCGGGACGCTCCTGCTGCGCGTCGCCCAGCTCGGTGCCGCGCTCGGCGTCCACCTGGTCGTGGCCGGACAACGCGTCGGCTCCGATATCGGCCCCCGCGTCACCGCGCTGCGCGCACAACTCGGCGGGCGCATCGCTCACCGCGCGCACGACGAAGCGTCCGCAGAAATGACCCTGGGCGACGTGAATCCGGACGCGGTCTTCACCGCCCAGACGATCACGGAAGACGAACAAGGCGTTGCCGTGGTCGCCATGAATGGCCGCTGGACGCGTGCCCGGTCCCGCGTCGTCTCGGTCTCGGACGCTGCGGCAATCGCCGCTCTCGATCCTCCGGTGAATCCTTTCCTGATTCAGCCGGACCCTGTCGAATTCACGAAGGGAGGTGAAAAAGAGTGACCGATTCGGCGTTGTACGTCATCACCGCCGGGTTATTCCTTTACGCATTCATGATCGCCCGTTCGCGGGAGGTGGCGATACACCAAGTCGTCTTCCTCGCCCTTACCGGATTCTTCCTGGCACACACCCCGCTCGGGGAACCCGTCTGGGATCTTCTCGCCACCATCATTGCCGGATACTCCCAGTAATCCGGGCCACATCAGAAACACCAGAAAGGACATCTTGAAATGAAACTCGCCACCCGTGCCGCTCTGGCCGCTGCCTCGACCGTCGCCGTGCTCGCCGGCATCTCCGCGACCGCCCCGGCGGCCTCGGCCGCGAGCCTCCCCAAGGGGTGTTACGGGGGATCGCCCCACACCAAGGACGTCTCGATCGCCGTGAACCTGCGGAGCGGCCCCGGGACCAATTACACGTCCC
>DATCQX010000091.1:0-2839 GCA_036569285.1 Streptomyces sp.
GAGTCCTCCGGCAACCCCTGGGCGATCAACAACTGGGACAGCAACGCGGCGATGGGCATCCCGTCCAAGGGCCTGCTCCAGGTCATCCAGCCGACGTTCAACGCGTACCACGTCTCCGGGACCTCGCGGAACATCTACGACCCGGTCGCCAACATCACCGCCGCCGCCAACTACGCGGCGCACCGGTACGGCTCGATCGACAACGTGAACAGCGCGTACTGAGCCTGCCCACGCACGCACGAAGGGCGCCCCCTGTCCGCAGGGGGCGCCCTTCGCCGTCGTACAAGCCGACTACTTGCGCATGACCTCGGGCTCGTGGCGGCGCAGGAAGCGGGAGACGAAGAAGCCGCAGATGACGCCCAGGGCGATCAGGGCGGCCATGTCCATGCTCCAGGCGCCGACGGTGTGCTCCCAGAGGGGGTCGTTCGAAGCACCCTTGTCCGGCGGGCTGATGCGGTTGAAGTCGAGGGTCGCGCCGGCGGCGCCGACGGCCCAGCGGGACGGCATCAGGTACGAGAACTGGTTGACGCCGATCGAGCCGTTCAGCGCGAAGAGGCAGCCGGTGAAGACGACCTGGATGATCGCGAACATCACGAGCAGCGGCATCGTCTTCTCGGCGGTCTTCACCAGCGAGGAGATCACCAGGCCGAACATCATCGAGGTGAACCCGAGCGCCATGATCGGCACGGACAGCTCGATCAGTGTCGCGTTGCCGAGGACGAGGCCCTCGGAGGGGATCTCGCGGCTGGAGAAGCCGATCACGCCGACCAGCAGTCCCTGGAAGACGGTGATCAGGCCGAGCACGAACACCTTCGACATCAGGTACGCCGAGCGGGACAGGCCCGTCGCGCGCTCCCGCTCGTAGATCACCCGTTCCTTGATCAGCTCACGGACCGAGTTCGCCGCCCCCGCGAAGCAGGCACCGACCGCGAGGATCAGCAGGACGGTGGTGGCGGTGCCGTTGGGAACGATGCGTCCGGTCTGCGCGTTGACCCCATTGGGGAGGAGGCCCCTGTCGGGGTCGATCAGCAGGCTGACCGCGCCGAGCACCGCCGGGAGGATCACTGTGAGAGCGAGGAAGCCCTTGTCGGAGGCGATCACGGACGAATAGCGGCGCACCAGCGTCATGAACTGGCTCAGCCACCCCTGTGGCTTCGGCGGTTTCATCGCCTGCATCACCGGGACCTGTACGGCCTGCGGGGCGACGGCGTCGAGGTCCGCCGCGTACATCTGGTAGTGCTGCGAGCCCTTCCAGCGGCCCGCCCAGTCGTAGTCGCGGTAGTTCTCGAAGGCGGAGAAGACGTCGGCCCAGGTGTCGTAGCCGAAGAAGTTGAGCGCTTCCTCGGGCGGCCCGAAGTAGGCGACGGACCCGCCCGGCGCCATCACGAGCAGCTTGTCGCAGATCGCGAGTTCGGCGACGGAGTGGGTGACGACGAGGACGGTACGGCCGTCGTCGGCGAGGCCGCGCAGGAGCTGCATGACGTCGCGGTCCATGCCCGGGTCGAGGCCCGAGGTCGGCTCGTCGAGGAAGATCAGCGACGGCTTGGTGAGCAGCTCCAGGGCGACGGAGACACGCTTGCGCTGGCCGCCGGAGAGGGAGGTGACCTTCTTCTCCTTGTGGATGTCCAGCTTCAGCTCGCGCAGCACCTCGTCGATGCGGGACTCGCGCTCGGCGGCCGTGGTGTCGGCCGGGAAGCGCAGCTTGGCCGCGTACTTGAGGGCCTTCTTGACCGTCAGTTCCTTGTGCAGGATGTCGTCCTGCGGGACCAGGCCGATGCGCTGGCGCAGCTCCGCGAACTGCTTGTACAGGTTGCGGTTGTCGTACAGGACCTCGCCCTGGTTGGCGGGCCGGTAGCCGGTGAGCGCCTTGAGCAGCGTCGACTTGCCGGAGCCGGACGGGCCGATGACCGCGATCAGCGACTTCTCGGGGACGCCGAAGGAGACGTCCTTGAGGATCTGCTTGCCGCCGTCGACCGTCACCGTCAGATGCCGCGCCGAGAAGGAGACCTCGCCGGTGTCGACGAACTCTTCGAGCCGGTCGCCGACGATCCGGAACGTCGAGTGGCCGACGCCGACGATGTCGGCGGGGCCGAGCAGCGCGGTGCCGCCCTTGGCTATCGGCTGGCCGTTGACGTACGTGCCGTTGTGGGAGCCGAGGTCGCGGATCTCCATGCGGCCGTCGGGCGTCGAGTGGAACTCGGCGTGGTGACGGGAGACCTGGAGGTCGGAGACGACCAGCTCGTTCTCCAGGGCGCGGCCGATGCGCATGACGCGGCCGAGCGCGAGCTGGTGGAACGTGGTCGGGCTGCGGTCGCCGTAGACCGGCGGCGCCCCCGCGCCGACGCCGGGACCCTGCTGCGGGATGTGCGCGGCGGGCTGCTGGTTCCAGCCGGCGCCCTGGGCGGCGTACGGCTGCTGCGGCGCGGCGGCCTGCTGGGCCAGCGGCTGCTGGGCGACCGCCACCGGGGCGGCCGTCAGGTTCAGGCGGGGGCCGTCCGTGGCGTTGCCGAGGTTGACGACGGTGCCCGGGGTCAGGTCGGTCCGCTGGAACCGCTGCCCCTGCACGTAGCTGCCGTTCGTGCTGCCGTGGTCCTCGATGACCCAACCGCGGCCGTCGAAGCTGACCGTGGCGTGCCGCCAGGAGACCCTGGCGTCGTCGAACACGACGTCCCCCTGAGGGTCGCGTCCGAGTGTGTAAGCCCTGGACGGATCGAGCGTCCAGGTACGTCCGTTTGTTTCGAGTACGAGTTCAGGCACTCCGAGCCCCACTGATTTGTCCCCCGATATGCCCCTCATCCAGAGGGAGTGTAGGGATGTCGAACATCGGGGGGAACTATTT
>DATCQX010000092.1:0-4827 GCA_036569285.1 Streptomyces sp.
CGGGGCGCCTAAGTCGGTGTCGAGGACACGATCGTGCTCAGCCCTTCGGGCCTCCGCGCGTTCGTGCCCTCGACACCGACGCGCCCCTTCGGCTCCTTCGCGGCCGGTGGCCGGAGAGGGTGCTAGGTGGGTGGGCACTTGCCCGGCGTCGGTGGAGTGGGTGCGTGGGCATGGCGGCGCAGCCGCCTTTAGGGGCGCGGGGAACTGCGCGACCAGCCACGGCGAGCCCGTAGTCGCCCACGCACCGAAACCACCCGAGCTAGTGGGCGCAACACACCCAGCCACAGCTGAGGCGAAGGCGGAGACACGCCTGCGGACGCTTGGGGCGGCGCAGCCGCCTTCTAGGGGCGCGGGGAACTGCGCGAACAGCCACAACGGACCCGCAGTCGCCCACTCACCCAAACCACCCGAGCCAGTGGGCGCTCACCCGCCAGCGGCGTACTGCTCGCGTCTACGCGCCGCCCCTCACCCCTCGCAAGACCCCCGGTCGATCCGCACGATGCCCCGGCCACTTGCCCAGCGGGCCAGCCTCACGCCGACGACTATCCCCGCGATGGTGATGACGGCGGGCAGGTAGCCGCCGGCGAGTTGGGTGATCGGGATGGCGGGGCAGCCGCCGGAGATGGCCCAGCCGGTGCCGAACAGGACTGCGCCGGGGATGATGCCGGCGTGGATGGGGCGGGTGTCGCGGCGTATTCGGAGGACGGCGAAGGCGATCACGATGATGGCGACGGCGCCGGCGAAGGCGAAGAACATCCGCAGGTCCTGGAAGGTGAACATGCGGTTGAGCTCGGCGTAGTCCCCGAACCCGATACGGGTGACGGTGAAGCCGAGGGCGAGGCCGGTGAGGAGGTTGGCCAGGAGGAGTCCGCCTCGGGTACGCATCAGATCACCTTCCACAGGAGGAACGACACAGCGACGGCGGTGGCGAAGAACGTGGCGGTCGCGACGAGGCTCGCGGGGCTCAGCCGTCCGCAGCCGTTGAGCCCGTGCCCGGAGGTACAGCCACCGGCGAGCCGCGTGCCGAAGCCGACGAGCACGCCGCCCACGAAGAGCAGGACGACCATGAGGACCGGGTTGCCGGTCACCACGTCCCGGTAGCCCGCCCCCATGTCGAGGCGGAGGTGGAACCGCCCGGAGGTGAGGGCGGCGAGCAGCCCGCCCACGAAGACGGAGGCCAGCAGCACGGCCTGGGTGACCAGCGGGGCAGGCCGCTGCGGCCCGCCCCGGCGGGGGACGGCCTTGTCGGGGACGGCGGTTGGTCCCGGAGGCTCGGGCGCGGTACCGAAGTGCTCGGCCGTGGCCGCGTCGAGGGCGGCGGCGAGGACACGTTCGTCCGCGAACTGCGCCTCCACGCGCTCCACTTCGGCCTCGCGCCGCCAGTGGAGCACGCGTTCCCAGGCGCCGGATATCCCGAACGAGCGGCCGGTGGCGAGGGTGTGTCCGATGGTCAGGACGGCGAGTGCGACAGCACCCGCCCACCAGGGCCAGTACGCGGTCATGCGTTGCCTTTCATCCACTCGGCCAACCGGGCCCACCAGCCCCGTTCGGGCTCCCGCACGGTCGTCGGCGGCTCATCGTCTGTGGCGGCGGGCGTGGGTGTCATCTCCAGGTACCGGGCGTGCCGTCCGTTGGGCAGCAGGGTGATGGGCACGCGGTCCCCGGTGAGCGCCACCTGGTAGCGCGCGCACTCCCGCCAGTTGGACCGGTCGTCGCAGTAATAGGAACGCCAGCCCGCCAGACTCTCGTTGAGGTGCGGAAAGAGCGGACACGTCGATGAATGCTGGCAACCCACGCCGTTGATCCAACCATCAACCAAATACGACAGACAACAGTTGATCATGGGCAACATCCACCACGCACCCTTCCCTCACAACTCCAGGAGCCCCCATGTGGTCCAGCGTCATAGCCGTGGCCGGCACCCTCCTCGGTGGCCTGCTCGCCGGCTTCCTCCAACAACGAGGCGAACGCGCGGCACGCGCCGAGCGCAGGGAGGAGGCGCTGCGGACGGCGCTGGGGGAGCTGGTCGCGGCGTTGGGAGACCACCGGAGGGCCCTGTGGCACCGGGAGGAACTGAGGCTGACCGGCGCGGGGGAGCAGGCCCTGACGGCGGCGAGAGCGACGTCCCACTCCACCCGCTCCGCCCTCACCGCCCCCTTGGTCTCCGTCTCCGTCCTCGAACCCACCCTCTCCGCCCCCGCCCGCACAGCCGTCCTCGCGGCGGTGAACCTCCGCGACGCCCCCGACCTGCCCACCCTGTCGGCACGCCGCGAGACGGCGATCACGGCGACGGACGAGCTGGTCGCGGCGGCGGGGAGGGTGCTGGCGGGGTGACCTGGCGCGTACACCTACAGCCCGATGACCCGCACCCGCTTCCCGCACAGCTTGAGCATGACGTCGGCGTCGGACGTGAGCACCGCGACCGGTCCCGGAAGGCGCAGCGCCACCTCGGCGACCATGGAGCCGATGGCGTACTCGTGCCCGTGCAGCCCGGCCTCTTTCAGGAGCTGGGCGCCGCGGCGGGCACTGTCCTTCGTCACCGCCTCCACACGGACACGGGACGACAGCCGGTTCAGCCGTGCCGTGTCCACCCCCGCGTACGAGGCTTCGATGATCGTGGCGGCCGACATGACGACGTCCGTCCCGTCACGCTCCGCCTGCTCCAGGAGCAGCATCGTCTCGCGGTCCCGGTCGATCCACGAGGAGAGCCCCTGGGAGTCGAGCACCAGGAATTCGACGTTCACCCCGCGCGCTCCGCCTCACCCTCGGTGCCGTGCAGAAGCGTGCGAGCCTCGGCGATCTCTTCGTCGGTGAACGCGCCGAACTCCTCCTGGCAGTGGTCCAGGTCCTCCCGCAGAAGCCTGCGCCGCTCGGCCCGCTCGGTGATGTAGCCGGAGACGTTGTCCGTGTGCGACGCCTTCATGCTCTTCGCCATGCCGCGACCATACGGCGGTGTTACCGGCTGGGTGTGCCGTGCTTCTCGGGCCCCTGTCACATTGCCGGTCGTTTGTAACAGCCGTACGTCAATGCCCGCCCGGTCACCTGTGACGTGGTTGCCGGGTCACTGAGATGTGCGGCCGGTCTCCTTGGTGTCGGCCGGAGGACATCCGCTCCGGTCAGGAAAACTCAGACCCCCCCAAGGAGCCACCATGTCCTCGACCGAGGCAATGGAGACCCCCGGCGCGAAGCGCTCCCTGTCCTCCCGGCTGCGGGCCCACGGTCGCAAGGCCGCGATCCCGGCCCTGCTGCTCAGCATCACCGTCGGCGGGCTGGCCGGCACCGCGCACGCCGCCGACTCCCCCCAGTGCCCCCCGAACAACGGGGCGGGCACCTGCCCGGCGGGGCCCGACAAGGGCAAGGCGCCGGTCTCGGGCGACGCGGACCACCCCGGAAGGCTGACTCCGGGAAAGACGCAGGACAGGGCCCTGAAGCTCTGGCAGGCCCTCCACTTCCCGAGCTGGCGCGATGTCGGCGACCGTGACGACCAGTTCGAGGTCAACAGTTGGACCGACCAGTTCGGTGTCCATCACGAGGAGTGGCTGGAGACGGGCGGCCGGTACTGGGACAACGGCGGCTCCCTCCGGGACTTCATGAACGGGGGCGGCGCGGGCCCGTCGTCGCGGAACTACGCGGGGACGTTCCAGGAGTACGTCGCGCACTCCTTCGACCACCGGCCCGGGTGGGGCGAGCGGACGGGCTCGGACCGGTTCGTGCGTGCGATCAGCAGCGGTGACACGTGGGTCACCTATGACCACTACAAGAGCTTCATCTACCTCGGCAAGTACTGGTGGTAGGCCGCAGGTCCCCCCGGTACCCCGGCCGCCGCTAGTCCGCGGGCGCGCCCGCCGGCCAGACCCCGGCGGGCGCCCCGCGCCCCCCTCTGGAAGAACGACATGAACACCACCGTGCACTGCATCCGTCCCCTGTCCGACTCGGAGACGATCCCCGAGTCGGCCAAGGAGATCCTCGGCACCCGCTGCCGCACCAACATCGACCTGTACGCCGAATGGGCCGCGGTGCTCGGCTTCCCGGCCTGGTTCGGCCACAACTGGGGCGACTTCGAGGACTGCCTGCGCCACGTCACCGAGTCCCCCGACGGCCCCGTCACGATCGTGCTCCGCAACGCCGCGTTCCTCCTGGAGGACGAGGGCCCCCGAGAGCTCAGCGTCCTCCTCGACATCCTGGAGACCACCCCCTTCGGCCTCCTCCTCCTGGACGACTCCCCCTGCGACCTGAACCAACTGGCCCGCCGCATGACAGCAGCAGGCTTCACCCCACCGCCGATGCCGCAGGACTGACCACACCCGCACGCCCAGTCCTTCAAGGGCGCGGCGCTGTACCCGATATGCGGCTCCGCCGCGAGGGCGCGACCAGCCACGCACAACCCGCGCTCAACGCCCGGACGCTCGCCCAGTCCTTCAGCGGCGCGGGCCCGTGTCGATTTGCGGCTCCGCCGCGTGGGCGCGACCAGCCACCCACAACCCGCACGCAACACCCGGACGGCCACCCAGTCTTTTAGGGGCGCGGGGCTGTATCGATTTGCGGCTCCGCCGCGAGGGCGCGACCAGCCACCCACAACCCGCACGCAACACCCGGACGGCCACCCAAGTCTTTTAGGGGCGCGGGGAACTGCGCGATCAGCCACGACGCACCCGCACTCGACACCCGGACAGCACCCCACCCCTCAGGGGCGCGGGGCTGTACCCGATATGCGGCTCGGCCGCGTGGGCGCGACCAGCCACATACGACCCGCACCCCGCCAACCACAGCCCCACCCCGCCCTTCCCCGACCCGGAGGAACAACATGACGCCCAGCCCCCACCCCCC
>DATCQX010000093.1:0-4365 GCA_036569285.1 Streptomyces sp.
CTTACTCCGCCGCCCCGTAAAGACGGTCCCCCGCGTCTCCCAGCCCCGGCACGATGTACCCCTGCTCGTTCAGCCGCTCGTCCACCGCCGCCGTCACCACCGTCACCGGCGTCCCCGCCAGCTCCCGCTCCATGACCTCGACGCCCTCGGGCGCGGCCAGCAGCACGACCGCGGTCACGTCGTCCGCACCCCGCTTGATCAGCTCGCGGATGGCGGCGACCAGGGTGCCACCGGTGGCCAGCATGGGGTCGAGGACGTACACCTGGCGCCCGGAGAGGTCCTCCGGCATGCGGGTGGCGTAGGTCGACGCCTCCAGGGTCTCCTCGTTGCGGATCATGCCGAGGAAGCCGACCTCGGCGGTGGGGAGGAGGCGGACCATGCCGTCGAGCATGCCGAGGCCCGCGCGGAGGATGGGGACGACGAGGGGGCGGGGGTGGGACAGCTTGACGCCGGTCGTCTCGGTGACCGGGGTGACGATGTCGACCTGTTCGGTGCGTACGTCCCGGGTGGCCTCGTAGGCGAGGAGGGTGACCAGTTCGTCGGCCAGGCGGCGGAAGGTCGCGGAGTCCGTGCGCTGGTCGCGGAGCGTGGTGAGCTTGTGAGCGACCAGAGGGTGGTCGACGACGTGGAGACGCATACCCCCAGATTAACCGGGGAGACACCCGATTCGCTCTGGCGTCGGACCCCCGAACAGGGGGACAGTGGTCGTGACCGACTTGAACCGGGGTGGTGTGAACTGTGCCGGAACACGCAGATCGAGCAGCAGAAGAAGACGACACCCCCGAGAGCCCCGCGGACCGCCGCAGGCGCCGCGCCCGCTTCCTGCGGGAGCTGGCGGAGGCCCGTGAGCTGCGCGACCGGGTCCAGCCGCGCAGAGCCAAGGCGGCCCGGCTGCGCCACGCGATGCGGATGCGGACGTTCCGCTGGTGAACGCCCGCCCGAACGCGCCCGGACGCCCCCTGAGGTGAAGATCACCGCAGTCTCACCCGCCTCAAGCCCCGCCCGTGTGTGGGCCGATGGCAAACCCGCGTACGATCCGCAGGTGGCTGGAGCGAGTGCGCTGGTGAGTCGCGGGCAACCGCGATCAAAATGCCGGACACAGGGTGCCGAAGACGTCCCCTGGAGCCCTGGTTTCTGCCACGATTCCGAGTGGGTGGGGCTCGGCGCCAGCGCTCTTGACCCACCCGAAGACCTCCGCCGGGGGGACCCCCATCCGGCACACCTTTGACCATCTGGGAGAGTCACGGTGTACTTCGCCGCACTGCTCGCGCGCACCGAAGACGGGTGGGAAGCGAGCGACACAGAGCTCGATGTGGAAACACTGTCGGATCTGGCCGACCTGGCCCGCGAGTCGTCCGTCGACGACGACACGGTCCTCGTGCTCATCGAGCAGGAGGACGCCTGGTTCAGCGTCGTCCGTGTGGACGGTGAGGACGACCCGCGCGTCTACGTCTCGGACGCCGCGGTGGCCTCCCGCAGCTCGTACGGTGAGCTGCTGCTCGCCGATCTGCTCGCCAAGAATTCCGACGACGACGATCTGGACGCCCTCGACCTCGACGGCACCGAGGACGGCGACGAGGACGAGGACGACGACTCGGCCGCCGAAGCCGTCCCCCACGGCCCCCTCGGCGACGCCCGTCTCCTGGACGACCTCGGCATCTCGGAGAAGCAGCTGAAGTCGTTCGACTCCGACGCCCTCACCGAGATCGCGGACGCCCTCGGCGCCACGGAGATCCTGGAAGCCGTCCGCTGACGTACGACCCCGTACGCGACCCCTGGCACCCCGCGATGCGGCTCGCCCTCGCCGAGGCCGGGCGGGCCGGTCCGGACGTCCCCGTCGGCGCCGTCGTCCTGGCTGCGGACCGGACGACGGTGCTGGCGGCGGCGCACAACGAGCGGGAGGCGTCGGGCGACCCGACCGCCCACGCGGAGGTGCTGGCGCTGCGCCGGGCCGCCTCCGCGCTGGGCGAGTGGCGGCTCGTCGACTGCACGCTCGTCGTGACGCTCGAACCGTGCGTGATGTGTGCGGGGGCGTTGGTGCAGTCGCGTGTCGACCGGGTGGTCTATGGGGCGCGAGACGAGAAGGCGGGGGCGGTGGGGTCGGTCTGGGACGTCGTCCGGGACCGGCGGCTGAATCACCGTCCCGAGGTGATCGGTGAGGTGCTCGCGGAGGAGTGCGCGACCCTGCTGACCAGCTTCTTCCGGGGTTCCTGAGGGGGCCGTGGATACGGATTTCCGAGCAGCCGGACCTGTGCTGTAAGGTCTCTCTCGGTAGCGTGTCCGAGCGGCCGAAGGAGCTCGCCTCGAAAGCGAGTGTGGCGCAAGTCACCGAGGGTTCAAATCCCTCCGCTACCGCTCACGATGAAGGGCCTCGCCGATTGCGGTGGGGCCCTTCGAGTTTTGCGACCCGGTCTCATCAATACGATGAAATGACCCGAACGGCGGCTACACTCACGCCCGGCAGCCAGGGGGATCAAGTCGCAGGGGAGGCGCGGTGGCGGTGCAGATCAAGAAAATCGCCGTCTACGTGCTCGTCGTGTTCGTGCTGTACGTGATCATCACTGACCCGGCCAAGGCGGCGGACTACGTACAGCTAGGGTTCGAGGGCATATCCAACGCGGCTAAGGCCATCGGGGACTTCTTCACCTGGCTCGCCCACGGGGCCAAGTAGCCGCCCGCATCCCTCAGGAGCGCGCGATGATCCGCCACTTGGTCCTGTTCAAGCTCAACGAAGGCGTGAAGCCCGACGACGCGCAGGTGGTGGCCGGCGAGGCCGCGTTCGCCGCGCTGCCCGGTCAGATCGAGGACATCGAGTCCTGGGAACAGGGCTGGAACCTCTCCCCCCGCCCCATCGCGTACGACTTCGCGATCAACTCGGCGTTCGCGGACGCGGAGGCGCTGAAGCGGTATGTCGAGCACCCCGCGCACCAGGCCGGAGTGGTGCTGTGGCGTGAATTCGCGACGTGGATCGTCGCCGACTACGAGTTCTGACCTCAACTCTCCCCATTCGTCCCTCAACACGGCGTAATGCGGTGCTTGCACACAGTGGTGATGTCTTGTGATGCTATGACCGCTTTTGACGGATGAACGACGGATGATGAGGTGGCGTTGACCGTGTCGGCCAGTACTGCGCCACCCCAGGAGAGCGCGCCCAGGACAGTTGAGGAAACGGTTCCGGAGCCCGCCGAGTCTCCGGAGCCGTCCGAGAAGCAGCGGCGCGGCGCGGACACCCGGGCCCTGACGACCGTCCTCTTCGGACAGCTCAAGAACCTCATGCCGGGTACGCCGGAGCACCACCGGGTGCGGACGGCGCTCATCGAGGCGAACCTCCCGCTCGTGCGCTACGCCGCCGCGCGGTTCCGCTCCCGCAACGAACCGATGGAGGACGTCGTCCAGGTCGGGACGATCGGTCTGATCAACGCGATCGACCGGTTCGACCCCGACCGGGGCGTCCAGTTCCCCACGTTCGCGATGCCAACCGTCGTGGGCGAGATCAAGCGGTACTTCCGGGACAACGTCCGCACGGTCCACGTCCCGCGTCGGCTGCACGAGCTGTGGGTGCAGGTCAACGGGGCGACGGAGGATCTGACGACGGCGTTCGGGCGGACCCCGACGACCGCCGAGATCGCCGAGCGGCTGCGGATCGGGGAGGACGAGGTGCTGTCCTGCATCGAGGCCGGCCGCTCCTACCACGCGACGTCCCTGGAGGCCGCCCAGGAGGGCGACGGGCTGCCGGGGCTGCTCGACCGGATCGGGTACGAGGATCCCGCGCTGGACGGCGTCGAGCACCGCGACCTCGTCCGCCACCTGCTCGTACAGCTGCCGGAGCGTGAGCAGCGGATTTTGCTGCTCCGTTACTACAGCAATCTGACGCAGTCACAGATCAGCGCGGAGCTGGGCGTCTCGCAGATGCACGTGTCGCGGCTGCTGGCCCGCTCGTTCCAGCGGCTGCGGTCCGCGAACCGGATCGAGGCGTAACTCCTCGTCGGGACGGGAATCGTAAGCAGGATCGATACGTCACCGGCGAGGGCGAATCGGCTCTACGTTTCTTTTGGGGCCGATTCGGGCTGAGACCTCGTCATACCCCTTCCGTGCAGGGCTGTTTCGTTAGTCACATGTCGACATGTCACTACAGCGTGTTGCCGACATGTGACATTCTGCCGGAAGCGCGTTTGCCGGGGCCCAGGCTCCGGTATTCAGGTGAAGGCTGGCGTTCCGTCCGGAGCGTCCGCCGCGACCGTCCCGCGACCCAAAGGGGGTGGCATGTCCGCAGACCAGGGCAGCTCGAAGGTGCTCACGCTCGCGAAGAGCGCGTCCGCGCCCGTCGTGCCCGCCGAGCCGGACCCGCTCGACGACGTCACGGCC
>DATCQX010000094.1:0-3524 GCA_036569285.1 Streptomyces sp.
GTTCGTGGCCGAACCTGACCCGCCCCGGCCCGCGCTGCTCGGCGTGGCGGCGCAGGATCGGCTCCAGCCTCAGCTGCGGCAGCTTGGCCGGCAGGACCGGGCCCGCCGCCTCGTACGACTCCCGCAGCGCGCCGCCGCCGAAGGCGTCCATCTCGTGGATGACACGGCCGTCCAGCGGGCCGGGTCCGGTGAGGGTGGTCTGCCAGCGGACCGTGCCGAACTGCTCGGGCGTCGCGGCCAGTTCGGTGACGTCGTCCGCCAGTCTGTACTGGCGGAAGATCTCCATCGTGCGCTGGTTGAGGTAGTGGGCCTTCGGCAGGCGGGAGGTGTCCGCGCGGCGCTCGACCAGGAGGTGGTCGATGCCGTGGGCGGAGAGGAACACGGAGGCGGCGAGGCCGGAGCCGCCACCGCCCACGATCAGGACGGGCGTTTCTACGGTGCTCATGACTCTTCTTTCGTGATGGCGTGATGTCGTGATCTCGTGAAGGAGGAGATCGGGAGGTCAGACCGGGTCCGCGAGGGCCCCTTCGGGGAGCTGCATGATGTCCGGCACGCCGGCGCCCCACCGGTAGTAGGACTGGAGCTTGTAGTACTCACCGTCGGGCTGGGAGGCGACGGCGTACACGAACTTGGTCTGCGGGTCGGCGTCCTGGACGTGCCGGACGAACTTCCCGATCCGGTCGTCCAGTTCGACCGGCAGGGAGTGCGGGTCCGTCGTCGCGACCGCGAAGCAGACGCGGGTGATCGCCGGGGAGTCCCAGTCGAGGGTCACGTACACGCCGAACGCCTGGCGGCCGAGGCGGAGCATCTGGTCGCTGGGTTCGGCCTGGTCGACCTCGCGGAGCATGGCCCGGACGGAGTCGGGGGCGATGCCGCCTGCGGGCGGTTCACCGAAGTAGATGTTGACGGTGCGGTGGCGGTAGTCGACGCCGAGCAGGCCGACGGTGTCCCCGAGGCCGTGCCGTTCGATGAAACCGAGGCTCGCCGCGAGGCTGCCCGGCATCGAGGGGAGCGCTGCGAGCGTCCTGACGTCCTGGAGCTGGGTGCGCGGCAGGACGGCCCAGATCTTCTTGAAGCCGCCGACGACCCCGAAGTCGATGCCGTAGCCGTCGACGGGGCAGTGCGCGCTCAGGTCGGTGAGGAGGCGGGAGACGGGGTGCTCGGACTTCTCCAACAGGCCGTTGTCCACGGCGAGTTGATACGGGTCGAGGTCCTGGGGGACCGTGAAACGGCAGTCGAGTTCGTCCGCGCGTCCCTCGCCGGTGGCGACCCTGAACGCGACGACCGCTTCGGCGAGTTCACCTCCGTACAGGTTCAGGATCCGCAGTACGTCCTCGCGTCGGTACGTCACCTCCAGGAGCCCGGCCGCTTTCTCGACGGCCGAGTGGAGGGCGTGCACCGCTTCGTTCATGGCGGTCACCTTCCTTGGGTTGTGTGGCGTGGGGTGGGGTGCAGGAGGAGCAGAGGGTGGAGGCGGTAGGGGGCGGTCTCCGTGGGTGTGCTGAACAGCAGTCCGGCGTCGGCGAGTTCGTCGAGGGCAGGGTGTGTGCCGGAGTGAGCGCTGGGGCCGTCCGCCGCGAGCCGGGCCAGCAGGTCCCGGGCGCCTGGACTCAGCCGCGACCGCGCGGGCCCGGCCCGGCTCAGCGCGGCCCGCCAGGCACGCGGCTCGGTGAACCGCTCGGCCAGCCGGGCCACTCTGAGCCGCGGCCTCTCCACCAGTCGGTCCCCCGCGGCCTTCAGCGCACCCGGCAACCCCGCGCAGTGCCCCACCAGTTCGCGAACGGCCCCGGGCTCCGCGCGAATCCGCCTTTCCCCGGCGATCTCCACGAGCACCCGGACGGCGTCCTCCTCACCTAACGGCCCCAGCCTCAGCGTGCGTTGAGCCGGAACGGCCGTCAGCGGTGCCCTGCTGGTCACCAGCACCGCACTGTCCGGCCCGGCCGGTAGCAGCCCGTCGAGCTGGACGTCGCTCACCGCGTCGTCGAGGACGACAAGCACCCCCGAGTCCGCGAGCCGAGCCCGCCAGCGGCGTGAGAGTTCGTCCAGCCCCGCCCCTGCCGCCCCGGACTCCCCCAGTGCGGCGAGGAGTTCGGCGAGGACCGCGGCGGACGGCCGGGCGGTGCCGTCCGCGTTCCGGAGCCCGGCGTGGACGACCCCACCCGGGAACGCCTCGGCGCACCCATGGGCGACCTCGACGGCGAGGGCACTCTTGCCGCTGCCGGGGGCGCCGGTGATCAGGGCCGCCCGTAGCCGGACACCTGCTCCCGCTCCTCCGGGGCCGCTCGGGCAAGTGGCCTGGGCGGCATGCCCAGGGCCGGTGCCTGCTCCACCGGGCCTGCTCAGGAGCAGTGATCTGAGCCGGTCCGCCTCGGCCGTGCGCCCGGTGAACGCGGCGGCCCTGGCAGGCAGCCGCACCGGCGGCGGTTCGGCGCCCTCACTCCGCAGCATCCGCAGGTACGCGTCCCCGAGGCGGCGCCCGGGTACGACGCCGAGCTGTTCCCCGAGGACGCGGCGCCCCTCGGCGTACACCTGGACGGCTTCGGTCTGCCGGTCGCAGCGGTGCAGGGCGGTGATGAGGTGGGCGCGGAGTGTCTCGTCGAGCGGGAAGCGGGCGACCAGGGCGAGGAGTTCGGGGACGAGGGCGCGGTGCCGGCCGAGGGAGAGGTCCGCCTCGATCCGGCGCTCCAGCGCCTGGGTCCGTCTGAATTCCAGCCGGGGCCGCTCGTATTGCAGGAAGTGTTCGGTCACGCTCTCCAGTGCCGGACCGTTCCAGAGGTCGAGAGCGCGTCCGAGCAGCCGTCCCGCTTCTTCGGGACGATTCTGTTCGAGGGCTTCCCGGCCGAGTCTGTCGAGCCGTTCGAAGGAGAACAGATCGACGTCGGCCTCCCGGACTTCGAGCACATATCCGGGGCCTTTCCTGAAGATCTGCGCGCAGTTCCCGAGTGATTTCCTGAGGTGTGAGACATAGGTCTGGATCCGGGCGTTGGACGTGGGTGGTGGCGCGTCCCCCCAGAGCGCGGCGGTCAGCCGGCTGTCGGCGACGAGTGTGCCGCGTGCCATCAGGAGGACGGCGAGTACGGTGTGAATCTTCGCCCCGGACAACGGGACGTCCGACCCTTCCCTGGTCACGGAGACCGGGCCGAGCAGCCGGAATTCGAGCACTCCAGCGGAGTTCAGCAAAGTTCAGCCTCCCCCGCGAAACGACTTGCTGATCTCTCCGCACTGTAGTCACCGGCTGTTTTTCCACGTTATCGAGTGGATTTCGAGCGGCCGAAACGGTGTCGAAATCGCGTCAAAAGCGGGTCCCTCTAGGATGCTTCACGAGCATCGCTCAGCAATATCAAACGGGGAGAATGAATCATGCGTAAGCACCGGACACTCGCGGGCGCCCTCGTCGGCGCCGCGTTCCTCTTTCTGCCACTGCTGCTCGCGGGTACGGGCGGCGACACGACGGGTGATCTGCCGTGGACGAGCGTCAGCGCGCAGGGCGCCGGGCCGGACAGCGACCTGCCCTGGACCTGACG
>DATCQX010000095.1:0-3515 GCA_036569285.1 Streptomyces sp.
CCCTCCGCCAGCGCCACCAAACCCGCACGACGGGCAGCCACATCACCCCCCACCACCGCCGCCCGATGCTCAAAAACACCACGCCCGGCAGCCAGCGAAAACCCGACATCAACCGGACTCACACCAGAATCCACCACCTCCAACAACCGCCCAGCCTGCGCCCGCAAAGCACCCTCGCTCTTGGCGGACAACACCCACGGCACAACACCCACCACCTCAGCGGCAGGAGCCTCTTCAACCGACGGCGCCTCTTCAAGAATCACGTGCGCGTTGGTCCCACTGATCCCGAACGACGACACAGCAGCCCGCCGAGGCACATCCCCCTGCGGCCACTCAACCTGCTCAGTCAGCAAGGACACCGCCCCCGAAGACCAGTCGATCTCCGGCGAAGGCTCATCCACGTGCAGCGTCTTCGGCATGACCTCATGCCGCATAGCCATGACCATCTTCATCACACCGGCCACACCGGCGGCAGCCTGCGTATGCCCGATGTTCGACTTCAACGACCCCAACAGCAACGGCCGTTCAGCAGGCCGCCCCTGCCCATAGGTCGCCAACAACGCCTGAGCCTCGATCGGGTCACCGAGAGTGGTCCCGGTCCCGTGCGCCTCCACCACATCGACGTCCGCCGTACCCAGCCCGGCATTCGCCAGAGCCTGCCGAATCACCCGCTGCTGCGAAGGCCCGTTGGGCGCGGTCAACCCGTTCGACGCCCCGTCCTGATTCACCGCGGACCCACGCACCACCGCGAGCACGGGATGCCCGTTACGCCGAGCGTCCGACAGCCGCTCCACCAACAGCATCCCGACACCCTCGGCCAGCGCGAACCCGTCCGCAGTCGCGGCGAACGCCTTGGACCGCCCATCCTCGGAGAGCCCGTTCTGGCGACTGAACTCGAAGAACATGTCCGGCGTGGACATGATGGTGACCCCACCGGCGAGCGCCAGCTCGCACTCCCCCTGCCGCAGCGCCTGCGCGGCAAGATGCAGCGCGACCAGCGACGACGAACACGCCGTGTCCACCGTCACCGCGGGCCCCTCAAGCCCGAACGTGTACGAGACCCGCCCCGAAAGCACACTCGCACCGTTGCCGGTCGCGAGATAACCATCGAAGGTGCCCTGGTCATCCCCCTGCAACAGCGGCATGTAGTGCTGCCCGTTGGTCCCCGCGAACACCCCGACCGGCTTGCCGCGCAGAGACGCCGGGTCGATCCCGGCCCGCTCGAACGCCTCCCAGGAGGTTTCGAGGAGGAGCCGGTGCTGCGGGTCCATCGCCAGCGCCTCACGCGGCGAGAGCCCGAAGAACGCCGGATCGAACGCGTCGGCGTCGTGCAGGAACCCGCCGTGGCGGACATAGGAGGTGCCGGGCCGCTGACGTGTGGGGTCATAGAACGCGTCGACGTCCCAACCACGGTTCTCCGGCAGCGCGGACACCGCGTCGTGCCCGTTCTCCACGAGGTGCCACAGCTCCTCGGGCGTCCGCACGTCGCCGGGGAAGCGGCAGCCCATACCGACGATGGCGATGGGTTCGTCGTCCACCGGCGCCACCGTCGCGACGGCGGTGACCGCCTGGCCGGCGCCGACGAGTTCGGCGCGCAGGAACTCGGCGAGCGCGACCGGGGTCGGGTAGTCGAAGATCAGGGTGGCGGGCAGTTTGAGCCCGGTGGCGGTGTTGAGGCGGTTGCGCAGGTCGACCGCGGTGAGCGAGTCGAAGCCCAGCTCGCGGAAGGCGCGTTCCACCGCGACGGCGTCCGGGGTGGGGTGGTCGAGGACGGCGGCAAGGTGGCCGCGCACCAGGTCGAGGACGATCCGCTGCTGCTCGGTCTCGGCCAGCCCGGTAAGGCTGCGCACGAGTTCGGAAGCGGTGGTCGACCGCTCCTCGCCGCCTTGTTCGGCGGCGGCCGTGAGGCGCTTGACCTCGGGCAGCTCGTCGAAGAACGGGCTGGGCCGCAGCGCGGTGAACCCCGGAAGGAACCGGTCCCAGTCCACGTCCGCGACGGCGACGAACGGCTCGTCGTGGTCGAGGACCTGGCGCAGCACGGTGAGCGCCAGGTCGGGCGCCAGCGCCCGCACCCCGCGCTTGCGCAGGAACTCCGCGCCGTCCTCGTCGAGGGCTGTCGCCGAGTTCTGCCACGGGCTCCAGGCCACCGAGATGGCTCGGGAGCCGGACGCCCGGCGCCGTGCGGCCAGGGCGTCGAGGAACGCGTTGCCCGCGGCGTAGGCGCCCTGGCGGCCACTGCCCCAGACGCCGGCCACGGAGGAGAAGAAGACGACGGCGCGCAGCGACTCGTGGTCGAGGAGTTCGTCGAGGTGCGTGGCGCCGGCGACCCGGGCGGCCAGCACCGCGGCGAAGTCGTCCAGCTCGGTGTCGGCGAGCGCGGACATCTCCGCCGTGGGCGAGGAGTGGGCCACCGCGGTGAGCGGATGCTCGGCGGGAACGGACGCCAGCAGCCGCGCCACCGCGTCCCGGTCGGTCACATCGCAGACGGCGACGGTGACCTTGGCGCCGGCCTCGGCCAGCTCGGCCTCAAGAGCGGCGGTGTCACGGGCCTCGGGACTGGTCAGCAGCAGGTGCTCGGCACCCTGCTCGGCCATCCACCGGGCGACCTTCGCACCCAGCGGCTCGGTACCACCGGTGACGAGGACGGTGCCGGACGGCCGCCACGGGGACGCACCGCGCTCGGGAGCCGGAGCGGCCTGGAGCCGCCGCACGAACACCCCGGCGGAGCGCACCGCGACCTGGTCCTCCCCACCGCCCCCGGCAAGCACCCCGACCAGCCGGGTCAACGCCCGGTCGTCGACCACCTCCGGCAGATCCACCAGACCGCCCCAGCGCTCCGGATGCTCCAGAGCGGCAACCCTGCCGAGCCCCCAGATCTGTGCCTGCACCGGACTGTGCACACGATCCGAACCACCCACGGACACCGCGCCCCGGGTGACACACCACAACGGCGCGTCGATCCCGGCGTCCCCCAGAGCCTGCACCAGCCCGACCGTCCCGGCCACGCCGACGGACAGCACGGGGTGCGACGGATGCGGCGCGTCGACCGGCCCGAGCAGAGACAGCACGCCGGACAACTCGACCCCGGACGGCAGCACGGACGCCAGGGATTCCCTGTCGACGTCCGTGGCCTCGACCTGGACGACCCGCGCGCCATGCTCGGCGAGCGCCGCGACAACGGCGCCCGTCCACTCGTCCACCTGCCCGGCCCGCCGCACCACGAGCCAGTCCCCGGACAGCCGCCCGGCAGGCACCTCGGTCATCGCGTGCCAGGCGACCCCGTACCGCCAGGAGTTCACCGTGGACGCCTCGGTACGAGCACGTCTCCAGGCGGACATCGCCGGCAGCACCTTGTTCAGCGGATCGGTGCCCTCGACGTTCAGCGTGTCCGCCACCCGCTCCAGGTCATGCAGCTCCACCGCACGCCAGAACTCGACGTCGGCCGGATCCTCACCACCCGCCGGAGTACCCGCGTCGAGCCAGTACCGCTCGTGCTGGAAGGGGTAGGTGGGGAG
>DATCQX010000096.1:0-6626 GCA_036569285.1 Streptomyces sp.
GCGCGTCCCGGACCGAGCCACCGACCAGGGCGAGAGAGAACCCGGCCTCCTGGAAACGGCGGGCGAGGTCGTCGGCGACGGGGGCGACGTCGAGGTTGTCTTTGTTGGCGTTCGGCACAACAGAAAAGGGTACGTGGCCGCGGGGACCGCGGGCTCCCCGATTAAGGCCCGCCGGAGCCGGGGCGGCCCTCGGTAAACCTCGTGAAGACGGTCCGCCCGATACCTCCACACAACCCGCTCCCGGACCCGCACGGAACCCGCGCCGAGACACATACGGACCCACGCCCACCCCGCCCGGAGGCACTCCCCTCTATAAGGGCAGCTTTATACAGCCCCATTAGGGACAGCACGCCCTCACTTTCCGATCTTGTGGACCAGTCCGCGGCACTTACCCTCAGCGCACCTCGTTACCATGCGTGGACGCACATTCCGACGACCACTGACCGACGACGAGGGACGGGCGAACGCGTGGCCGAGGCGGCAGACATCCCGGGGTCGACCCCCTCACCTGCCCGCCGCTGGCTGCGGCGCACCGGAGCACTGCTCACGAGCGCGCCTCTGCTGGCCGGGCTGCTGCTGCCCGCTGCCACGACGGCGCAGGCAGCCGCGCCCGAGGCCCCGAAGGAGGCGCCGGACGCCGGCACGGTGTCCGTCGCCCTCGACTCGCTCACCCCGAACGTCCCCTCCGACGGTGACACGCTGACCGTGTCCGGCACAGTGACGAACAACGGCAAGCAGGCCGTCACCGACGCCCACGTCGATCTGCGCGTCGGCTCCGCGCTGACCACCCGCTCGGCCGTCGCCGACGTCGCCAAGCACCCCGACGCGCTGTCCGGCGCCACCGGCAGCCCGCTGGGCGGCGCGTACACGGCCAAGTTCGCGAAGCTCACCCCGGGCGTGGCCCAGCCGTTCACGATCAGCGTCCCGGTCGACAAGCTGAAGCTGGACGGCGACGGGATCTACCCGCTGGGCGTCACCCTCTCCGGCGAGACGGCCTCGCAGTCCTGGGACCAGGTGCTGGGCGCGCGGCGGACGCTCCTGCCATGGCAGCCCGACGAGCCGGACGCGAGCACGAAGACGACGGTCCTGTGGCCGCTGATCTCGACCGTGCACGTGACGGCGGAGACAGGTTCGAACCAGCAGCAGACCCCGGTCTTCCTGAACGACGACCTCGCCGCGGAGATCGCCCCCGGCGGACGACTGGAGCAGCTCGTCTCGCTGGGCAAGACCCTCGACGTCACCTGGGTCCTCGACCCGGACCTGCTGGCCTCGGTCGACGCGATGAGCGGCGGCTACCGCGTCCTGGGCCAGGGCGACACGACGGTCGCGGGCACCCACCAGGCCGCCGCCAAGGCGTTCCTCGCCGAACTCCAGGGCGCTGTGACCGGCAAGGAGGTCGTCACGCTCCCGTTCGCCGACCCCGACCTGGCCGCCCTCGCCCACAACGGCACGAACGTCACCAGTTCGCTGAGCCAGCTCAAGGCCGCGACGGACGTCGCCGCGACAACCGTCGAGACCGTCCTGCACACCACGCCGAGCACCGACTTCGCCTGGCCGGTGAACGGCGCCGTCGACCCCTCGATCGTCAAGGTCGCCACCTCCGCGGGCGCCGACAAGGTGATCGCCCGCAGCGACAGCCTGGAGGACGACCTGTCGTACACGCCCTCCGCGGCCCGCCCGATCGGCGGCGGCACCACGGCGGTCGTCGCGGACTACCGGCTGTCGACGGCGTTCCAGGGCGATCTGACGACCGCTTCCGACGCCACCCTCTCCGTGCAGAACTTCCTCGCGCAGAGCCTCGCCCTGAACCTCCAGACCGACAAGCAGCGCAGTGTCGTCGTCGCACCGCAGCGGATGCCGGACGCGAGCCAGGCGCAGGCGTTCGCGAAGGCCGTGGCGGCGCTCCAGGGCAGCTCCTGGTCGCAGCCGCAGGGGCTGTCGGCGACGGCGGCGGTCAAGCCCGACCCGGGTGCCGCCACGAAGGTGCCGGGCGGGTCGTCGTACTCCTCCTCGCTGCGCAAGCAGGAGATGTCGAGGACGGCGTTCCAGGACATCGCGAACACACAGGGCAAGCTCGACAATTTCATGGTGATCCTGACCGACAGGTCGCGGGTCGTGACGCCTTTCGGGCGGGCCATAAACCGTGAGATGTCGACGTCGTGGCGCGGGCGCGGCCCGGCGGCGAGCTCCTACCGGCAGGGCGTCGCGTCGCACCTGACGACGCTCACCGACCAGGTCAGGCTGATCGACAAGTCGGAGACCAAGCTCTCCGGCCGCAGCGCCACGATCCCGGTGACCGTGCAGAACAGCCTGGTCCAGGGCGTCGACCACCTGGTCCTGCGGCTCACGTCGACGAACCCGACGCGTCTGAAGATCGCGGGGAAGGACTGGGACGAACAGCCCGTCACGGTCTCCGGCGGGCACAGCACCAGCGTGAAGTTCACCACGTCCGCCAACGCCAACGGCCAGGCCACCGTGGTCGCGCAGCTCTTCACCCAGGACGGCCAGCCGTACGGCAAGGAAGTCGTCTTCGACGTGCGGGTCACGGAGATCACGGCCACGGTCATGCTGGTCATCGGCGGCGGTTTCCTGCTGCTGGTGCTGGCCGGCTTCCGGATGTACACCCAGCGCAAGCGTGCCGCCGCCCGCGCGGCGCAGAACGAGCAGGCAGGCGATCAGGACGGCGACGGCGAGACCGCCGCCGAGCCCACCGAGGAGTCCACCGCCCGGCCCGGGGCAGACGACCCGGAGCAGCCGAGTGACGAGACACCGGACACCGCAGCGGAAAGCACGGACCCGTCCGGCACGGGTGAGAGAGTGGACCGTTGAGGATGTCGTGGCCGGTCGGCCCGGGACGATGAGGTGGGGTAACCATGAACGCGCCGTACGACGGTGACCGCGGCCAGGCCGTGGGCGGCTCGGGCCACCCCGAGGGCCCGCCGCCGCCCGAGCACGGCCAGGTGCCGCAGCAGCCCGCCGACACCTACCTCCAGGACGCCTTCGCCCAGGACCCCTACCGCGCGCAGGACCTCACCGCGCAGGACCCGGTCACCGAGGCGCTCTACGACCGTGCCGCGCACCCCCCGCCGCCGCCCGGCACCTACCCCTCCCAGCCGCTCTACGGCCAGCCGCAGCAGTCGGCGTACGCCCCCGACCCGCAGGTCTGGGCCCAGCCCCCGGCGCCCGAGCCGGAGGGCCCGACGCAGTACCTGCCGTACGGCGATGACGCGCGCACCACACAGTTCGTGGGCGTCGACGACCTCGTCACGCACTCCGGCGAGGAGCGGCACGAGCCCGACGCGTTCGCCCACCTCTTCCGCGACCAGCAGCAGGGCGGCGGCCCTCGCCCCTCCTCCGGCCCCGGCCCCACGCCGGGCCCGCAGTACCAGCCGCCCGTGCCGCAGTTCCAGAAGCCGGCCCCCGTCGTCACCCCCGGCCCGGCGGACGACCGGACGATGAACCTCGGCACGACGGTTCCCGAACCGGCCGCGGCCGTCGAGCCGCCCCCCGCCGCGCCCCCCGCCACCGCTCCCGCCAAGAAGGGCGGCAAGGCCGCCGGACTGCTGAAGTCCAGCGCGGTGATGGCCGCCGGCACGATGGTCTCCCGCCTCACCGGCTTCGTCCGCTCCGCCATGATCGTCTCGGCGCTCGGCGTCGGCCTCCTCGGCGACACCTTCCAGGTCGCCTACCAGCTCCCGACGATGATCTACATCCTGACCGTCGGCGGCGGCCTCAACTCCGTCTTCGTGCCGCAGCTCGTGCGTGCCATGAAGGAGGACGACGACGGCGGTGAGGCATACGCCAACCGGCTGCTGACGCTCGTCATGGTCGCCCTCGGTGTCCTCACCGCCGCCTCGGTCTTCGGCGCCCCGCTCCTGATCCGCCTGCTGTCGGACTCGGTCGCCAGCGACCCGGCCGCCAACAACGTCGGCGTCACGTTCGTCCAGTACTTCCTGCCCTCGATCTTCTTCATGGGCGTCCACGTCGTGATGGGCCAGATCCTCAACGCGCGCGGCAAGTTCGGCGCGATGATGTGGACGCCGGTCCTCAACAACATCGTCATCATCGTGACGCTGGGCATGTTCATCTGGGTGTACGGCACCGCCGCGCACTCCGGCATGAAGGTCACGAACATCCCGCCGGAGGGGCAGCGCCTGCTGGGCGTCGGCATCCTGCTCGGCCTCGTCGTGCAGGCCCTCGCGATGATCCCCTACCTGCGCGAGACCGGCTTCCGGATGCGGTTGCGGTTCGACTGGCGGGGCCACGGCCTCGGCAAGGCCGTCACCCTCGCGAAGTGGACGTTCCTGTTCGTCCTCGCCAACCAGGCGGGCGCGCTCGTCGTCTCCCAGCTCTCCACCAAGGCGGGCGACGCCTCGCCCGTCGACGGCACCGGTTTCGCCGCCTACGCCAACGCCCAGCTGATCTGGGGCCTGCCGCAGGCCATCATCACCGTCTCCCTGATGGCCGCGCTGCTGCCGCGCCTCGCGCGCTCGGCCGCCGAGCACGACGCGGGAGCGGTCCGCGACGACATCTCGCAGGGCCTGCGCACCACGGCCGTCGCCATCGTCCCGATCGCCTTCGGCTTCCTCGCCCTCGGCATCCCGATGTGCACCCTGATCTTCGGCTCCTCGGGCACCTCGCCGGCCACCAACATGGGCTTCATGCTGATGGCCTTCGGCCTCGGCCTGATCCCCTACTCCGTGCAGTACGTCGTCCTGCGCGCGTTCTATGCGTACGAGGACACCCGCACGCCCTTCTACAACACGGTCATCGTCGCCGCCGTCAACGCGGGTGCCTCGGCGCTGTGCTACGTGCTCCTGCCGGCCCGCTGGGCGGTGATCGGCATGGCCGGCGCGTACGGTCTGGCGTACGCGATCGGCGTCGGGGTCGCCTGGGCACGGCTGCGCAAGCGGCTCGGCGGCGACCTCGACGGCGCGCGGGTGCTGCGGACGTACGCCCGGCTGTGCATCGCCTCGGTGCCGGCCGCGCTGCTCAGCGGCGCCGCCTGCTACGGCATCGCCCACACCCTCGGCCAGGGAGTCGCCGGCTCGCTCGCCGCGCTGCTGGCCGGCGGTGTGGTCCTGCTCGGAATCTTCTTCGTCGCCGCACGCCGGATGCGGATCGAGGAGCTCAACTCGCTCGTGGGCATGGTCCGCGGGCGGCTCGGCCGCTGAACCGAGTCTTTTCGGATCTCGGATCAGGCCGAAGGCAAGCGCACAACCATCGTCCGTCGCCGTGTGTCGTGCATAGCGGCGGACTGTGGGCACAATTGGTTCGGCGTCGAACGGCGCGCACGACGGCCGGGCGGTGCGCGATGACTTGGGGAGGCAGGGAACGACGGTGGCGGAACGGAGCACGGCTGCCGTCGACGTGGCAGCGAACGGCGGCGGCGAGCCGCCGACCGCACAGGCGGACGAGTCCACGGCCGACGGCGTGGCCCAGAACCGGGAGCGGGACACGGACAGCGACGAGGTACAGGGGAGCGACGGGGCGGAGCGTCCCGGGAAGACCTCGGCACCGGAGCTGCACAGCGGCCACAAACTCGCCAGACGGTACCGTCTCGAAGAGTGCGTCACCCGTCTGGACGGGTTCAGCAGTTGGCGCGCGGTCGACGAGAAACTCCGCCGCGCGGTGGGCGTGCACGTCCTGCCCGCCGACCACGCGCGAGCCCGTTCCGTGCTGGCCGCGGCCCGCTCGGCGGCCCTGCTGGGCGACCCGCGGTTCGTGCAGGTGCTGGACGCCGTCGAGGAGAACGACCTCGTCTACGTCGTCCACGAGTGGCTGCCCGACGCGACCGAGCTGACGACGCTCCTGGCCGCCGGGCCGCTGGAGCCGCACGACGCCTACCAGATGGTCAGCCAGCTCGCCGCGGCCATGGCCGCGGCCCACCGCGAGGGCCTCGCGCATCTGCGGCTCAACCCCAACGCCGTCCTGCGCACCTCCACCGGACAGTGGCGCATCCGCGGCCTCGCCGTGAACGCCGCCCTGCGCGGCATCACCTCCGACACCCCGCAGCGCACCGACACCGAGGCGATCGGCGCCCTGCTGTACGCGGCGCTCACCCAGCGCTGGCCGTACGAGAACGACGCGCACGGCCTGGCCGGGCTGCCCAAGGACATCGGTCTGATCGCCCCCGACCAGGTCCGCGCGCACGTCCACCGGGGCCTGTCCGAGCTGGCGATGCGCGCGCTCGTCAACGACGGCGCGACCGCCTCCCGGCACGAGGCCGCGTGCACCACGCCGGAGGAGCTGGTCAAGGCGATCGGCGAGATGCCGCGCATCCGCCCCCCGGAGCCGGTCTTCACCGCGCCCCCGGACTACCAGCGCACCACCTACCAGCAGGGCACGTACGGCCGTCCACCGCACCCCGGCGTCACCCAGCCCGTCCCGACCCCGCCGCCCCCGCTCCAGACCCGCACCGGCAAGGCCATGAAGTGGGCGGTCTCCGCCCTCCTCATCGCCGCCCTCGGCCTCGGCAGCTGGCAACTCGCGGAAGCCCTCATCCAGTCCCGCGGCTCGGACTCCAACCAGACGCAGACGGATGGGGACGGCAACAAGCCGAGCAGCACACCGAAGCCGGCCAAGGTGCTCACCATCGAGGACGCCGCCGAGTACTACCCGGACGG
>DATCQX010000097.1:0-3213 GCA_036569285.1 Streptomyces sp.
GGGGGTGACGTAGTTGCCGAGCAGGCTCGACATCCGCCACGTGGTGGTGATGTGCCGGTCCAGCGAGTGCGACTTGTACTGCGTCAGCACGCAGATGCGCAGGATGTCGGCGTTGACGAGGTTCGACAGGACGAAGTCCACGAGCCGGTAGGTCCCGCCGAACGTCACCGCGGGTTTCGCCCGGTCCGCGGTCAGAGGCATCAGCCGCTTGCCCTCACCGCCCGCCAGGACGATCCCGAGCACCGAAGGTCCACCACGACGCATAGCCGCTCCCCTCACCCTTGAGTTCCCCTTCACTGCCCCCGGGCGGATCCCCTCAACCCTGTTGAAGGATCTCCGCGTAGAGCGCGGCGGTCCGCCGGGCCACCGCGTCCCACCCGAACTCCCCCACGGCGCGGGCCCGTCCGGCCTCCCCCATCCGCCGGGCCGCCGCCGGATCGGCGAGCACGGAGTCGAGGGCGCGCGCGAGCCCCGCCTCGAACTCGCCCTCCTCACCGCCCACTTCGACGAGGAGGCCGCTGCGCCCGTCGTCGACGACCTCGGGGATCCCGCCGACGCGCGAGGCGACGACCGGCGTCCCGCACGCCATCGCCTCCAGGTTCACGATCCCCAGCGGCTCGTAGACCGACGGGCACACGAACACGGCGGCGCGCGTGAGGAGTTGGATGACCTCGGGGCGCGGCAGCATCTTCGGGATCCAGTGCACGCCGCTGCGGACGCGGCTCAACTCCTCGTACAGTTCCCGGAATTCACGGTCGATCTCCGGGGTGTCGGGGGCGCCGGCGCACAGCACCACCTGGGCGGCGGGGTCGATGTCCCGTACGGCGCGCAGGAGTTGGGGGACGCCCTTCTGGCGGGTGATGCGGCCGACGAACAGCACGTAGGGCCGGTCGGGGTCGACTCCCGCGCGCAGCAGGGCCTCGGTGCCGTGGTCGGGGCGGTACAGCTCGGTGTCGATGCCGTTGTGGACGACGTGGACGCGGGCGGGGTCGAGCGCCGGGTAGCAGCCGAGGATGTCCTCGCGCATCGCCCCGGAGACGGCGATCACCGCGTCGGCGGACTCGATGGCGGTGCGCTCGGCCCAGCTCGACAGGGCGTATCCGCCGCCGAGTTGCTCGGCCTTCCAGGGGCGCAGGGGTTCCAGGGAGTGGGCGGTCATCACGTGCGGCACGCCGTGCAGGAGTTTCGCGAAGTGGCCCGCGAGGTTGGCGTACCAGGTGTGGGAGTGGACCAGTTCACGGCCTTCGAGGGCCGCGGCCATGCCGAGGTCGACGGAGAAGGTGCGCAGCGCGTCGTTCGAGCCGTCCAGCGCGGACCAGGGGCGGTGGCGCAGGACGCCGTCGCCGCGCCCTTCGCCCCAGCAGTGCACTTCGAGGTCGACGAGCGGTCTCAACTCCCGTGCGAGGAACTCGACATGGACGCCCGCGCCGCCGTAGACGTCCGGCGGGTACTCCCGGGTCAGCAGGCCCACACGCAACCGAAGCCCCCTTCTCAGCGGCCAGTGCCCTCATGGTCACCCAGACGGGGCGCGCGGGGAAGAGCGTCGAGGCAACAGTCGCCGCACAGGCCCCCTCCGGGCACCCGGTAGTACAGGCAGCAGCTGCGGCGCCGGAAGCGGGGGCCGGTGAAGGTGCCGGTGTCCGTGAGGAGGGGGTGGGCGAAAAGGGTCGCGGTGAGGGTGCGGACGGTGGCGGCGACGTCGCTGCGGCCGCTCTGCCGGGCCCACAGGCTGAGCTGGCGCGCACTGCCGGCGAGGGCGGAGCCCGCGTTGCCGCGCAGCAGGCCCACGGCGACGCCGTAGCGGGTGTGCAGGGCCGCGGCGAGGGGTTCGAGGTGGGCGTCGAGGACGGTCGCCGCCAGCTCCCGCACCGGGCGGGGGCGGACGTCGGTGAGCCACAGGTCGTCGGGGGCGGAGGCGTCCGGGTCCCAGCGCAGGAGGGCGGGGTCGAGGTCGGGGAGGGTGCCGTAGAGGGCGGCGCAGCCCAGGGCGGCCGACCAGAGGCGGGAGGCCAGGGACTGGTGGGCGAGGGAGGCGGCGACCCGCTCCTCCGGGGTCCGGACACTCTCGGCGACCTTGCGGACACGGAAAATCAGCGGATCTCCGTAAACATCCGACGACCGGTTTCCGTACGCGTCCGCGAGGGTCGGCAGCCGGCCGGGCGAGGGCGTCGCCGGGTCTCCTGCCGGGGGTAGGAGGGTGCGCAGGACGGAGAAACCGCCGAGCGGGCGGAGGGCGGCGAGAGCGGGGTCGAGGTCCACGACAGGCAGTAGTACCAAGAAAGACCGGAGTGTGAGATCCGGCGCGGGAGGGACGCGCCACCACCCTTGGGTCGGACTGTGGGCCTTTCGTACTCCGTAGGTAGTACGCCGCAATGGGTGCTCAGGTACGACGACAAGGAACAGATCGACAGGGCATCGTTGTTGACATGAGAGCCGACCGTTCGCCTCGCCGGGCCCCGCGCCCCCGCCTCACGCAGAGGAGCAGCTCATGAGCGCCCTCGCGTTGTCCGTGGTCCTGTCGCTCGTCTCCGCCGTGGCGTACGCCGCGGGGGCGATCGTGCAGGAACAGGTCGCGCTCTCCGATTCCGGGCAGTACGCGCCGCTGCGCCGCCCCGCGTGGTGGGGCGCGGTCGCGCTGAACGGCACGGGCGGTGTCCTGCACGTGGTGGCGCTGGCGTACGGCCCGCTGAGCCTGGTGCAGCCGCTCGGCGCGCTGACGATCGTCTTCGCCCTCCCGATGGCGGCGCTCCTCGTGAAACGCCGCGCGGGGGCGACGGCCTGGCGCGGCGCCCTGATGGCGACGGTCGGCCTCGCCGGTCTCCTGGCGCTGGTGGGCGCCTCCGAGTCGCAGTCCCTGTCGACGCCCGAGCGCGTCGCCGTCGCGGCCGTCACCGGCGCCTCGGTGGCCGCCCTGATGCTCGCCGCCCGCGCCGTGCACCGGCATCCCGCGGTCCGCGCGATGCTCCTCGCGACCGCGTCCGGCATCGCGTTCGGCATGTCCTCGGTGTTCACGAAGACGGTCGCCGTGGACTGGACGGGCGGCGTCACCGCAGGTGAACTCCCGACGCTGGTCCTGATCGCCGCCCTCGCCACGGCGGGCATGATGCTCTCCCAGGCGTCCTACCGGGGCGCGGGCCTCGCCGCCCCGCTGTCGACGCTGACGGTCGTCAACCCGGTGGTCGCGGCGGCCGTCGGCATCACGATGTTCGGCGA
>DATCQX010000098.1:0-3837 GCA_036569285.1 Streptomyces sp.
GCTCCCCGCCTGACCGCACCCCCAGGGCCGCGGCGCGCTATCCCCCTCCGGCAGCGCGCCGCAGCCCTGGGCATGACCCACTGTGACGTGCGCCGGGAAGGCAGCGCGAGGAACCTTTAGTTAAGTCACCCTGATTGGGGAACTTCGTTGACGTTCCGTCAGTTTCGTTGACAGGAAGGGAGTTGACGAAGCGTCAGATCGGGAGGTCGCATTGCGCCGCCCCCGCGCCCCGATCGCGACCGGGGAATCAGGGGGGCAAATAGCTGATCGAACCGCTGCCCACCCCCACTTTTATCGAAACGTGATCCCTGTCACTGAATCCCCCCGAGACCCTTCCGTTCTCCTAGTGTGTCCTCCCAGTGACTTCCTTCGACCCCTCTCCCCAGCTCGGCGTCTGGCGCGCACTGCTCGCGCTGGCCGTCGTGTTCGTCATGCTCTCGACGACGGGATGGACGGCCCTGCGCCCCACCCGCACGGACAGCGCGCTCGAAGCCTCCCTCGCCGCCTGGCGGCACGGCTTCGTGGACGGCCGTCTCCTCCCGGACCCGGATCTGCCCCCGGCGAGACTGGCCCGCTTCTTCGCCACGCTCAGCGCCCCCCAGCGCAACACCCTGGCGAACAATTACCCGCTGGCCGTCGGCAACATGAACGGCGCCCCGGTCAAGCTCCGCTACCGCGCCAACCGCATCGCGCTCCTCCAGGCCGCCGCCGTCGAACGCGCCCGCACGCACGACGGCCGGCTCAGCGAGGACGGCCAGGGCGAGGCGACCCGCCGCATGCACCGCTTCGAGGTGCTCGCGAGGGGCGGCCGGCAGATCCTCGCCTTCGACCCCGAGGGCAGCGGCCGGGCGGCGGAGGTCTTCGGCGACCTGACGACCGCCGCGCGGATCTCCGTCATCGTCCCCGGCGTCGACACGGACGTCCTCACCTTCCAGAAGACGGGCCGCAGGTACACGGCCCCGGTCGGCATGGCCCAGGCCCTGTACGACGCGGAGCGCGAGGCGAGCCCGCGCACGCGGACGGCCGTCATCGCCTGGGCCGACTACACCGCGCCCGCGGGCCTCGGCATCGAGTCGGCGACCGCGAAACGCGCCGAGGACGGCGCCGTCCGCCTCAACGCGCTGCTGCGCGCGCTGCCCGGGAAGGCGCCGGTGTCGATGTTCTGCCACAGCTACGGTTCCGTCGTCTGCGGCGTCGCGGCGCACGAGATGCCCCGCCGGGTGGCCGACATAGCCGTCGCCGGAAGCCCCGGGATGCGCGTGGAGAAGGCCTCCCACCTGCACACGTCCGCCCGCGTGTGGGCGATGCGGGACGCGGACGACTGGATCCAGGACGTCCCTCATCTGGAGCTCGGCGGCCTCGGGCACGGCGAGGACCCCGTCTCGGCGGAGTTCGGCGCCCGGCGGCTGTCCGCGAAGCTCGCGCAGGGCCACGGCGGGTATTTCGTGCCCGGAACGGACAGCCTGCGCAACTTCGCCGAGATCGGCACTGGCTCATACCAGTCGGTGCGGTGCGCCGACGACGACGCGGCCTGCCGGGCGGATCTGTCCGCCACTACCACGGTCGGACGCGCGTAGAAACAGCAGGAACTGCGGTATGCGTGAGGAGGGGACGAAGATGCGGGTCCCGCATACGATGAGCCGCATGGGTGATGTACTGGCCGGTTCGCATGCCGCCTGGGAGTTCGGGTCCGACTCCGTGCTCATCCGCTACGAACGGGGGATGCGGGCGCCGAAGCTGCTCTCGGCGCTCGGGGAACGCCGGGTCCCCCTCGCGGCGGTCGAGGGCGTGACGCTGGCCCCCGGCAAGCGCGGGACGGTCGTCCTGAGGCTCGTCCTGCGCGAGGGCGCCGACCCGCTGCTCGCCGCGGCCGACGGCCAGCTCAAGGAGGGCTCCGACCCCTACCGGCTCGTCCTGCCCGCCGAGCGGGACGCGCTCGCCGAGTACTACGCCGACGAGCTGCGCGGCCTGCTCACCCACGCCGGCGCCGGTCCGGCGGAACGGTTCCTCGTCGACGCCCCCGAGGTCCCGCTCTCCTTCAAGGCGTACGACGCGAAGGCGTCCTTCGACGGGAAGACCGTCCGCTTCCGCTGGTTCTGGACGGGTGCGTCGTCCGCGAAGTGGAAGGCGGGCGACCAGAGCTTCGCCGTCTCCGAGCTGACCGGGGTGGAGTGGCGCTCGCCGGAGGTGTTCGAGGGGCACCTGCGGGTCCTGCGGGGCGAGCCGGCGTCCGCTCAGGCCGACCAGGACCCCGCCGCCGTCGTCTTCGGCCTCGGGTACGGGCCCGTCCACGAGTCCCTCCCCTTCGCCGCCGCCGTCCTCGCGGCCGTGCGGGGGCAGCGGGGGGCGGCCGTGCTGTCCGTACCGGCCCGCCGCGACCCCGCCGACGTCGCCGAACGGATCCGGCACCTGGGGGAGCTGCACGCGGCGGGGCTGGTCACGGACGAGGAGTTCTCCGTGAAGAAGGCGGAGCTGCTGGCGGAGCTCTAGGAGCTGTAGTACTGGATCTTCCGGTTCAGTACCGCCAGCGTGCCGTTCAGCTCCGCGATCCGCGCCTGGACGTCCCTGCGCGTCGACTCCAGCAGCTCCCGGCGCTCGTCGAACGTCGCCTCGCCCTCCCGCGCCAGCTCCGCGTACCGGACCATGTCCGCGACCGGCATGCCCGTGAGGCGCAGCTTGCCGACGAAGTCCAGCCAGTCGAGGTCGCGGTTGCAGTAGCGCCGCTGGCCGGTGTGCGAACGGTCCACGTGGTCCAGCAGCCCGATCCGCTCGTACCAGCGCAGCGTGTGGGCCGTGAGGCCGGTGAGCGCCACGACCTCGCTGATCGTGTAGCTGTCCTGCCCGTCGGGCCGGGGATGGGGCGGCGGGGGTGCTGCGCAGACGTCGGTGGGGGCGGGTGTTTCGATGGTCAGGGGCGAGGTCTGCATCACCGTCATACGTCCACGCTATGACCTTGGAGTGGGCTCGAAGCAAGCGGAAACGGTTAAGAATGACAAAGGTAGGCTCGCCGTATGTCGCTGAGCAGCCTCACCCAGATCGAGAACTGGCCGGTCCCGACGGCCGCGGCGGGCGTGATCCGCGCCGACGGCACCGTCCTCGGCACGCACGGCCCGGCCGGCCACCGCTTCCTCCTCGCCTCGGTGACGAAGCCGCTCGCCGCGTACGCCGCCCTCGTCGCGTACGAGGAGGGCGCCATCGACCTCGACGAACCCGCCGGCCCGCCCGGCGCCACCGTCCGCCACCTCCTCGCCCACACCTCCGGCCTCGCCTTCGACGAACACCGCGTCATGGCCCCGCCCGGCGAGCGCCGCCTCTACTCCAACGCCGGTTTCGAACAACTCGGCGACCACATCGCGAAGTCCACCGACATCCCCTTCCCGGAGTACCTCCGCCAGGCGGTGTTCGAGCCGCTGGGGATGACGGGGACGACGCTGGAGGGGTCACCGGCGAAGGACGGGTTCTCGACGGTCGCCGACCTTCTCCGTTTCGCCGCCGAACTCCAGGCCCCCCGACTCCTGGACCCCCGCACGGTGTTGGAGGCCATGACCGTCCAATACCCCGGCACCAAGGGTGTGTTGCCCGGGTACGGTCACCAGAGCCCCAACGACTGGGGACTCGGCTTCGAGATCCGGTCCTCCAAGTCCCCGCACTGGACGGGGAGTTCATCCTCCGCGCGGACCTTCGGGCACTTCGGCCAGGCGGGGACGTTCCTGTGGGTCGACCCGGAGGCGGGGGTGGCCTGCGTGGCGCTGGCGGACCGGGCGTTCGGGCCGTGGGCGGTGGAGGCTTGGCCCGCGTTCACGGACTTGGTGCTGGGGGAGGTTCGGGGTGGGTGAG
>DATCQX010000099.1:0-11836 GCA_036569285.1 Streptomyces sp.
GGGAGGCCGACAACCTGCTGCCCTCCTGCCGATCGGCGTCACCATCGGGCACGCGTACGGAGGGCCGACGAGGGTGGCGTCCCGCCGAATGGTGCAGCCGAAGGGTTCACCGGGACGCCCAGCCGGTCCAACTCGTCCCCCACGCGCGCGTGCACGGAAGGGCATGCTGGGGCCGCTCGTCCGCTCCGGCTCGCCCCGGGCTCCACGCGCGCGTGCACCACGCCCAACACCGGCCCCCCGCTGGCCCTCCAGCTCCACGCGCGCGAGGAGGGAAGCCCCACACACCGGCCCCCGCTCCACGCGCGCGTGCACGGAAGCCCCCAGCCGTCTCGCCACCCTGCCGCCGCCGAACCCCGCACGCCCGCACGCCAACCAATCACCCATTCGGCGTGTACGCGTGAAAGCCCCCGCCCCTCCCCCTACGCACTCCCCAACGGCGGCGCGGCCTTACCCCCCGCGTCGAGGTACGACTGGGGCGGGTTGAGGCGTTGCCCCGGGAAGCCGCCCTTCTCGTACTTGAGGAGTTTGCGGGCCTTCTCGGGGTCGGTCTCGCCCTCGCCGTAGGCGGGGCAGAGGGGGGCGATGGGGCAGGCGCCGCACGCGGGCTTGCGGGCGTGGCAGATGCGGCGGCCATGCCAGATGACGTGGTGGGAGAGGTCGGTCCAGGCGGACTTGGGGAAGAGCTCGGAGATCGCGGCCTCGATCTTGCCGGGGTCCGTTTCCGTCGTCCATCGGAACCGGTGGACGAGGCGCTGGAAGTGCGTGTCGACGGTGATGCCGGGGCGGCCGAACGCGTTGCCCAACACAACGAACGCCGTCTTGCGGCCGACCCCGGGGAGCTTGACCAAGTCCTCAAGCTTTCCGGGGACTTCACCGCCGAAGTCCTCGACGAGCGCCTTGGAGAGGCCGATCACGGACTTCGTCTTGGCCCGGAAGAAACCGGTGGGCCGGAGGATCTCCTCGACCTCCTCGGGGTTCGCGGCGGCGAGGTCCTCGGGGGTCGGGTACTTGGCGAAGAGCGTCGGCGTCGTCTGATTGACCCGCAGGTCGGTGGTCTGCGCCGACAGGACCGTCGCCACGATCAGCTGGAAGGGGTTCTCGAAGTCGAGTTCGGGATGGGCGTACGGATAGACCTCGGCCAGCTCCCGGTCGATCCGGCGAGCCCGGCGGACCAGCGCCGTACGGGACTCGGTTTTCCCGCCTTCGGATGTTTTCTTCGCAGAAGCCTTATCCGTCATGTCCGCCCTTTTCGTCCCGCCACAGAAGTTCCCCCACCGCCCTGTTCGCCGACGGCGGAATCCCGCCCGGCGCCCGCCACGCGGCCCGCCCAGGCCCGCGCTCCCACTGGCGATTTGGACACTCCACCAGCCTAGAGCCCGGCACCGACATCCGCCCCGGCCCCCGGGGACCGGCCCCCGATTGGACCCCTGCCGCTTACCTCTGGACAGGTGTGCGGCATCCTTGTGACAGATCACACTGTTTGGACCGTCCGGCAAAATGGGCAACAGGGTCCCCTGGTACGTGGGGGCGCAAGATCCCCTGAGCAGGTCGACAAGGAGAGAACTCGTGGACGACGTTCTGCGGCGCAACCCGCTGTTCGCTGCTCTTGACGACGAGCAGGCGGCGGAGCTGCGCGCCTCCATGAGTGAGGTGACCCTGGCGCGTGGCGACTCCCTGTTCCACGAGGGCGACCCGGGCGACCGGCTCTACGTCGTCACCGAGGGCAAGGTGAAGCTTCACCGCACCTCCCCCGACGGCCGCGAGAACATGCTCGCCGTGGTCGGCCCCGGCGAGCTGATCGGCGAACTGTCGCTGTTCGACCCGGGCCCCCGGACGGCGACGGCGACGGCGCTGACGGAGGTCAAGCTGCTCGGCCTCGGCCACGGCGACCTCCAGCCCTGGCTGAACGCGCGTCCCGAGGTCGCCGGCGCGCTCCTGCGCGCGGTGGCGCGGCGGCTGCGCAAGACCAACGACCAGATGTCCGACCTGGTCTTCTCCGACGTCCCCGGCCGGGTGGCGCGCGCGCTGCTCGACCTCTCGCGCCGGTTCGGCGTGCAGTCGGAGGAGGGCATCCACGTCGTCCACGACCTCACGCAGGAGGAGCTGGCGCAGCTCGTCGGCGCGTCCCGGGAGACCGTCAACAAGGCGCTGGCGGACTTCGCGCAGCGCGGCTGGCTGCGGCTCGAGGCGCGCGCGGTGATCCTGCTGGACGTCGAGCGGCTGGCCAAGCGGTCCCGCTGAGCGTCCTCCCGGGGGCTGATTCCGTCGGGCCGCGTCGAAAATGAGCTGCCCGACGGCTTTCTCCGGCGCCACAGTGGGCGCATGGCAGAACCGGTTCCCCACGGACGTCCCGAGCACCGAGAACACCGGGGGCTCGACCCCCAGGGCCGTATCGCCCGCGAGGGCTCCCTCGCGCGCGTGCGGCCCGTTTTCCGTCCGGTCGTGGCGGCGGCCCGGGATCAAGTCCTGGACCTCTTCGGGGCCCGTCTGCACAGCGCGTACCTGTACGGCTCGATCCCGCGCGGCACCGCGCGCGTGGGGCGCAGCGACCTCGACCTCCTGATCGCCACCCGCGCGGAGCCCTCGGAGGCCGACAGGGACGCCGTCCGGGCTCTTGAGGAACAGCTCGACAAGGAGTTCCCCGAGATCGACGGCGTGGGCACCCTCCTGTACGGCCGTGAGCGCCTCCTGAGCGACGCGGAGACGTACGACATGGGTTTCTTCGTCGCCTGCCTCTGTACGCCCCTCCTGGGCGACGATCTCGCGGAGTACCTCCCCCGCTACCGCCCCGACTCCCGCCTGGCCCGCGACACCAACGGCGGCCTGGCGGCCCTGCTCCCCCTGTGGCGCGCGCGTGTGGCCGCCGCGCCCGATGCCCCTGCCCGCGCGCGCCTCGTCCGCTTCCAGTCCCGCCACCTCGTCCGCACCGCCTTCACCCTGGTCATGCCCCGCTGGCACGGCTGGACCAGCGACCTGCACGAAATGGCCGCCGCTTTCGCCGGGTACTACCCCGCGCGCGGGGCGCAGCTCCACGCGGCGGCGGAACGCGGGTACGAGCCGACGGACTCGCCGGAGGTGCTGGCGGAGTACACGGAGGATCTGGGCCCGTGGCTGGCGGAGGAGTACGCGCGCGTGCACGGCGTGAAGGGCGAGCGGGCGTCCTGAGGGCGGACGGGGCGCTGGGGGTGCCTGTCCATCACGTACGGCACACCCCGCGCGCGTACTCCTCAGATGAGCCCGTGGTCCCGCAGGTACTCCAGTTGGGCGCGGACGGAGAGTTCGGCGGCCGGCCACAGGGAGCGGTCCACGTCGGCGTAGACGTGGGCGACGATGTCGGGGGCCGTGCGGAAGCCGTTCTCGACGGCTGTCTCGACCTGGGCGAGGCGGTGGGCGCGGTGGGCGAGGTAGAACTCGACGGCTCCCTGTGCGTCGTCGAGGACGGGGCCGTGGCCGGGGAGGACGGTGTGGACGCCGTCGCCGACCGTGAGGGAGCGCAGGCGGCGGAGAGTGTCGAGGTAGTCGCCGAGACGGCCGTCCGGGTGGGCCACGACGGTGGTGCCTCGGCCGAGGACGGTGTCGCCCGTGAGGACCGCCCGGTCGGCCGGGAGGTGGAAGCACAGGGAGTCGGCGGTGTGGCCGGGGGTGGGGACGACGCGCAGCTCCAGGCCGCCGGTGGTGATGACGTCGCCTGCCGCGAGGCCCTCGTCGCCGAGGCGCAGCGCGGGGTCCAGCGCGCGTACGCGCGTACGCGTGAGGTCGGCGAACCGGGCGGCGCCCTCCGCGTGGTCGGGGTGGCCGTGCGTGAGGAGGGTGAGGGCGATGCGGCGGCCCGCCCGCTCGGCGGTGTCGATCACCGCGCGGAGGTGGTTCTCGTCCAGGGGGCCGGGGTCGACGACCACCGCGAGGTCGGAGTCCGGTTCGGCGACGATCCAGGTGTTCGTGCCGTCCAGGGTCATCGCGGAGGCGTTCGGCGCGAGGACGTTGACCGCGCGCGGGGTGGCGGGTCCGGAGAGGACCTCTCCGCGCGGCTGGCCGGGGAGGGCGCCTGCGTGCGTCATGCGGGGGCTCCGGGGATCGGGATGTGCTTGGTGAACTCGTCGTGTCCCGGCCAGGACAGCACGATCTCGTCGTCCGTCAGCCGGGCGGTCGCGAGGACCGGGGTGAGATCGCGTTCCCGCGCGCGTGCGAGCGCGTCGGACGCGCTGCCGCAGAGCGCGAGCTGACGCAGGGTGGCGACGGTCGGCGGCATCATCACCAGCTCGCCCCGGTCGTACGCGTGCGCCGCGGCGGCGGGCCGCAGCCACACCGTCCGGTCGGCCTCCGTGGAGACGTCCCGGGTGCGCTGTCCCGCGGGGAGCGCGGCGACGAAGAACCACGTGTCGTAGCGCCGGGGTTCGAACTCGGGGGTGATCCAGCGCGTCCAGGCCCCCAGGAGGTCCGAACGCAGCACGAGGCCCCGCCGGTCCAGGAACTCCGCGAACGACAGCTCACGGGCCACCAGGGCGGCTCTGTCGGCCTCCCAGTCGTCGCCGGTGGTGTCCTCGATCACCGTGTCGGCGGTCGGCCCCGCGAGCAGGACGCCGGCCTCCTCGTACGTCTCGCGGACGGCCGCGCAGACGATCGCCTGGGCCGACGCGTCGTCCGTGCCGAGCCGGTCGGCCCACCACGCGCGCGTGGGGCCCGCCCAGCGGACCGTCCGGTCGTCGTCCCGGGGGTCGACGCCGCCGCCGGGGTACGCGTACGCGCCCGCGGCGAACGCCATCGTCGTCCGTCTGCGCAGCAGGTGGACGACGGGGCCCGTGTCGGTGTCCTTGAGGAGCATGACGGTGGCCGCGCGCCGGGGCTCGACGGGGTTGAGCGTGCCGTCCGTCAGCGCGCGGATGAGGTCCGGCCAGTCCGGTGGGAACCACTGCCCATTCGCCATGGGCGGAGGCTATCCGCTGGGGAGCGAATGTTCGAGAGGCACCTGTGGCTCCCGGGACCGGTGTCTCAGTCGGAGACCTCGACGAGGAACTCGACCTCGACCGGCGCGTCCAGCGGCAGCACCGCGACGCCGACCGCGCTGCGCGCGTGCACGCCCTTCTCGCCGAGGATCTCGCCGAGCAGCTCGCTGGCGCCGTTGATCACGCCGGGCTGGCCGGTGAAGTCCTGCGCGGAGGCGACGAAGCCGACGACCTTGACGACGCGGACGACACGGTCCAGGTCGCCGATCACGGACTTGACGGCGGCCAGGCCGTTCAGCGCGCACCGCGCGGCGAGCTCCTTGGCCTCCTCGGCGGTGACCTCGGCGCCGACCTTGCCGGTGACGGGCAGCTTGCCGTCGACCATGGGCAGCTGGCCCGACGTGTGGACGTACGCGCCCGAGCGGACGGCGGGCTGGTAGGCGGCCAGCGGCGGCACTACGTCCGGGAGGGTCAGGCCCAGTTCGGCGATCCGGTCCTCGACCGCGCTCATGCCTTGGCCCGCTTCAGGTAGGCCACCAGCTGCTCGGGGTTGGGTCCGGGCACGACCTGGACCAGCTCCCAGCCGTCCTCGCCCCAGGTGTCCAGGATCTGCTTGGTCGCGTGCACGAGAAGCGGCACCGTCGCGTATTCCCACTTGGTCATGGGGCGACTGTATCCGCATGTGGGGAGGGGGTTGTCCACAGGCCGGGGCGAGATGTTCGTGGGACTGTCGTACCGGTTTATCCACAGGCTGCTGATTGGTCCGGGCGTCGAATGGTTACGCTCGAAGACGTGAGCAGGTTCCAGGTCGTCAGCGGTAAAGGCGGGACCGGAAAGACGACGGTCGCCGCGGCCCTCGCGCTGGCCCTCGCGACGGAGGGGAAGCGGACGCTTCTCGTCGAGGTCGAGGGTCGGCAGGGCATCGCGCAGCTCTTCGAGACGGAAGCCCTTCCGTACGAGGAGCGCAAGATCGCCGTCGCGCCCGGGGGCGGGGAGGTGTACGCGCTGGCCATCGACCCCGAACTGGCCCTTCTGGACTACCTCCAGATGTTCTACAAGCTCGGGAGTGCGGGACGCGCGCTGAAGAAGCTCGGCGCGATCGACTTCGCGACGACGATCGCGCCGGGGCTGCGGGACGTCCTGCTGACCGGCAAGGCGTGCGAGGCGGTGCGGCGCAAGGACAGGTCCGGGCGGTTCGCCTACGACTACGTCGTCATGGACGCGCCGCCGACGGGCCGGGTGACGCGCTTCCTGAACGTGAACGACGAGGTGGCCGGGCTCGCCCGGATCGGGCCGATACACAATCAGGCGCAGGCGGTGATGCGGGTGCTGAAGTCCCCGGAGACCGCCGTCCATCTGGTGACGCTGCTGGAGGAGATGCCCGTCCAGGAGACCGCCGACGGCATCGCCGAGCTGCGCGCTGCGCGGCTGCCGGTGGGGCGGGTCGTCGTCAACATGGTGCGGCCCGAGGTGCTGGACGGCGCCTCGCTGGAACTCGCGGGCAGCGTCACGCGTTCCTCTGTCGCACGGTCGCTGTCGGCGGCGGGGCTGGGCGGGGCGCGCCGGGGCGGCAACGCGGAGAAACTCGTGGACCCTCTTCTGACGGAGGCAGCGGAGTACGCCGAGCGCCACCGCCTGGAGCAGGAGCAGCGCGCCGTCCTCACCGACCTCGGCCTGCCCTCCCACGAACTCCCCCTCCTCTCCGAGGGCATGGACCTCGCAGGCCTCTTCGAACTCGCCACCGAACTGCGGAACCAGGGAATCGCATGACGACGCACCCCAAGAGCGCGCCCGACGCCGGGAACAAGGCTGCCGGGGGCAAGAGCGCTTCCTCCTCGCAGGGTCCCGACAGTTCCCGTCGGCTCTCCCCCGCGCGCGTGCTCGACGTCGACCCTGTGCTCGATGATCCGAAGACGCGGATCGTGGTGTGTTGTGGGTCTGGTGGGGTGGGGAAGACGACGACTGCGGCGGCGCTCGGGCTGCGGGCGGCGGAGAGGGGGCGGAAGGTCGTCGTGCTGACGATCGATCCGGCGCGGAGGCTGGCGCAGTCGATGGGGATCGACTCGTTGGACAACACTCCTCGGCGGGTGAAGGGGGTGGAGGGGAGCGGGGAACTGCACGCGATGATGCTGGACATGAAGCGCACGTTCGACGAGATCGTCGAGGCGCACGCGGATCCGGAGAGGGCCGCCGCGATTCTGGGGAACCCCTTCTACCAGTCGCTGTCCGCAGGGTTCGCCGGTACGCAGGAGTACATGGCGATGGAGAAGCTCGGCCAGTTGCGGTCGCGGGACGAGTGGGACCTGATCGTCGTCGACACGCCCCCGTCGCGCTCCGCGCTGGACTTCCTGGACGCCCCCAAGCGGCTCGGCTCGTTCCTCGACGGCAAGCTGATCCGCGTCCTGCTGGCCCCCGCGAAGGTCGGCGGGCGCGCGGGGATGAAGTTCCTGAATGTCGGGATGTCGATGATGACCGGCGCGCTGGGCAAGCTGCTCGGCGGCCAGCTCCTCAAGGACGTCCAGACGTTCGTCGCGGCGATGGACTCGATGTTCGGCGGCTTCCGCACGCGCGCGGACGCGACGTACAAGCTCCTCCAGGCCCCCGGCACGGCGTTCCTGGTCGTCGCCGCCCCCGAGCGGGACGCCCTGCGGGAGGCCGCGTACTTCGTCGAGCGCCTCGCCGCCGAGGACATGCCGCTGGCGGGCCTGGTCCTCAACCGGGTGCACGGCAGCGACGCCGCCCACCTCTCCGCGGAGCGGGCGCTGAGCGCGGCGGAGGTGCTGGACGCGGAGCCCGGCGGCGGCGCGGAAAATCTTGATCCGTCCGGCATTGTGGATCAGTACACAGGGAAGGCTGACCTACGTAACTCTCCCGGCCCACGCGGAAGTTCGGATTCCCCCGGCACCGACTCCCCTCCCCCCGACGGCGGTTCCCCCACCGGCGACGACGCGGAGCGGTCCGTCGACCGGCTCACCGCCGGCCTCCTGAGGCTGCACGCGGATCGTATGCACCTGCTCTCCCGCGAGCAGCGCACACGGGACCGCTTCACCGCGCTCCACCCCGAGGTCGCGGTCGCCGAAGTCGCCGCGCTCCCCGGTGACGTACACGACCTGGCCGGCCTGCGGGACATCGGCGCACGCCTCGCGGCGCACGCGAACCGTCCCCAGCCCGCGGAGGACACCGCCGGCTGAAACGCCACCGACCATGAGAACGCCACCCACCGAGCGAACGTCGCCGCACCAGAACACGCGGCGCCGACCGAAGCGCACGGCGCCGACAGCGTCGTCCAGAAAACCGGCGTCCACAGCACCGGTGTCCGCGAAGCCGGCGTCGTCCGCAGCGAATCGCACGACGGCGGAAGTCTCTGTTCCGGCCGCCGCCCAGGGCCACCCGTGGAGCCGAAATCCCCGAGCCGAGATGCGAGCCCCCGCCTCGGCCCGGCCCGGAAGGAATTCAGCGCACGGCACATCGCACAGAGCACGACAGCGCTTGAAAGCAGACGGTCCCGACGCTCGCCGAAGGCCCACGAGGACCCTCGGGCGCGTGGCCCGCGACCGCTATCCGACCGCCGCGTAGCTCTCGTACACCCGCTCGTCGTCGAGCGAGACGACACCGGCGACGCTCACGACGCCTGTGCCCTGCTCGTACTCCGAGCGTGCGGTCTCCAGGAGCCTGCGCCAGGAGGTGACGGTCGGCCGGCGGCGCAGCAGGGCCCGCCGTTCGCGCTCCGTCATCCCTCCCCACACGCCGAACTCGACGCGGTTGTCGAGCGCGTCGGCCAGGCACTCGGTGCGTACCGGGCAACCGGTGCACACCGCCTTGGCCCTGTTCTGCGCTGCTCCCTGAACGAACAGTTCATCCGGATCAGTAGTGCGGCAGGCAGCCTGCGCACTCCAGTCGGTTACCCAGCCCATACCGGCGCCGTCCTCTCCCGAATCGAGGCTCCCCCACGGCGGCAGCGGCATATTCACCGCCGCCAGTTGAGGACGTTACGGAAGGTGGGCACAGCGCAACACCCCCTTCAGGCCCAATCTTGAATGGCCCGAACGGACTATGCGCATCCGGCAGATCACCCGAGCGAGTGAGCCCGCGACAAACGTGACTTACCCGGCGAATCAGGGCAGTTCACTGGTGCCACAACGGACGCCGCGTGACACACGAGGCGGATTCGGGCACGCCCCCGACAAAAAAGTCGGGCATCTCCAGAACGATTCGGGGTCGTCGGACGTATTGATACGTGGCCCTGTCGCTGTGACTCTTGAGAGCAGCTTAGGCCAATGCATATACGCGTGTCCGGAGAATGAGAAGGTACGCGCGCCCGGCTCGCTTCCGCGCTCCCTTTTCACCACCCGCGCGCCCCCACGTCACAATCCTGTCCCCGAACAGCCCCACAGGCGCCGGAGCCACAGGAACGCACAGGACGACGGATTAGGCTGGCCCGCATGCCAAAGAAGCGCTCGGGCGGTGGTCTGTCCACGACGCAGCAGGCCGCCAAGTTCCTCGGTGTCAGTGTGCTCTCCGGAGCGGTCCTGGCAGGGATCGCGCTGCCCGCCGTCGGCGCGCTGGGCCTCGCCGCGAAGGGGTCGGTGGAGTCGTTCGACGAGCTCCCGGCCAACCTGAAGACGCCCCCGCTCAGTCAGCGCACGACGATCCTGGACGCCCAGGGCGACCAGATCGCGTCCGTGTACTCGCGCGACCGCACGGTCGTCGACCTCAAGAACATCTCGCCGTACATGCAGAAGGCGATCGTCGCGATCGAGGACTCTCGCTTCTACCAGCACGGCGCGGTGGACCTGAAGGGCATCCTGCGCGCGCTGAACAAGAACGCGCAGAGCGGCGGCGTCTCCGAGGGCGCCTCGACGCTGACCCAGCAGTACGTGAAGAACGTCTTCGTCGAGGAGGCGGGCGACGACCCGACGAAGGTCGCCGAGGCCACGCAGCAGACGATCGGCCGCAAGATCCGTGAGCTGAAGTACGCGATCCAGGTCGAGGAGGAGCTCGGCAAGAAGAAGATCCTGGAGAACTACCTCAACATCACGTTCTTCGGGCAGCAGGCGTACGGCGTCGAGGCCGCCTCGCAGCGCTACTTCTCCAAGCACGCGAAGGATCTGAACGTCCAGGAGGCGGCGCTGCTCGCCGGCATCGTCCAGTCGCCGAGCCTGTACGACCCGATCAACGACGAGAAGCAGGCGACCCTGCGCCGCAACGTCGTCCTCCAGCGGATGGCCGACCTCGGCGACATCTCGCAGGCCGACGCGGACAAGGCGAAGGCGACGCCGCTCGGGCTGAAGGTCACCCAGCCGAAGAACGGCTGCATCACGGCCGTCAAGGGCGCCGGGTTCTTCTGCAAATACGTCGAGAAGGTCTTCCTCAACGACCCGGTCTTCGGGCGGACCAAGGAGGACCGGGCCAAGATCTGGAACCAGGGCGGGCTGACGATCCGCACGACCCTGGACGCGCAGGCGCAGGACTCCGTCCAGGAGTCGATCAAGGACAACGTCTACCAGTCCGACAAGGTCGCGACCGCCGTCACTCTCGTCGAGCCCGGCACCGGTCACATCCTCGCCATGGGCCAGTCGAAACCGTATGGCTACGGCAAAAATGAGACCGAGTACAACTATTCCGTCGACAAGGCGTACGGGGGGTCCAACTTCGGCTGGCCCACCGGGTCGACGTTCAAGCCGTTCCTGGCCGCCGCCGCGCTGGAGGAGGGCCGTCCGGCGAACCAGGTCTACCCGGCGCCGTACGAGATGCCGTACCCGGACCGGGTCTCCACGTGCAGCGGCAAGGACTGGCGCAACCTCGGGGACGAAACGGTCGAGAACGAGAGCGAGTCCGAGGTCGGGCCCTATGACCTGCGCAAGGCCATGGAGCTGTCCGTCAACACGTACTTCGTGCAGATGCTGGAAGACGTCGGCATGTGCCCGGTGTCGAAGATGATCAACGGACTCGGGGTGGTCCAGGGCAACGGGACGAAGGTTCCCCAGGTGCCGTCGTCGATGACCCTCGGTTCCACCGGTCTCTCTCCGCTCACCATGGCCAGCGCGTACGCCGCGTTCGCCTCGCGCGGGATGTACTGCACGCCGGTCGCCATCGAGTCGATCACGCAGACCGTCGGCAACACGAAGAAGTCCCTCGAGGTGCCGAAGTCGACGTGCTCGCGGGCGATGAGCGAGAAGACCGCCGACACCGTCAACACCCTGCTCAGCGGGGTGGTGGACTCCGGTACCGGTAAAGCCGCCGGCCTCAAGGACCGCGACAACGCGGGCAAGACCGGTACGACCGACTCCCGCAAGAACGCCTGGTTCGTCGGGTACACGCCGAACCTCTCCGGCGCCGTCTGGGTCGGCAGTGCCACCCAGAAGGTCGAGATGCAGCAAATCACGATCGGCGGGCAGTACCACGAGTTCGTCTACGGCGGTGACACGCCCGGTCCGATCTGGAAGCAGGCCATGACCGGCGCGCTCGACGGCAAGGACTCCCCCCAGTTCCACACCGTCACCATCCCCGGCAGCAAGGCCGACCGCGACAACACCGGGAACAACGGCGGGAAAGGGCGCGGACGCGGCGGCCGGGGCAACGACAACAACAACGGCGACAACAACGACGGGTTCATCGGGGGGCTGCTCGGCGGGGGCGGTGGCGGAGGCAACTCCAACGGAGGCGCGTCCAACGGCGGTTCGAACGGTGGGGGCTTCCCCGATCCGACGATCACCGGGTTGCCGGAGGGGCTGTTCCGGGGGAACAACGGGAATGGGAACGGGAACGGTAGTGGGGGCGGGGGTCGGAACTAGGGCGGTTTGAAGCAGGTCGAAGGGCCCCTTCAGCGTCGTGGTCGGCACGGGTGTGGTGTGTCGGACGATGGTGGCGGGGCCCTTTGTTGTGGGGGGGCG
>DATCQX010000100.1:0-5504 GCA_036569285.1 Streptomyces sp.
GCCGTGACCGCCATCGTCGTCACCGCGATCATCCTCACCTCGGGCGGCGGAAACCCCGGCACCGAAGCGAGCGGCACGACACCCCCCGCCACCTCGACTCCCGCCACCCCACCCACCGTTGAAGGCACCGCCCGCCCCCGCACCCCGCCTCCCGGCACCCACGAGGAAGCCGGCGGATACGCCTGGAAGACCCCCGCGGGCTGGCGGCGGGACGTGAAGACGGGCGCCGAGGTGCACTACACGTCACCCGACGGCACCCAGGAACTCCTCGCCAAGTCCTCCCTGGCGCGAGGCAAGTTGATCGACTCGTGGCGCAAGTCCGAGCAGGACGCGCACCGTGGCGAGGACTACCGCAAACTCCGCCTGGAGGAGACGGAGTTCAAGGGGAGGCCGGCGGTCCTCTGGGAGTACACGTTCACCATGAAGGGCACCCCCTGGCACGCCCGGCTGCTCGGGTTCGACCAGGACGGGAAGTCGTTCCAGGTCAACACGTGGTACCAGCCGGGCGTTCAGGACAGTGCCCTCAAGGTCTACGAGGAGGTGAAGGAGAGTTTCACGGTGCTGTGAGGTTCTTGCGCATCCGGTTCTTCACCACGGCCACCGCCAGCACGGCCGCCGCGACCGCCAGCGACAGCAGGACCGTCGTACGGCCGCTGGACTCGCCCTCCGTGTCGGTCAGCATGTAGCCCAGCACGAAGACGATCAACCCGGCCGTCGCCCAGGTGAGATACGGGTACAGCCACATCTTCACGACGAGCTTCTCCGGGGACTCCTCCTGGATGATCTTCCGCATCCGCAGCTGCGAGAAGCAGATCACCAGCCACACGAACAGGGCGACCGCACCGGAGGAGTTGACCAGAAAGAGGAACACCGAGTCGGGGTAGGCGTAGTTGAAGAACACCGCGACGAACCCGAACACCACGGACGACAGGATCGCCGCCAGCGGCACACCCCGCGCGTTGGTCCGCGCGAACGACTTCGGCGCGTCCCCGCGCTGGCCCAGCGAGAACGCCATCCGGGACGCCGTGTACAGACCGGAGTTGAGGCAGGACAGCACGGACGTCAGCACGATGAAGTTCATGATCTGCCCGGCGTGCGCGATGCCGAGGGAGTCGAGGGCCGCGACGTACGAACCCTTCTCCTTGATCGACGGGTCGTTCCACGGCAGCAGCGTCACCACGACGAATATGGAACCCAGGTAGAACACCGCGATCCGCCAGATCACACTGTTCGTCGACTTCGTCACCGCCCGCTGCGGGTTCTCCGACTCGCCCGCCGCCAGCGTCGCGATCTCACTGCCCATGAAGGAGAAGACGACGAGCAGGACGCCGGTGAGGATCGCGCCGGCGCCGTTCGGCAGGAAGCCGCCGTGGTCCGTGAGGTTCCCGAGCCCCGCCTTGTCGCTGTCCACGCCCGGCAGCACCCCGAACACCGCGAGACCGCCGACCACGATGAACGCGCCGATCGCGACGACCTTGATGCCCGCGAACCAGAACTCGAACTCGCCGTAACTGCCCACGGAGACGAGGTTGGTGGCCGTCAGCACCACCATCACGATCAGCGCCCACCCCCACTGAGGGACGGCCGGCACCCACGACTCCAGGATCTTCGCCCCGGCCGTCGCCTCCACCGCCAGCACCACGACCCAGAAGAACCAGTACAGCCAGCCGATCGTGAACCCGGCCCACGGGCCGAGCGCGCGGTCCGCGTGCGCGGAGAACGAGCCGGACGTCGGGTTCGCCGCCGACATCTCTCCCAGCATCCGCATCACCAGCACCACGAGCGTGCCGACGAGGGCGTACGAGAGGAGGATGCCGGGGCCCGCCGTCGCGATGCCGGAGCTGGAGCCGACGAACAGGCCGGCGCCGATCACACCGCCGATCGCGATCATCGACAGGTGCCGGTTCTTCAGGCCCGCGTGCAGACCGGGGCCGGGTTCCTGCGGGGTCTCCTGGGACAGGATCGGGGGCGAGGTCATGGGGACGTCCTTTGCGCGGTGTGGGGGAGGGGAGTGGGGTGCGGGTGCTGGCGGTCAGTGAAACTTAGGTAAGACTTTTCGTGTACCAGCCATTAAGGATCGGTGACGCCGCTTTCCTGGACGTTTCGTCGAGTTTCCCGCCGCGGCCGACCCCCGCACCCCTGACCCCCTGCCCGCAACCCCCATGTCACACTCGTCCCATGCGCGTGTATCTCGGCTCGGACCATGCCGGCTTCGAACTCAAGAACCACCTCGTCGAATGGCTCAAGGCGGCCGGCCACGACCCCGTCGACTGCGGCCCCCACATCTACGACGCCCAGGACGACTACCCCCCCTTCTGCCTCCGCGCCGCCGAACGCACCGCCGCCGACCCCGACTCCCTCGGCATCGTCATCGGCGGCTCCGGCAACGGCGAACAAATCGCCGCGAACAAGGTGAAGGGGGTCCGCGCGGCCCTCGCCTGGAGCGAGGAGACGGCGTCGCTGGGCCGCCAGCACAACAACGCCAACGTCGTCGCCGTAGGCGCCCGCATGCACACCCAGGACGAGGCGACGAAGTTCGTGGAGACCTTCCTCGCGACCCCGTTCTCCGGTGACGAACGCCACATCCGCCGGATCGAGATGCTGAACGGCTACGAGACGACGGGCGAACTCCCGGAAATCCCGGCACACCACCCGCAGCAGTAGTTTCAAACGCCGGGTTCGGCAATTTTCAGCCCGTCCGGCGCTTGAGGACGAGGCCCTTTCGGGGCCGAAGCGGGGTCGAAGGGGCGGCAGCCCCTTCAAGGATGGGACGGGTAGGGGCGGCGGGGGCGAGGAAACCCCCCGCCCCGACGAGAGGAGTGACCGTGCCGGAGGGGCACACGATCCACCGCCTGGCGCAGGACTACGCGTCCCACTTCCAAGGCACGCCCCCGGAAGTGACCAGCCCCCAGGGCAAGTTCTCGGACGCCGCGGCCCTCCTCACCGGCACGGAACTCACCACCACCGAGGCCCACGGCAAACACCTCTTCCTGGGCTTCCGGGACACGGACTGGGTCCACATCCACCTGGGCCTCTTCGGCAAGGTCACCTTCGGCACCCCTCCCGCACCCCCACCCACGGACACCACCCGCCTGCGCCTCACCAACGACACGGCGTACGTGGACCTCAAGGGCCCCACCACCTGCGCCCTCATCACCCCGCAGGAGAAGCAGGCGATACACGCCCGCCTCGGCCCCGACCCCCTCCGCGAGGACGCCGACCCCACCACCGCCTACACCCGCGTCCACCGCAGCCGCACCACCATCGCCGCCCTCCTCCTGGACCAGAAGATCATCGCGGGCGTCGGCAACGTCTACCGCGCGGAAGTCCTCTTCCGCCACCACATCGACCCCTACCGCCCGGGCAAGGACATCACCAGGCCGGAATGGGACGCGATCTGGACGGACCTGGTGGCCCTGATGCGCGAGGGCGTCCGTAACAACCGCATCGACACGGTCCGCCCCGAGCACACCCCGGAGGCGATGAACCGCCCACCCCGCGTGGACGACCACGGCGGCGAGGTCTACGTCTACCGCCGCACCTCCCAGCCCTGCCACCTCTGCGCCACCCCCATCCGCACAGCGGACCTGTCCTCCCGCAACCTCTTCTGGTGCCCCACATGCCAGCCGCGCGGAAGGCACACAGACCCCCTTTATGGGGCATCGCCGGACGAGTGAGCGAATTTCCTCCTCCCCGCCCGGAGAACGCTTTCCATGAAGTTCACTGTGAAGTCGAGCCTCGGACGGGGGACAAGTGGGACCTCCCGTGCCAAGCGGTGGGTTGGATGGATAGGGTCCCGAACTAATGACAGCAGGACGACAACGGCGCGCGGAAGCCGAGACGTTCGCGGCCCGGTTGCGGCATCTGATGCACCGGGTCCGCACCGGCGTGCGCAGAAGCGCCGTCGACTACTTCCGAGGCGACGGCTCCGACTGGATCGCCCTGGCCGGCCTCCTCCTCACCGTCCCCGTCATCACGGCCGCGACCCTCGCCAACTCGGTCTGGTTCTCCCCGGCCGCCCTGGTCCTCCCGATCGTCGCCGGCGGCCTCCTGCTGCGCCCCTCCAGCCTCCTCGCGCTGTACGCGGCGGCGGCGACGGCGCTGATCGTCGAGTCGGTGAGACTGGGCCCGTACACGGAGGGCCCCTCGCGGGTCACCCCGGGCGTCGTCCTCGTCGTCGCCGCCTGCGGCTCCTTCGGCCTGCTGATCGCCCAGTTCCGCAGCCGCGTCGGGGTCCCCTGGCGCCGGGGCGGGACGATGCTCTTCGACCTGCGCGAACGCATCCGCGTCCAGAGCAAGTTGCCGAAGCTGCCGCCGGGCTGGCACCGCGAGATGGCGCTCCGCCCGGCCGGCGGCCAGTCGTTCTCCGGTGACTTCGTGGTCGCGGCCCGCACGAACGGCGGCCGCACGATGGAGGTCGTCCTCACGGACGTCTCCGGAAAAGGCATGGACGCCGGTTCCCGCGCCCTCCTCCTCTCCGGAGCCTTCGGCGGCCTCCTCGGCTCCCTCCCGCCGCACGCCTTCCTGCCCGCCGCCAACGGCTACCTCCTGCGCCAGGACTGGGACGAGGGTTTCGCGACCTCCATCCACCTCGTCCTGGACCTGGACTCGGGCGACTACGAGCTGTACTCGGCGGGCCACCCGCCGGGCCTCCAGCTCAGCGCGGGCAGCGGCCGCTGGGAGGAGAAGGCGGCGGAAGGCCCCCTGCTCGGCGTCTACGAGGGGGCCCAATTCGACCCGGTGAAGGGCTCGTTGCGCCCCGGCGACGTCCTGATGCTCTTCACGGACGGCCTGGTGGAGACCTCCGACCGCGACATCGTGGAGGGCATCGACCGCCTCACCGGCGAAGCCGACCGCTATGTCGCCGGCGGCTTCCAGGGCGCCGCCTGGCACCTCATCGAGGCCGTAGCCAAGGACGTCAACGACGACCGGGCCCTGCTCCTGGTCTGCCGCGAGGGCCCGACGGCGACGTCAACTCGCTTCTGACGCCCCGACTTCCGGGAGAGACGCCCCGACTTCCGGAAGATTGGCCGGATTTGGGCGGAGTGAGTTCGCCGGTTCGTCGATGGCTGATACGCGACGCCCCGCATGAGAGGCCCCAGTTGGTGGCACGATGCTCTCGGGAGATCGAACCGAACGAGGGTGCGTGATCAGTCATGGCGATTTCACTGTCAGTCGTGGTGCTGTTGGCGGTCATCCTGGTGGTCATGGTCCGAGGGGGCAGCATCAAGGCCGGCCCCGCCATCATCGCCGTCCTCTTCGGCTTCTTCCTCGCCTCGACGGGCATGGCGCCGTCCATCAACCGCTTCATGAACTCCCTGGCGGAGACCATCGGCGACATCAAGTTCTGAAGCCCCGGACATGACGAGAGCCGGGCCGGAAGTCGAAACTTCCGGCCCGGCTCTCGTCGTGCACAGAGCGGGCGACGGGAATCGAACCCGCGTAGCCAGTTTGGAAGACTGGGGCTCTACCATTGAGCTACGCCCGCATACGCGATGCCGCAG
>DATCQX010000101.1:0-4416 GCA_036569285.1 Streptomyces sp.
GCCGGTCGGTCTCGCATGGCCGTGTCAGGGCCGGTCGTCACGGAGGTGACCGTGACGCCGTCGCGCCCGCAGGGCCTCGCGGCGGTCAACTGGACTACGTACGCGCCTACTTCGCTCGCGGCGGCCGAATCCGCCAGGCCCGGTGCGCCGGGCCCGCACGAGGCTCAACTCCTTCGGGGCAGCGGTGATGCCGTAGCCCTCGTCGGCCATGACGTGCTCGGCGAAGGCCCTCTCGGAGGCGACCGGCTTCATCGCCACGCCGAACACCCTTTTACCGGCCGTGAGTTGCGCGCCCTCGCCGATCCTCCCGACCGTGCCCGCGAGGATCACCGCGCCGTCCAAGCCGTTCAGCGACGAGGTGTGCACCAGGAACTCGCCCGGCCCCGGCACCCGTTGGGGCGCCTCGGTCACCGCACGGCCTGTTCGTACGACGCCCGCATCACCGCGGCGGCGACCTCCAACTCGTCGGTGTCGCGCGGGGCGTAGAGCATGACGATGGTGTCGGGGAACTCCGGTCGTCGGGTGATCGGGTGCGGTTCGGCCCAGCCCAGTTCGGTGAGGGGGCCGAGCGACTCCATGGGCACGGTGAGGTGCATGAAGCCGGAGCGGTGGATGTGTCCGAACTCGTCGACCGAGGGGTGCAGGAATGCTTCGAAGGCCCGGTTCTCCTTGTTGAGGCGCAGCGCCAGGGACGACGGCTCCGAGACCTGGCTCTGGGTCATGAACACGCCCGGCAGGGCCTGCGCGCGGGCGATCAGCGCGGTCCGGATCTCCGGTGGGGAGAAGTGCTCCAGCTGGTCGTGCGGGATCTCGCGGCCGGTCGTGGCGGGCCGGGGCCCCTCACGGGGAGGCAGTGCGCTCAGCGGGCTCGGTTCGACGGCCATGGTTCTCCTCGGCATGCCGGAGTCACGCACGAACAGTGCGTTGGTCACTTCTTGTTCTCATCGGAATCCTGGGCGATCCTGCGGGGGTGGCAGAAGACGGCACTTCAAAGAGCGCTACGCACATGGATGTTCCCGACCGGGCCGGCGAGGGTCTGCCCGTCTGCCTGCTGAGGGACGTGCTGGACCGGGTGGGCGACAAGTGGAGCGTCCTGATCATGGCGCTGCTCGGTGGCGGCCCACGCCGCTATTCGGATCTGCGGCGCTCCATCGACGGCATCTCACAGCGGATGCTCACGCTCACCCTGCGCAGTCTGGAGCGTGACGGACTGGTCATCCGGACGGTCACCCCGACCTCGCCGCCCCGGGTGGACTACGACCTCACCCCGGTCGGGCACACCCTCTCCAAAGAGGTGAGCTCCCTCATCAACTGGTCCGAGCGCCACCGGGAGTACATCAGCGTGTCGCGCCGCAGTTTCGACGCCCGGTAGCCGCCGGGGTCCGGGTACTACGGGTATTACGGGGCGTACGGGGTGCGACGGGTCGTACGGGTATTACGGGTATGACCCCCCCTCACCCCACCCCTCGTGAAGACCCTGTGCCGGTTCGCCCCGTGTCGTGCGGTGATCCGGCGGGGGAGCGGCCGGAGTTGGAGGGGGCCGTGGGCCGGACGGCGCGTGGGGCGGTTAGCGTGGAGCGGTGAGTGAGACGAAGACCCCCACCCCCGCGACCGCGCTCCCGGGTCTGGCGGCGGCCGTGCTGCCCGGCGTCGCGGTGAACGCGCTGCCCGGCGCGACGCCCGCGTCCCCGCCGCAGGCCGGGCAGGTGACACCCACCCTCCAGTACCGCTTCGACGGGCCGGACGACGCCCCGGTGCTCATCCTGGGTCCCTCGCTCGGCACGACCTGGCACATGTGGGACCGGCAGATCCCCGAACTCACCAAGCAGTGGCGGGTGTTCAGATTCGACCTGCCCGGCCACGGCGGCGCCCCCGCCTACCCGGCCGGTTCGGTCGCCGAACTGACCGCCCGCCTGCTGGCCACCCTCGACGCCCTCGGCGTGCAGCGCTTCGGCTTCGCGGGCTGCGCGCTCGCCGGCGCCGTCGGCGTCGAACTCGCCCTGCGCCACCCCGAGCGGCTCGCCTCGCTCGCGCTGATCGCGTCCTCCCCCCGGTTCGGCACGGCCGACGAGTTCCGCCAGCGCGGCGTCATCGTCCGCACCAACGGCCTCGACCCGATCGCCCGTACCTCCCCCGACCGCTGGTTCACGGCCGGGTTCGCCGCCGCGCAGCCCGCGATCACCGACTGGGCCGTCCAGATGGTCCGCACCACCGACCCCGGCTGCTACATCGCCTCCTGCGAGGCCCTCGCCGCCTTCGACGTCCGGCACGAGCTGGGCCTGGTCGGGGTCCCGACGCTGGTTCTCGTCGGCTCGGACGACCAGGTCACCGGCCCCGCCGAGGCGCGCACGCTGGTCGCCGGGATACCGGACGCCCGCCTCGCCGTCGTCCCCGGCGCCTCGCACCTCGTGCCGGTCGAGCAGCCGGCCGCCGTCACCGATCTGCTGGTGCGGCACTTCTCGACGGCCTGGCAGCCCGGCTACGACACCGGCCAGACGGCCGTCCCGGGGGTACCCGTAGTACTTCCGCAGCAGCCCGCCGCCCCGGTCGCGGAGATCGCCCCGGCCCCGCCCGTGGCGACGGACCAGGTCATGGGCCGCCCGGACCCGTACGACGCGGGTCTGAAGGTCCGCCGCGAGGTGCTCGGCGACGCCCACGTGGACCGGGCCCTGACCCAGGCGGACGACTTCTCCGGGGACTTCCAGGAGTTCATCACCCGGTACGCGTGGGGCGAGATCTGGGACCGCCCCGGCCTCGACCGGCGGGCCCGCAGCTGCGTCACCCTCACCGCCCTCGTCGCGGGCGGCCACCTCGACGAACTCGCCTTCCACACCCGAGCCGCCCTGCGCAACGGCCTCACCCCGGACGAGATCAAGGAGGTCCTGCTGCACGCCGCCGTCTACTGCGGGGTGCCCGCGGCCAACAGCGCGTTCCGGGTGGCCCAGCAGGTCATCCGGGAGGAGACGACACCTCAGGACTAGGGGGTGCCCTTGAGGGACATCCCCGGCGCCGCCCCCGGTGATCCTCTCGGCGATGCAGGATGGACCCATGACGAAGTCCATCCAGCTCACCAAGAAGTCGCACGCCTGTGTCCGCCTGGAGAAGGACGGCCGCACCCTCGTGCTGGACCCCGGAATGTTCAGCGAGCCGGACGCGGCCGTCGGCGCCGACGCCGTCCTGGTCACGCACGAGCACCCGGACCACTTCAGCGAGGCCCACCTGAGGGCCGCCCTGGAGGCGAACCCGGAGGCCGAGATCTGGACGCTGCGTGCGGTCGCCGAGCAGATCGCGGCGGCCTTCCCGGGGCGCGTGCACACCGTCGGGCACGGCGACACGTTCACGGCGGCCGGTTTCGACGTCCAGGTCCACGGGGAACTGCACGCCGTCATCCACCCCGACATCCCGCGCCTCACGAACGTCGGCTACCTCATCGACGACGGCCGCGTCTTCCACCCCGGCGACGCGCTCACCGTCCCCGACCACGCCGTGGAGACGCTGATGCTCCCGGTGATGGCGCCCTGGAGCAAGATCTCCGAGGTGATCGACTACGTCCGCGAAGTGAAGCCCACGCGCGCGTACGACATCCACGACGCCCTCCTGACCGACCTCGCGCGCCCGATCTACGACAACCAGATCGGCTCGCTGGGCGGCGCCGAGCACGGCCGGCTGGCGCCCGGGGAGAGCACCTCGCTGTGAGTGTCAGTGGGGCCCGGTAGGTTGTCAGGCATGCGCATCGCGACCTGGAACGTGAACTCGATCACCGCCCGCCTGCCGAGGCTCCTGGCCTGGCTGGAGAGCAGCGGCACGGACGTGCTGTGCCTCCAGGAGGCCAAGCTCGCCGAGGAGCAGTTCCCCTTCGAGGCGCTGCGCGAGGCCGGGTACGAGGCGGCCGTGAACGCGACGGGCCGGTGGAACGGCGTGGCGGTGCTCTCCCGGGTCGGCCTGGAGGACGTCGTCAAGGGCCTGCCCGGCGGCCCCGAGTACGACGGCGCCGAGGAGCCCCGCGCGCTGTCGGCGACCTGCGGCCCGGTGCGCGTGTGGTCGGTGTACGTGCCCAACGGCCGCGAGGTCGACCACGCGCACTACGCCTACAAGCTCCAGTGGTTCGAGGCCCTCAAGGCGGCCGTCGCGGACGACGCGGCGGGCGGCCGTCCGTTCGCCGTCCTGGGCGACTACAACGTGGCTCCCACGGACGACGACGTCTACGACGTGGCCGTCTTCGAGGGCCTCACCCACGTCACCCCCGCCGAGCGCGCCGCCCTCGCGGCCCTGCGCGAGACGGGCCTCACGGACGTCGTCCCCCGACCCCTCAAGTACGACCACCCGTACACCTACTGGGACTACCGCCAGCTCGCCTTCCCCAAGAACCGCGGCATGCGCATCGACCTCGTCTACGGCAACGAACCCTTCGCCAAG
>DATCQX010000102.1:0-2710 GCA_036569285.1 Streptomyces sp.
GGAAAGGCAGGACCCATGACCCTCCGCTGCGCCGTACTCGACGACTACCAGGGCGTCGCCCTGACCTTCGCGGACTGGAGCCCTCTCGCGGGCCGGGTCGAGGTGCGCGCCCTCCGCGAGCACATCGCCGACCGCGACCGGCTGGCGGGCGAACTCGCCGACTGCGACATCGTCGTCGCCATGCGCGAGCGCACCCCCTTCGACGCCGAACTCCTCGCCCGCCTGCCGAAGGTGCGCCTCCTCGTGACGACGGGCATGCGCAACGCCTCCATCGACCTGGACGCGGCTGCCGCACAGGGCGTCACCGTCTGTGGCACCGCCAGCAACGCCACCCCGCCCGCCGAACTCACCTGGGCGCTCATCCTGGGCCTGGCCCGCCGCATCACCGACGAGAGCCGCGCCTTCCACGAGAGGGGCCCCTGGCAGTCGACCGTCGGCCTCGACCTCGCCGGCCGCACACTGGGCCTCCTCGGGCTCGGCCGCCTCGGCAGCCGGGTCGCCCGCGTCGCGACCGCCTTCGACATGAACGTCCTGGCGTGGAGCCAGAACCTCACACCCCAGCGAGCGGCGGACGCGGGCGCCCGACTGGCCTCCAGCAAAGAGGAGTTGCTGGCCCGGAGCGACATCGTCTCCATCCACCTCGTCCTCTCCGACCGCACCCGTGGCCTCCTCGGCGAACCCGAACTCCGCGCCATGCGCCCCCACGCCCACCTCGTGAACACCTCCCGCGCCGCGATCGTCGACCGGGACGCCCTCCTGCGCGCCCTCAGCGAGGGCTGGATCGCCGGCGCGGGCCTCGACGTCTTCGAAACCGAGCCCCTGCCCGCCGACGACCCCCTGCGCACCCTCCCCAACGTCCTCGCCACCCCGCACCTCGGCTACGTCACCGAGCGCAATTACCGGACGTTCTACGGCGAGGCGGTCGAGGACATCGCGGCGTTCCTGGCGGGGGAGCCGGTCAGGGTGCTGACGAAGAGCTGAACGCCCCCCGCAGGGGGCACGCGGACGGCCGTTCGGCCGAGCCGGGGCTCCCGGAGAGCCGGGGCGCGGGTTTGCTGAGGGCATGAGGACGTACTGGATGTGGCGTGTGGCGACGGCGGCTGCCGTGCTGGTCGGGACGGTGCTGGCGGGGACGGCGGCGCGCGCGGAGGGCGTGCCGCCGTGCACGGCCGGGACCGGTCCGTACCAGCGGGAGATGGAGCGGTACCTGAAGCTGCCGGAGGACGGATCGCAGTCCGTGGCCGACTGCCGGGCCGTCAGGGAGTTCCAGCTGGCGAACGCCCTCTCCCCGGCGAACGGCTACGCGAACTACCCGACCTACCGCCTGATGCTCGTCGCCGTGGCCGCCCGCAACCCCGACCCCGCGAGGCGCTGCCCGGTCAACTCCCACCGCGTCGCCTGTGTGGATCTGTCGCGCCAGCTGATGTGGGTCCAGCAGGGCAAGCGGATCCTGTACCGCCCCGTCCCCGTCCGCTCCGGCCGCGACGGCTACGAGACCCGCACCGGCACCCACCGCGTCTACCTCCGCCACAAGGACCACCGCTCCTCCCTCTACAACCGCTCCCCGATGCCCTACTCCCAGTTCTTCGACGGCGGCCAGGCCTTCCACGGCTCCTACGGCAACCTCTTCAAAGGCGGCTCCCACGGCTGCGTCAACCTCCGCGTCAGCGACGCCCGCAAGCTGTGGGGCGTCCTGAAGAAGGGCGACCGGGTCGTCATCTGGGGTGTCCGGCCGGGCGTGGTGCGCGAGGCGGGCCCGGGCGCCTAGGCAGCGGGAACGGCGAACCGGCCCCACCGCGAGGGTGAGGCCGGTCCGCCGTGAACCTACGCGGACGCGCCCCGCGTGCGGCGCCGCAGCGCGAACGCCGTCGCCACCGCGCCCGCCGCGAGGACACCGCCGCCGAGGGCGAGCGGCAGGGCCGGGGACGTGGAGGCGGACGTCTCGTCGGCGACGTTCTGCGCCTTGAGGTCGGCGATGTACCGCGGGGAGGCCGCCGTACGCGCGAAGTGGTGCGGGATCGGCCTGACCGACTTCACGGAACCGTCGGCGTTCAGCAGGACCTGCTTGTCGTTCGGGTGCCGGAAGTCGAACAGACCCGACAGGCTGCCCGCTCGCTGGTCGAAGGAGGCGTCACCGACGCGGCCGGTGTGCCAGTTGTCCTCGATGAACTTGGTGATCGACGCCTGCTCGGTCGCCGTGTGGTCGATCGAGTTCACCTTGCTGAACGGGGAGACGACCAGCAGGGGCTGCCGGGTGCCGGGGCCGCAGCGGTCCGCGTACCCGTGCGCGGCCTTCGGGCCCGCCTGGCAGAAGGGGGAGTCGACGGCCTTGCCGTCGGAGCCGACGGTCGCGTCCTTCGAGCCGTTCAGCACCTTCGACGTGACGTGGTCGTACCAGCCGTCGGAGTCGTCGTAGGCGACGACCACGGCGGTCGACTTCCACTCCGGGGACTGCTGGAGCGCGTTGATCTCCTTGACGAGGAAGTGCTGCTCGTCGATCGGGTCGGAGTAGGCGGCGTGGCCGTCCTGGTACTCGGCGGCCTTGAGGAAGCTCACCGCGGGCAGCTTCCCGGCCTTGAGGGCCGCGTCGAAGTCGGTGAGGTCGTAGTTGTGGTTCGCGCGCCCGGCGTGCCCGATCTCGGCGATGTTCTTCGGCGCGAGGTGGTGCGGGTTGGACGTCGACTTGTAGTACTGGAACGGCGAGTGGTGC
>DATCQX010000103.1:0-4935 GCA_036569285.1 Streptomyces sp.
GTCGTACGCCTCCGCCGCGGTGATCGACAGACCGCCCGTGCCGTACACGTCCGTCGTCGAGGACGTCCCCGACACGGCCCTCGTGATCGACGGGGTGTCCGGGCTGACGTCGTCCGTGCGCTCCGGCGAGACCCGGTTCGAGCGGCTCTGGGAGCTGTTCGAGCCGACGTACAAGGGGACCGCGCGGGTGCCCGCCGAGTGGGGGGAGGGGCGGTATCCGGCCGCGCGGCTCACCGTCCTGTGGGCGCTGCGAGGCGTCGGTGGGTGGCCCGAGAACGAACGCCCGCCGGGCGGGGACGTCGCGATGAGGGTGCTGGACCAGCTGGTGGTGGCCGAGGACGGGACGCCGTGGGTGCGCCGGGACGTGTCGCCGGTGGTGGAGGACGACGACATCCGCTGGCACCAGGTGGACCGGGGCGTGTACGAGCTGTGGGGAGCGCGCGCGGCGAAGGCGGAGGAGCCAGACGAGGGAGCGGTGACCCGCTGGCTGCTGCCGGGCGGCGTGGGTGTGGCCCTGGGCGCCGGCGGAGTACTGCTGCTGATGCGCCGCGCGGCGACCCGGCGTGATGCCGGACCGCCGCGGGACGAGCCTCGTCAGGAGCTGATCGAGTTGTGAGTGGGTCGGCCGCTGTGGGGGGCGGTTTCGGAGGGGGGGACTGCGGGCCGGTGGGGCTCGTTCGCGCAGTTCCCCGCGCCCCTGAAGGAGCCTGACGGCTCCGTCGATCCATCAGCCGAGGTCGATCTCCGGGTACAGCGGGAAGCCCTGGACCAGGTCCGTGGCCCGCTGGGCGATCTCCTGGGACACCTTCTCGTCGAGGACGTGGGCCGCCTTGGAGGGCGCCCCCGACTTCGTCGTCCCCGCCTCCGTCGCCGTCAGGACGCGGTCGATCAGGCCCGCCACCTCGTCCATCTCGCCGGTGCCGAGGCCGCGCGTCGTCAGCGCCGGCGTGCCGATGCGGATGCCGGACGTGTACCAGGCGCCGTTGGGGTCGGCCGGGATGGCGTTGCGGTTGGTGACGATGCCGGAGTCCAGCAGCGCTGATTCGGCCTGGCGGCCGGTGAGGCCGTACGACGTGGCGACGTCGATGAGGTTGAGGTGGTTGTCCGTGCCGCCGGTGACCAGGGTGGCGCCCCGGCGCATGAGGCCCTCGGCCAGCGCGCGGGAGTTGTCGACGATGCGCTGGGCGTAGTCCTGGAAGGAGGGCTGGCGGGCCTCCGCCAACGCCACCGCCTTCGCGGCCATGACGTGCGGCAGCGGGCCGCCGAGGACCATCGGGCAGCCCCGGTCGACCTGGTCCTTGAGGGAGTCGTCGCACAGGACCATGCCGCCGCGAGGACCGCGCAGGGACTTGTGGGTCGTCGTCGTGACGATCTGGGCGTGCGGGACGGGGTCGAAGTCGCCGGTGAGGACCTTGCCCGCGACGAGGCCCGCGAAGTGCGCCATGTCGACCATCAGGGTCGCGCCGACCTCGTCCGCGATCTCCCGCATGAGACGGAAGTTCACGAGGCGCGGGTACGCGGAGTACCCGGCGACGATGATGAGCGGCCTGAACTCGCGGGCCTGGGCGCGCAGGGCGTCGTAGTCGATGAGGCCGGTCGCCGGGTCGGTGCCGTAGGAGCGCTGGTCGAACATCTTGCCGGAGATGTTGGGCCGGAAGCCGTGGGTGAGGTGGCCGCCCGCGTCGAGGGACATGCCCAGCATCCGCTGGTTGCCGAACGCCTGCCGCAGCTCGGCCCAGTCCGCCTCGGAGAGGTCGTTGATCTGGCGGACGCCGGTCTTCGCGAGGAACGGCACCTCGACGCGGTCCGCGAGGACGGCCCAGAAGGCGACGAGGTTCGCGTCGATCCCGGAGTGCGGCTGGACGTACGCGTGCCGGGCGCCGAACAGCTCGCGGGCGTGCTCGGCGGCGAGCGACTCGACGGTGTCGACGTTGCGGCACCCCGCGTAGAAGCGGCGCCCGACCGTGCCCTCGGCGTACTTGTCGCTGAACCAGTTCCCCATGGCCAGGAGGGTCGCCGGGGAGGCGTAGTTCTCGGACGCGATCAGCTTGAGCATCTCGCGCTGGTCGTGGACCTCCTGGCCGATCGCGTCGGCCACACGCGGCTCCACCGCGCGGATGACGTCGAGGGCCGCGCGGAACGCGGTGGACTGGGTGGAGAGGGGCTCGGACATGAGACCTCCGGACGTAGGGCTACGGCGTTCGGTGTTCAGGTTCGGCCCAGGCGCACGGCACTTGGTGGTTCCGGGCCGCTCCCCGATGGTCCGTCCCATCCCAGCGCGCCAGTCACGGCCCCCGGCCAGCCTACCCGCTGGCCTCGATCCGCCAGTGCCCCACTTCGCGGTACGCGGAGTCGTAGACGGGGGACCCGTCCCCCGGTTTCAGGTCGTAGTGGTGCAGGTTTCCGCCCCAGTAGCGCAGGGCCCGGCCGAGTTCCTCGGCTGGGCGTTCGGGGTCGACGGTGACTTCGAGCACGAATTTCGCGGTCGTCATGGCTTCTATCGTTTCATTGACGCGCGCTGTGAGACTTTTCGACGATCACCCCTGATCGGTCGCCGAAAAGTCTCAACAGGGTGTGCGGATGCTAGTCGGCGTACTGGCCGGTCGCGCGGCTGTCGCTCCCGAAGTAGAAGCGGTACTTGGTGCCGTCTCCCACGTTCGTGGCGACCGCGACCCAACCGGAGCCGACCGACTTGTAGCTGCTCTGGCAGTCCACGCCACCGCTGCTCGGGTAGAAGCACACCTTGACGCTGAACGAACCGTTGGTGATCCGCATGTTGATGTCGTTGCAGTTGCTGCTGGTCGTCAGGCGAGCGGTGGAACTGCTCGGGTACCAGCGAGCGCCCTCCGGCTTGTTGAGGTTCACGGCCCCGTCGTAACAAGAGGCCCGCACCCCCTGCTCCGCCGCCCCCGCGGTCCCTCCCGCGAACAACCCCGCTGTCATCGCGAGCCCACCGGCCAGAGCGGCGATCTTCCTGGACTTCATGCGCTTCCCCCATCTGTGTCGATGTCTCCATCCACCGTCGCAGCCCGTGCCCCACCCTCAACAGGACTTTCGAGGACGTTGGAAAGACGCAGCTCAGCGGGGTCGCAGCAGGGCCGCGCCCGTCGGCGTCAGCGTGTGCAGAACCGTGTTGCAGCTACGCCGGCTGAAGATCAGCCCCGCGTCCCGCAGAACGGACGTGTGATAGCTGGCGGTGGCCGGTGAGACGTCCAGCGCACGGGCGAGTTCGGACGTGGTCGCGCCGAGGCCCGCGACCCGGAGGGCTGCGGCGCGGGTCTGGCCGAGGAGCGCGTCGAGGGAAGCCCCATCGGGAATCGAGCCCTCCACCGGTTCAAGGCGGGTCAGCGGGTAGAGGAGCGCCGGTTCCCGTTCGGGATCCGCGAAGGTGACCGGCCGGTACCGGCAGAAGTAGGACGGGATCAGCCGCAGCCCGCGCCCGTTGAGGTGCAGGTCGCGGTCCGTGGCGTAGTCGACCTCCAGCACCGGCCGCCGCCACCGCAGCCCCGGCCCCAGCGCACCCAGCAGCCCGTCGACACCGCCGTCCAGAACAGCCCGCCCGAGCATCGCCCGCTCGCTGTCGATCCGCGTGCGCATCCGGTCGTCGTGCGGGGCGATCACGGCGGCGTGATAGGCGCGCAGGACGGCCACCAGCTCCTCCCGGTCCCGCCGGTGCACCAACCGTTCCGTCCAGCGTGGCGCCCCGACACGTCTCGCGAGGGTGTCCAGCTCCTGCCGGACCCGTTCGGGCGGGGTGTCGAGGATGGCGGCGCACCCGGCGTCGAGGCCGTCGGCCGCCTCCGGCGGGGTGAGGAAGTCCGGAAAGTAGTCGGCCCGGGGCAGGAGGTGGTGCAGCGTGCTGCGGACGGCGGCGCCGAGCGGCGTGCCGGTCAGCTTGGGCAGGGCGGCGCGATACCAGTCGGCGAAGGCCCGGCGGCCCCGGGTGTCCTGGAGCCGGTGGAGGCTGAAGGTGATCTCCCACAGCGGGTCGGGCGCCCCGGCGATGCGGACCCTCGCGAGGTCTTCGGGCGTGAAGTGGATACGCAGCATCCGGCCCCCCGGGTGTGGCGCCCTCACCCCCGTGGCAGGGCTCCCGGACAAAACGATCCCTATTACCCATCGCAAAGTCAAAGAAAGGCAAAGCCCGACCGGCGATTACCGGCCGCTCCGGATGATGTGCGGCAAAAACCTCGCATACTCATCCGTCACCAGCCCCGCCGACTCCCTGATCCCCAGCCCCGCCGCCTCCCCCTCGACCGTCCACGCCCCCAGCACGACATGGTTCCCGTCGAAGGCGGGCAACGGCGCCAACTCCTGGTAGCAGCAGGACTCTTCACGGACGACACTGTCGGCGCCGGCCGGATGGACGACGACACCGGCGCCCTCGCGCCCCAGGAGCGGCTTGGAGACGTACCCGGCGGCAGCCAGCTCGCGCGGGCCGTCGAGATAGGCGGGAAGGAGGTTGGGGTGACCGGGATACAGCTCCCAAAGGACCGCCAGCAGCGCCTTGTTACTGAGCAGCATCTTCCACGCGGGCTCGATCCACAGGGTGCTGCCGGTGCCGCCGCCGTTGTCGAGGGTGTCGAGGACGTGCTCGCCGAAGCGGTCGGTGGTGAGCCACTCCCAGGGGTAGAGCTTGAAGCAACTCCGGATGAACTTCAGCCTGTTGTCGACGAACCGGCCGGACAGACGGTCGAAACCGATGTCCTCGACGGGGATCCAGTCCGTGTCGAGGCCCGCCTGTTCCGCCGTCTCCTTGAGGTAGGCGACGGTCATCAGGTCCTCGCCGAGCTCGTCGGCGGTGGAGTGCGCGAAGTACAGCGGGCTGCCGGGCGGCAGCAGGGCGCCCTGCCGTTTCCAGGCGGCGACGAGACGTTCGTGGAGGGAGTTCCACTGGTCGGCGCCGGGGAAGCGGTCCTCCATCCAGAACCACTG
>DATCQX010000104.1:0-2074 GCA_036569285.1 Streptomyces sp.
CGCAGGTCGTCGCCCTCCTGGGCGAACTCCAGCGCGAACTCGGGCTCGCCCTCGTCTTCATCGCCCACGACCTCGCCGTCGTCCGCCAGGTCAGCGACCGTGTCGCCGTCATGCGCGGCGGCCGGATCGTCGAGGAGGGGCCCGCCGACGAGGTGTACGACACGCCGCGCGAGGACTACACCAAGCAGCTCCTGGCCGCCGTCCCGGCCCTCGATCCGGGGGTCGCCGCCCGCCGGAGGGCCGAACGGCGGGAACTGGCCACGGCCTGAGCCGAGCCGGCCGACGCCCCCGGGGGGGCCACGTCCCGAAGTGGCCCCCCGGGGCGCTTTCATGTGATGTTCAGTCCGCCGTTCGGTGACCGTGTGATTCCTTAGCGCGACAGAACGCGACCCGCACGGGAAAGTTACGACCGTTCACCCCTTTTGGTGGTGCGACGGACAACCGTCCGCCGTACCCCCGCCTTGTCCGCATACGTTCTTCCCGCTGCGAGCCGTCGGGTCAACGACGGCTCCCTGAACGGGAGATCGGGGGTGCGCTCGTGCGCATCGGACTGCTGACGGAGGGTGGCCATCCGCATGCGAGCGGTGCCGCCGGACTCTGGTGCGACCGGCTCGTGCGCGGGCTCGGACAGCACCGGTTCGACCGCTACACGCTCGACCCCGCCCACCGCGCGGACGACGGGATCGTCCACGGCCGCCGCGCCCGCGCGCGCTTCCTGGAGGCGTACGGCGACCTGGTGGCCGCCGTCTGCTCCCCCTCCCCCTCCACCGCCGAGGCGGACCGTTTCGGCAACGCGCTGTACGCACTCGCCGACCTCGCCCGCGACGAAGGCGGCCTCTCCGGCGCGCTCCGCTCGGAACGGGCCGTACGCGCCCTCGAACGCGCCTGCCGCGCGCCCGGCGCAAGGCCGCCGGCCCGCGACGCGCGCGTGCGCGACCTGCTGGCCGTCGCCGACCGGCTGGAGCGCTGCCTGCGCCCCCTGTCGCTGCCCTGGTACGACGAGGACACCCTCGGCGCCGTCGACCTCTGCCACGCCGCCTCCGGTGGCATCACCGCCCTCCCGGGACTGCTCGCCGGGCACTTCTTCGGGGTGCCGCTCGTTGTCACGGAGTACGGGGTGCGGCTGCGCACGCACTACCTGGACAGCGCGGCGGGCGCGGGGGGCGACGAGAGCCGGGCGGCCCCCGTCCGCGCCCTCCTCACCGCCTTCCACGGACGGCTCGCCGCCGAGGTGTACCGGGGCGCCGCCCGGATCACCCCGGGCAACGCGCACGCGCGCCGCTGGCAGGAGCGCTGCGGCGCCGACCCGGCCAGGCTGCGCACCGTCCACCCCGGGCTCGACGCCGCCCCCTTCGCCGAGGTCGGCGAGGCACCCGACACCGCCGACCCGCGCACCCTCGTCTGGGTCGGCCGCGTCGAACCCGACAAGGACCTCGTCTCCCTCCTGCACGCCTTCGCCGAGGTCCGCCGCCAGGAGCCCGGCACCCGGCTGCGCGTCGTCGGCGCCCCCGCGGACGCCGAAGGCGCCGCCTACCTCGGCCACTGCCGCGCGCTCGCCGCCCAGCTCTTCCCCGACGAGGCCGCGGGCGCCTACGCCGTCGGCGACAACCCCGTCTCCTTCGAGGAACTCGGCGGACCCGAACTCCCCGGCGCCGCCGAGGCGTACGCGTCCGGCGCGGTCGTCGTCCTCTCCAGCCTCGTCGAGGGGTTCCCCGACGGACTCGTCGAGGCCATGCTCTGCGGGCGCGCCACCGTCTCCACCGACGTCGGCGCCGTCGTCGAGGCGATAGGCGGCACCGGGCTCGTCGTCCCGCCACGCAATCCGCGGGCGCTCGCCGAGGCGTGCGTGGCGCTCCTGCGCGACCCCGAGCGCCGTGCGCGCCTGGGCGCTGCGGCGCGGGCGCGTGCGCTGGAGCTGTTCACCGTGGAGCAGAACGTCGCCGCGTTCGACGCGATCTATCTGGACGTCGTCTCCCGGTGCCCCGTGCGGCGCGTCGTGGTCGGTGCGGACGGTGAGCCGCTGCCGTTCGGGATGCCCGCCGAGGCGCGTCTCGCGGGGCGCTGGGGCGGGGGG
>DATCQX010000105.1:0-3301 GCA_036569285.1 Streptomyces sp.
GTGGGGTGCGGTGGTCGGGTCAGCTCAGGGCGTGGAGGCCTGGGACCAGGGTGACGAGGACCGGGATCACCGGCACGAGGGTCGCGATCGCGGTGAGGCGCAGACGGTGGGACGGGGGAAGGCGGTTCGCGGGGGTGAGGAGGCGGTCGACCCGCCGGGGAAGGTGCGCGTCCGGGGTGCGGGCGGGGCCGAACACGCCTCTGTGCTCGTTGAGTTCGACCAGCGCGAGTGCTGTGGTGAGCCGGCCGAAGCGGCGTGACGCCATGTCGTCGGCGGCGAGTTCCACCAGGCGGTGCATCTCGTCGCGGAACGCCGCGAACACCGGTACCTGCGGGAACCCGTTCGCCAACGCGCCGGACGCGTGCAGCAGCCAGTCGTGCCGTGCCTGCGCGTGCCCCTGCTCGTGAGCACGCACGGCATCGAGCCGACGACCTTTGAGACGGCGCAACGCGGCTGTCGTGACGACGAGTTGACGCTTGGACCCGGACAGGAGCCAGGCGTCGGGGCGGTCCCCCTCCAGCACCACGAGCCGCTCACCCCCCGGCCGCTCACCCGGCAACACCGGCACCCGCGAACGGAGTTCGGCACGCCGGGCCCTTCGCCTGCTCCGTCCGCGCGCGACCTCCCGGACCAGCATCGCCCCGCTCCACAACCCGGCACACGCCAACGACACCGCCGTCGTCGCCGCCCAAGGCCCCGTCGTCGTCAGCGCGTACGCCTCCACCACCGCGCGCGGCGCCGGCGCGAACACATGACCGCGCACCGCCTGCCACGCAGCCGCCGCACTCAACGTCATCGACAGCGCACAGCACAACAACACCGCCGCGACCACACACTGCCAAACCCACAACGCGACCACCGGTTCCCGATCCGGCCAGTCCGTCCGGGCCAGCAGGCGAGGGGCCACGACGGCGGTCACGAAACCGAGCAGGAGGAGGACCGCGGGGACCGTCATGGGCAGCAGCGTCTCTGATCAGCTAAGCGATCCCGTGTGAACCGTAGGGTTCGGGGAGGTTCTGCCCACCTGGGCGGGGTGGCGTGAGCGTGGAGATGGAATCCCGCGCCGAGTGCTGCTCCGCGTGGCCGGTGGCCGGTGGTGGGTGTGCTGATCGTGGTCACGCTCTGGTTCCGGTGGGCTGCGCGGGGTAGCCGGGTGCGGTCCGTTGGTGCGTGCCCCTCCGGACACTTTCCGGCACGACTCGAAGGCCGCGCCGGGGAGGGAATCCCGCGTCGCCTGGGCGCGGGACGATTAGAACGTAGCCGGGTGGGGCCGGTCTTGGACCGGTCTGCTCGGCTGGTCTTCAGGGTAGCCGTGATGACGGCCTTGGCTTCCATCTTGTCCACGACCTTGCGGATCACCATGGTGCCGCTGGTCTTGTCCACGGCGGTCCTGGTCTGGTGGGTGAGGCCGCGTGCGGCGATACGCCGCCACGCGCCCTGGTCGCGGTCGTCCTGCCACTGGCAGGACGGACAGATGGCCCACTTCCAGCCGGGAGTGGTGGGCTTGTCAGGGGCCTTGCGGTGTCGCAGTGAGGTGAGGCAGTGCGGGCAGTGCTTGGAGGTGTTCGCCGAGGGTACGGTCACCACGGCGATACCGGCCTCGGCCGCGAGGTGCCGCATACGGTCAGCGATCTGCCCGCGCACAGTCTGGGACATGCGCGTGTTCTGCGTGCGGCCCATACCGCCCGCTTCCATCGACCGTAGGTCTTCCAGGTAGATGACCGTCGCCCCAGCAGCGACAGCTTGGTCCACTGTCCATCGGGCAGCGGCCCAGGCCAGAGCATCGTTGAGGGTGGAGCGGCGTTCGGATATGCGCCGGATCTCCTCGGCGAGCACGGCCGCCTTGCCGTCCAGGGCCGGGTCGGCGAGCCGTGTGTACTGGTCGGTCTTGGCGTGCAGCCGCTCGGAGGTCTTCCGCAGGCGGTACTGCTTGGCCAGCACGCCGGCGGCCCGGAACTGCGCGCCCGCGCCAAGGGCGGTGATCGTGCCGTCACCGTTCAGCCGGGCGGCACCCGCACTGACGAGGGTGTTCAGACCCCAGTCCGCTCCAAGGGCCACGGTGTGTCCGGAGCGGGAGGTCTTGGGGACGGGGTGGGTGTATGCGAGATCGGCCCGCACCTTCCCGCCGACGATGCGCAGTGTGGGCAGGTGCAGGACGGCGTGCGCCGGGATGGTGGGCGGAAGCGTGATCGTGCAGGCCACCCACGACCAGTCACGGTATGCCTGCGGGTCGGGCCGGGTAGGGAGCTGCAACCGCAGCAGAACCTTCTTCGGCTCGGTCGCGGACCGCTCGATCGACGCCTGCTGACCGTCGCAGGCGGACAGAAGCAGCATCCGGGCCACACCCGGCGTGGGCTCCACATCGAACACGTCGGCCGGGAGACGGCCGTTTCGCCGCTCGAAGTCGGCGATCTGCCGAGTGCGGGAACGGATGACACTGGAGGGCAGGTGCTCACCGCCCGGTATCGCGGCACGGACCTGCTCCCACTCGGCTTCGGTGCGCTTCTTCGGATCAGCGGGCCAGGTGGTCAGGATTCCGGCGACCACATCGGCACGCCACTTCACCGACCGCAGGCAACGCCCTGCCTGCTCCTGGGCAGCACGCACGATCCGGTCGTTGACCTTCACGCCCTCACAGGCGGTGGTCCAGCCGAGTCGCCGCAGCGCCATCCACGCGTTCGACGGCAGCTTGCGTCCACCGGCGTCCGTCCCGGCGGCCAAGGTGTCCACGTCGGCGGTGTTCCAGTGCTCGCCGAGCAGCGAGGAGACCATGCCGGCCGCCAGGTCGGTGCACCAGCCCACACGCTCCACCAGTGCGGAAGCGGTGAGGACTTCACCGGTCTTCTCATCCACCCCGCAAAGAGCCAGCGTGCGAGCACACGCGGTGCGAGAGGTCTCGTCGTCGGTGAGGGGCAGCTTCCGGCTCACTCGACACGGCCTTCTTCGCCGCATTGCCCGGACTCGGCCAGCAGATGGCGGCGGTTTTCCGCACTGCACATCCCGTACAGCCAGACCGGAGCCACGGTCCTTGACGACCTTGACGGCCGCCCCGGTCGAGGTGGCGCGCAACTCGTCCTCTTGTTCTCCACGTCCACCGAGGGGAACCGACGCTCACGTCCGACCCACGTGAACGGGATCTTGCCGCCCAACGCCCATTGGCGAAGCGTCATCGGGTGTATCCCGAGACGCTTCGCAGCCTTGGACGTGCGCGGCAACCCCATACACGCAACCATATACGCGCAACACCAGGGATAACTAACGAAGTTGATTACCCTATGAGGTGGGGTGCAGGGGGTGGGGG
>DATCQX010000106.1:0-15534 GCA_036569285.1 Streptomyces sp.
GGCTGAGACGGGTTCAGGAACGGGTCGTCCGCGTCGATCCGCCGGTGGCAGATCGGGCAGCCCGCGTACTCCTCGCCGTCCCAGCAGACCCGGCACACCAGATGCGCGCACGGCGACACCGGGTGCACGCTCGTCACCGTCCCGCAGAGCACGCACGGCTGTTGCGGCCACTGGAGGAGCAGCGTGAACACGCGGTCCACCCAGAGTGCCTCGGTGTCGGCCGGTACGGACACCGGGAAGTTCCGGAACAGGGGCATGTGCGTGCGGTCCGCCCCGAGTTCCTCGTCTATCCGAGCGATCAACTCCCGTCCTGCGCCCGCCAGTCCCGCCGGTCCCAGCCACGCCAGTGTCTCCCTCAGCTCCCTGTTCGGAGCGAAACCTCGGTCCAGCAGCTCGGCTTCCAGAGCTGTCATGCCGTCCGCCGTCGAGGGGTCTCCCGGGCGGGGGCCCGGATGGTCGACGTAGACGGTGCGGAGACGGCGCAGCAGGACGGAGGCGAGTTCGGTCAAGAGGGTCCCCCGGGAGGTGAGGTGAGAGGCGGGGGCGGGGAGTGGGTGCGCTAAGGCTTTTCAGGTGAGTGAGAAGGAAGCACACCGGGGAGCCGCCCCCGTGGGGATGACGGTAGGAGGGTGGGGAGGGGTGGGGCTAGTGGTTTTCTACGTGATGGTCAGGCGGTCGGTGGGGAAGAGGCCGGTGCCGAGGGGCTGCTTGCAGCTGTAGAGGCGGACTTCGATGTGCGGGAGGGGGGCTAGCGGAGTGAGGTCGAGGTGGTGGCACTCGGAGAATTCGATGAGCTTCAGGTAGGGCAACTCGGTGAGAGCCGCGAGGTGCGCTACTTCCGCGACTTCGGAGAGGTAGATCGTTGTCAGGTCCTGATGCGGCGCCAGGTCCGCGAAGTCGACCAGCGGAATGTCCATGAGTTGCACCACCCTCAGCGGCGAGAACACTCCGGCGGCCAGGAACTCACGCCACTGGCGCTCTCCGGTAAGGGTGAGCCATTCGAGGCGGGTCAAGCCCTCGACCCCCGCGAGCCTGGTGCCCCTCGCCTGCTCGAAAAAGCCGAGGCCGGTGAGCCGGGGCGCGAACGTCAACTCCTCCAGCCGGGTCTGCGGCGCTCGGAAGTTGAAGGACAGGAGTTCTAGTTCGGGCAGCTCAGCCAGAGGGGCCAACGAGAACGGCGCGGTGGGGGCGTACAGGTAGACATGGGTCAGCGGGAAGCCGGCGAGGGAGTCGAGGCCGGTGACGGACGCACAATGGCTCACGGAGAGTCGCCTCAGACGCGGCAACTCCTTCAGCGGCAGGAATCCGTCGAATCCGTTGTTGCGAAATAGCGCGAGGTACTCCAGCGCCGAGTGACGCAGGACCGCTGGAGGCAGACCGTGATTGCCGATCAGGTTCAGGCTGGTGAGCTGAGGCAGGCGTGACAGTAGCGCCAGTTCTTCGGCGCTGCTCATGCTCAGAACCTCCTCGGAGGTCACAGTGCCTTCCAGTACTGCCTCGAAGTACCTGGTGACGTCGAACGCCTTCCAGCCGTACCCGAGGGCGTTGCGCACTGGTAGGCGTTTGTCGTTCCGGAACCTCGCGACGACGCTCAGCGCGCTGTCCCCGCCGATCAGCTGGGCCGTACGGATGACAGCCGCCGCCTCGCGCGCCGCCAGCCCTTCGGGGCCGGGGAGCAACTCCAGGGCCAACTGCCCCACCTCGGCCAAGGCGTCTGACTGCTTGTTTGATCGCGGCGGCATCAACTCCCCAGTCCGCGCCTCAACTTCCCGCCGCACCTCCGGATCCAACTCCGGTGCCTGCTCCAGACTCGCCGCCGCCACCAGCACCAACCGAGCCCGATCCCTCCGCACTTTGTCCGCCCGCCGCAACAACTGCCGCAGCAACCGCCCCCGCTCATCCACCCGCGCATGCCCCACCGCCATACACACCACGTCATCCCACTGATCGTCATGCGCGTTCCGCACCAACAACCCGAAGTCCCGCGCCTCGACGGCAGCCTTCGCCCCCAAGTAGTCCTGAAACGTCCGGTGAACGAAGTCCACGAACCCGGGCGCAGGCTCCCGCAACAACCCACTCCTGATCAGCAAATGCGAGAACACCTGCCCCGCATCCCCCTGCGCCCGCACCTGCGGCATCCCCCCGAGCCACTCCTCCAGCAGCCCCACGGCCTCCTCCCGGCCGATCTCCACCTGCCCGTTGCGGATCATCCAGTAGGCCAGCCGCTGAAGCAGGACAGTCTGTTCCTCCCGGGACAACAAGACCCCCTCCACGGCCCCGATCTCCCGCTCGGAGTCCCGCCGCACAAGCAGCATGTCGAGCGCGGCGTCGTACAACTCCTTCCGCGCTCGGGGGAGTTGCATACGACGATCCCGGTTCAGCGCACACAACAGCGCGCACATCAGCGGATTGGTGGCCAGCCGCCCCAGGTCCCGCCGAGTGGCGACCGCTTCGACGAGCCCCGCCTCGTACCGGTCGAGCAGAGGGCCGTCGTCGGGACACTCCTCCCGAGCCGCGTCATGCCAGTGCCGTACGAACGCCCGGATGTCGTCCCGCTCCATCGGCAGCAGCGTGTGCGCGGTGAACCCCTGCGGCGCCAACCAGTCCTCGGGGACGGCGGACGGCCGGGTGGTGACGACGTACCGCGCGCGGGGGAACGCGGCCAGCAGGGAGCGGAGCCATTTCTCGGTACGGTCCCGCAGCCGCGCAGGCACCTCGTCGACCCCGTCCACCAGGACGATCGCCCGCCCACTCTCCAACAGCCCCTCCACCCACCCCTCTGGCGCCCGGAACGGCACCCCGGTGGCGCCGAGGAAGTCGGCCGGCATGGGCAGGGCCTCGGGGGAGTGGAAGGACCGCAGCCGCAGCACGAACGGCACGCACCGGTTCCACCCCTCCAGCTCACCCCCGAAACTCCGCCGGGCGGCGTTGAGGGCCACCCACTGCACCAGCGTCGACTTCCCGGACCCGGCGGGCCCCCGCAACAGCAATCGCTCCCCGTCGGCCAGCGCCTGCTCCACCCGCACGGTCACCGGAGCGCTCTCCCGCCCCGGCTCGTAACGCCGCTCCCCGCTCACCGAGAGACTCAAGTAGGCGGTGTCCAAAGGCCATTCGGCCCGATGCCGCCCGCCCAGCGTCACCCCGAACAGCTCCACGCGCGCGTGGATCCCGGCGACGTACCGCGCGTACCGCTCCTCGAACGCGTCGACGACCGGCGCCCCCTCCTCCCGTTCCCGCAGCAACTGCCCTGTGCGCCGCGTCTGTTCGACCGCCGCCCGCGCGGGGAACGACGGCTGCGCGGTGAGCTGCTCGACGAGATGGTCACAGCACAGACCCAGCAACTCCCCGTACAGGTCCTGCGCGAGCGGTGAGAGATCGTCCACCGGCCTGCGCAACTCGGCGGACAGGCGCGCGGGTTCGAGGTCCAGGGCGAACAGCCGGTCGGCCGTCAGCTCCCCGGCGGCGCCGAACGTGTCCTGGACGGCCGCGACGGCCGCGAGCCGCTCGTGCTCCGGCAGGGCCGCGTACGCGTCGTCGATCCGCCCGCCCAGCACCCGCGCCAGCCGGTCGGGACTCGCCGGTTTCGGCAGCGGCCGGACCGGCTTCGCCACCAGACCCGCCCCCGGCCTCGGCGTGAGCAGCGCCTTCGCGACCGTCACCGCCAGCCGCGCCACCACGCTCTCGATCCCCTGCATACGCGCCCCCCTTCCTGCCTACGCAGCGTAGGGGCCACCACTGACAACAGCCCCCGACCTGCCCCGATGCGCACTTCCTACCCGTCCCGGCGTACCGTGAAAAAGCGCCCTGAGGGCGCACAAAGATCCACCGGAACAAGAAAGACCCTCCCCATGCGCGCAACCATCTTCCACGGCCCGTACGACATGCGCGTGGAGAACGTCCCCGAGCCCGTCGTGCAACTCCCGACGGACGCGGTGGTGCGGGTCCTGCGCGCCTGCATCTGCGGCAGCGACCTGTGGGCGTACCGGGGAGAGACGGCCCGGAAGGCGGGCCAGCGGATCGGGCACGAGTTCCTCGGGACCGTCGAGGCGGTCGGCGCGGACGTGAGCACCGTACGCGTGGGCGACCTGGTCGTCGTGCCGTTCGTGTGGTCCGACGGCGTGTGCGACTACTGCCGCGAGGGGCTGACGACGTCCTGCGAGCACGGCGGCTTCTGGGGCGCCGTCGGGCACGACGGCGGTCAGGGCGAGGCCGCGCGCGTGCCGTACGCCGACGGGACGCTCGTCCGGCTGCCGAAGGAGGCCGCCTCGGACGACCGGCTGCTCGCCGCGCTGCTGACGCTGTCGGACGTGATGGGCACCGGCCACCACGCGGCCCTCGGCGCGGGCGCACGCGCGGGGGCGACGGTCGCCGTCGTCGGGGACGGCGCGGTCGGCCTGTGCGCCGTCCTCGCGGCCAAACGCCTCGGCGCCGAACGGATCATCGCCCTCGGCCGGCACGAGGCCCGCACCGACATCGCCCGGCGCTTCGGCGCCACCGACGTCGTCGCCGAGCGCGGAGAGGCCGCCGTCGAGGCTGTGCGGGCCCTCACACGCGGGCAGGGCGCGCACGCGGTCGTCGAGGCCGTCGGCACCGAGCAGTCGATGCGGACGGCCCTGGCGATCGCCCGGGACGGCGGTGCCGTCGGCTTCGTCGGCGTCCCGCACGGCAGCGGCACCGGCGTCGACCTCGCCACGATGTTCAACCGCAACATCGCCCTGCGCGGCGGCGTCGCGCCCGTACGCGCGTACATCCCCGAACTGCTCCCCGACATCCTGGACGGCACGATCGACCCGTCCCCGGTCTTCGACCTCACCGTCGACATCGAGGGCGTCCCGGCGGGCTACAAGGCGATGGACGAGCGGACGGCTCTGAAGGTGCTGGTCACGAACTCGTGAGCCACCGGGGGCGATGACGAGAGGGACGATGACGAGGGGGTGATCCGATAGTCACACCGGCGCCTCCCTCCTCGTCCCCCCGCACCGGGCGCTTCCCTCCTCGTCCCCGCGCCGGACACCTCCCCTCTCACACCCACCGAGCCTCATCCGCCCCCCAAGGCCCAGGCGCCCGCTCCCAGTCCACCGGCCCGCCCTCGAACACCACCGGCGTGCGCGCGTACCGCAACCGCCCGAGCACACTGTCCCGTTCAGCGAGCCACTCCCCGGCATCCGGCGCCGACGCGACAGGGCCGTCCCCGGCGCCGCCCTCCAGCAGCCCCCCCGCCGTCCGGGCCAACGCGAACCGCAGCACCCGTCCGCACCCGTCCCCGAACTCCCGCTCGGTCACCGCCCGCAGCACCCCGGCGGCCAGCAGGTACCCCGTGCCGTGGTCCAGCGCCTGCGCGGGCAGCGCGCCCGGCCGCTCGCCGTCGCCCTCGATCGCGGCGATCCCGGTCGCCACCTGGACGAGACTGTCGAACCCCCGCCGCTCACGCCACGGCCCGTAGGCGCCCCATGCCGACAGTTGCGCGACGATCAGCCCGGGACGACGCTCGGTCAGCGCCTCGGGGGAGAGGCCGAAGCGGTCGAGGGCGCCGGGGCGGTAGCCGGTGACGACGACGTCCGCCGAGGCGAGCAACTCCTCGAACGTCTCCCTGTCGGCCCGCAGATCGAGCAGCGCGGACCGCTTCCCGAACCCCGTGTCCGCGTGCTGGTCCGGCAGTTCGGCAAGTTGCGGCGCGTCCACGCGCAGCACGTCCGCCCCCAGCAGCGCGAGCGTCCGCGTGGCGACCGGCCCCGCGATGACCCGCGTCAGATCGAGCACCCGCAGCCCGGCGGCGGGCAGCGACGGCACTTCGCCGGACGCACCGAACCGCCCCTCCACGCGCGCGTGCCCGACAGATTCCCCTCGCTCCCACTCCACCAACGGCCGCCGCCCCACCTCCCCCGCCTGCGGATGCGCCCCCCCACTCCTCCGGCGTCCGCAGTGCGACAGCAAGCCCGCCGGCCCCGTACACCGCCTCCTCCACCTCCACCGAAGACCTCTCCGCCATCACGGCGGCAACCGCGTCCACCGACTCGGACGACACCCCCAGCGCCCCCAACAACCTCTCCCGGTGATGCGGATAGTTCGCATGGGTCCGCACCCACCCGTCCCCCGTCCGCCAGAACCGCGACAACGGCGCGAACGACACCGGCACCCGCCCGTCGACCACCAGATGACGCTCGCTCACGAACGCGGCCCCCACAGTCCCGTCGTCCACCCGCACCTCGGGCACCCGGTCCGACCCCGCCCGCCGAGCCCCCAACTCGGCCCCGGCCAGCGCGCACACCCCCACACAGACCCGCGCGAGCCGCCGCACAGGCAGCCGGGAGGGCAGAACCCCCTCCCGCTCGACCACCGAAACCCGGCTCACCAGCGCCGGGTCACCGCCCAACGCGCCCCACACCGCTGCCGTATCGATCATGTCTGCCACTATGCGCGCCGGAACAACGGGTACGCGCGCGGGGCCGACGGCAACGACAGAGCAGGCCGCCGCCGACCCGGCCGAACTGCGGGTCGACGGCGGCCTGTCGGAGGGCTACTTCTTGACGGCCTTCAGGGCGTTGACGATGCCGGCGCCGTAGAAGCCGTTGTAGTACTTGCCGCCGACGCAGGTGGCGTCGACGACGCCGTCGCCGTTGCCGTCGTACGGCTCGGTCGGGCACGCCTGCTTGTCGGCCTGGATCTTCAGCAGGGCCGTGAGCTGCGCCGGGGACGCCCACGGGTGGGTGGACTTCAGGAGCGCGGCGACACCGGCGGCGTGCGGGGACGCCATCGACGTGCCCTGGAGGTAGCCGTAGGAGTTGTTCGGCAGCGTCGAGAGGATGCGGCCGTTCTTGGACGGGGTGTCCGGGATCTGGAAGCGGTCGCCGCCCGGGGCCGCGACCTCGACGGCGCCGACACCGTACGACGAGTAGTACGACTTGGTGCCCTTGACGCCGGTCGCGCTGACCGTCACCAGGCCCGGCAGCTGGGCCGGCACGTCGAGGCACTCGTGCGGGTCGATCGTCCGCGTCACCGGCGTCGTGTCGTTCGGGCTGCTGGTGTCCTCGATCGCGTCGGAGTCCAGGTCGTGGTTGGAGTTCCCGGCCGAGGCGATGCTGAGGGTGCCCTTGCGCTGGGCGTAGGACTGCGCGCGGTTCACCGCGTCGACGACGGCCTTCTGGTCGGGGTCGTCGAGGCAGTTGTAGAGGTACGGGTCGACGTAGTAGCTGTTGTTCGTGATCTCGACCCCGTGGTCGGCGGCGAAGACGAACGCGCAGACGACGGCCTCGGGGTAGAAGAACTGGCCCGAGCCCTCGGAGACCCGGATACCGGAGACCTTGACGCCCGGCGCGACCCCGGCGACGCCGATGCCGTTGCGCGCGGCGGCGATCTCACCGGCGACGTGCGTGCCGTGGTAGTGGCTCGGGTCGGCCGGCCGCCAGGCGCCCGGCGTGGTGTCCGCGACCCCGCCGACGCAGCTCGCGGACTGCGAGGCCGAGAAGTTGGGGGCGAGGTCGGGGTGGGTGTCGTCGACGCCCGTGTCGATGACGGCGACCGTGACCTTCTTGCTGCCCGGGTTGATCTCGGCGGCCTTGTCCGCGCCGATCGCCCGCAGGTCCCACTGGTCCGCCTCCATCGGCTCCTGGCCGGCGGTGGCGTCCGAGGCGAGCCGCGCGGCCTGCGCCTGCGTCAGCTTCTGGACCGAGCCCTCGTCGGTCGTCCCGGCCGGGGTCAGCGGGGCCGTCCGGGTCGCGCCCGCCGACTGCACACCGCGCGCCTTGCGTATCTCGGCCGCGAACGCGGGGTTCGCCGAGTGGGCGACGATGACGCCGATCCGGTCGTAGGTGATCACGACGGTCCCTCCCGCCGCCGCGACCGCCTTCTCGACCGACGCGATCGTGCGGTGGTCCACCTTCGTGTTGACGACGTACGTGAGCGTCCCGGCCTCGGTGGCCGCGCCGACCGGGGCGGCGTTCGTGGTGGTGGCCGCCGTCGCCGCCGTCGGCAGGAAGCCGAGGGAGGCGGTGAGCGTCAGCACGAGCGGCACGGCGAGCGCGAGGCGTCGTCTGGAAGGCAGATGGGCCATGGGATCTCCACATCATCCGGGTATGGCACAGCACCGGGCGCTGGATCCGCGTCCGGGCAGGTACATGACTAGTGGTGCGGATCCGAAGCTATCCGCCGGACTCGCCCCGCAGCAATGACTTCCGAAGATCACGTTCCGGAATCCGGTCACTCTGCGGGGTGGCCGAATCCCCCGAACGTCAACTTTCGAAACAACCCGAACGAGTTGAACCGGCCTCAACGCGGCGCCGTGACCTTGGGAAGGAAGCCCGGGGCCGATCGAGCTTCCGTCGCATGCCTGTACATATATGCCTGTACGTCCGTTAGATCCGACCTTCGCAACGCGAGGAGACTCCGTGGCCACCGAGACACCGCCCCCATCGAAGATCCCAGCCCAGCGCCCCTCGGCCGAGGAGTTCGAAGCGGTGCAGGAGAGCGCGGAATTCGGTGAACTGCGCCACTCCTACCGCTCCTTCGCCTTCCCGCTGACCGTCGGCTTCATCGCCTGGTACCTGCTGTACGTCCTGCTCTCCAACTACGCGGGCGATTTCATGGGCACCAGCGTCGTGGGCAACTTCAACGTCGCGATGGTCCTCGGCCTCGCCCAGTTCCTGACCACGTTCCTCATCGCCTGGTGGTACGCGCGCACCGCCGCCGCCAAGTTCGACCCCCAGGCCGAGGCCATCAAGACCCGTATGGAGAACGCCGAATGAGCCCCGCGATCACCCTCGCCGCCGGTGAGGCGAGCGAGCACCGCCCGCTGATCATCACCCTGTTCTCCCTGTTCGTCGTCGCCACCCTCGTCATCACCGTCTGGGCGGGCCGGCAGACCAAGGACGCCTCCGACTTCTACGCGGGCGGCAGACAGTTCACCGGCTTCCAGAACGGCCTCGCCGTCGCCGGCGACTACATGTCCGCCGCGTCCTTCCTCGGCATCGCGGGCGCCATCGCCCTCTTCGGGTACGACGGCTTCCTCTACTCCATCGGCTTCCTGGTCGCCTGGCTCGTCGCCCTCCTCCTGGTCGCCGAACCCCTGCGCAACTCCGGCCGCTACACCATGGGTGACGTCCTCGCCTACCGGATGCGCCAGCGCCCGGTGCGCACGGCCGCCGGCACCTCCACCATCGTCGTCTCGATCTTCTACCTGCTCGCCCAGATGGCCGGCGCCGGTGTCCTCGTCTCGCTGCTGCTCGGCATCACCACCGACGGCGGCAAGATCGCCATCGTCGCGCTGGTCGGCGTCCTGATGATCTTCTACGTCACCATCGGCGGCATGAAGGGCACCACCTGGGTCCAGATGGTCAAGGCCGTCCTCCTCATGGCGGGCGCCCTGCTGCTGACCTTCCTCGTGCTGCTCAAGTTCGACTTCAACATCTCCGACCTGCTCGGCACAGCCGCCGACAACAGCGGCAAGGGCGCCGCCTTCCTGGAGCCCGGCCTCAAGTACGGCCTCACCGGCACCACCAAGCTGGACTTCATCTCGCTCGGCATCGCCCTCGTCCTCGGCACCGCGGGCCTGCCGCACATCCTGATCCGCTTCTACACCGTGCCCACCGCGCAGGCCGCCCGGAAGTCCGTCCTGTGGGCCATCGGCCTCATCGGCGCCTTCTACCTGATGACCCTCGCCCTCGGCTTCGGCGCCGCGGCCCTGATCAGCCACGACGAGATCGTCGGCTCCAACAAGGCCGGCAACACCGCGGCGCCCCTCCTCGCCCTCCACCTCGGCGGCGTCGACTCCAACTGGGGCGCGATCCTGCTCGCCACGATCTCCGCCGTCGCCTTCGCCACGATCCTCGCGGTGGTCGCGGGCCTCACGCTGGCCTCCTCGTCGTCCTTCGCGCACGACATCTACGCCAACGTCATCAAGAAGGGCAAGGCCAGCGAGAAGGAGGAGATCCGCGCCGCCCGCTGGGCCACCGTCGGCATCGGAGCGGTATCGATCCTGCTGGGCGCCCTCGCCCGGGACCTCAACGTCGCCGGCCTCGTCGCCCTCGCCTTCGCGGTCGCCGCCTCCGCGAACCTGCCCACCATCCTCTACAGCCTCTTCTGGAAGCGGTTCACCACCGGCGGCGCCCTCTGGTCGATCTACGGCGGCCTCGTCAGCGCCGTCGGCCTGGTGCTGTTCTCGCCGGTCGTCTCCGGCAAGCCGACCTCGATGTTCCCGGACGTCGACTTCCACTGGTTCCCCCTGGAGAACCCCGGCATCATCTCGATCCCCGTCGGCTTCCTCCTCGGCGTCGTCGGCACCTACCTCTCGAAGGAGGAGCCCGACAAGAAGAAGTACGCCGAGCTGGAGGTCCGCTCCCTGACGGGCACCGGCGCGCACTGACGCCACCCGTCCCCCGAAGGGCCGCGCCGCACCCCCTCCGGCGGCGCGGCCCTTCGCACGTTCGGGTGTTGTCAGTGGTGTCACGTAGGCTCGCGGGTACAACGGAAAACCGATTCCGAGAAGACGGCGAGGGAGGGGGCCCACGTGCTCATCGACACCTACGGCCGAGTGGCCACCGACCTGAGGGTCTCCCTCACGGACCGCTGCAACCTGCGGTGCACCTACTGCATGCCCGAAGAGGGCCTGAAGTGGCTCGCGAAACCCGACCTCCTCACGGACGACGAGATCGTCCGCCTGATCGACATCGCGGTCCGCCTCCTCGGCGTCGACGAGGTCCGCTTCACCGGCGGCGAACCCCTCCTGCGCCCCGGCCTCACCGGCATCGTCGAACGCGTCGCCGCCCTCACCCCGCGCCCCCGCATGTCCCTCACGACCAACGGCATCGGCCTGCGCCGCATCGCCCCCGCCCTCAAGGCCGCCGGCCTCGACCGGGTCAACGTCTCGCTGGACACCCTGCGCCCCGACGTCTTCAAGACCCTCACCCGCCGAGACCGCCACCAGGACGTCCTGGACGGCCTGGCCGCCGCCCACGAAGCGGGCCTCACCCCCGTCAAGGTCAACACCGTCCTCATGCCGGGCCTCAACGCCGACGAAGCACCCGAACTCCTCGCCTGGGCCATCGACCACGCCTACGAACTCCGCTTCATCGAGCAGATGCCCCTGGACGCCCAGCACGGCTGGACACGCGACGGCATGGTCACCGCCGGCGACATCCTCACCTCACTGCGCACCCGCTTCGACCTCACCCCGGAGACGCCGGACGCACGCGGCTCGGCCCCCGCGGAACGCTGGCTGGTCGACGGCGGCCCCTACAAGGTCGGCGTCATCGCCTCCGTCACCCGCCCCTTCTGCGCCGCCTGCGACCGCACCCGCCTCACCGCCGACGGCCAGATCCGCACCTGCCTGTTCGCCCGCGAGGAGACCGACCTGCGCGCGGCCCTGCGCGGCACCGCGACGGACGAGGAACTCGCCGAGCTGTGGCGCGTGGCGATGTACGGGAAGAAGGCGGGAGCGGGGCTGGACGACCCGGCGTTCGTGCAGCCGGACCGGCCGATGTCGGCGATCGGAGGCTAGGCCCCGTCGGGAGCCTCCCACTCCTCGAACCTGACGACGTCCTTGAGGAAACCCCTCACCCCGAGGAACTGCGACAGATGCTCGCGATGCTCCTCGCAGGCCAGCCACGTCTTGCGCCGCTGAGGCGTATGAATCTTCGGGTTGTTCCAGGCCAGCACCCACACGGCAGCCGTGCGGCAGCCCTTGGCCGAGCAGATGGGGGTTTCGTCGATCACAGCGCCGTCTCACAGACCCGTACACAAAAAGGCGACGCCGAGCAGCCACGGGGGGAGCTGCCCGGCGTCGGTCCGTCGCTCCGACGGGGGATGCGGAGCGCGTAGGAAGTATGTCACGGCACGGCGCCCGGATGGCACCGGAACAACGGGATTGATCTGAGCTTTTCTTGAGCCTTGTCCACAGCGAACACACAGTGCGTTCACCGTTACCGCCCGGTAGTACCCGATTCCGCATCCTTCGGCGGCGCCAGCTGAGCCCGACCCGGTGAAGGGACGAACGTGGACGGCAACCCCGGCGCGTTCTCCCGCCCCGCGTTGGCGATCACCACCGCGATGTACGGCAGCAGGATGCCGAGAGCCAGCGCGACCATCGCGACATGCCGCTCCACGTTCCACAAGCACGCCGCCAGCACCACCGACACCGTACGGACGGACATCGAGATGATGTACCGCCGCTGCCGCCCCCGCACGTCGTCCTGAAGACTCTGCCGCGCCCCGGTGATCCGGAACACCTGGCCGTTCCCCTCGGCACCCTGCTTCCGCATCGCACTCCACCGTCCGCCCACTACGACTCCCCCCGGGCGCGAAACCGGCCCCCGGGCGTCTTCCACGGTACGCCGCACCTGCGCCGCCTTCGAGCCCGGGGCACCCCGGAACCGGGCGATCCTCCTGCGCCGAGCCGTGTACTCCGGTCTCGACATGCGGCGTACCGCGACCGGACCGACACTGGGGGCACTGCTCACGTCGATCCGTACAAGGAGGCAGCCATGGGCTGGTTGTGGGCGATCATCGTGGGGTTCGTGCTGGGCCTGCTCGCGAAGGCGATCATCCCGGGCAAGCAGCACAGCCCCCTCTGGCTGACCACCGTCTTCGGCATCCTCGGCGCCATCGCCGGCAACGCCCTCGCCCGAGCCGTAGGCATCGACGCGACCCGAGGCATCGACTGGGGCCGCCACGCCTTCCAGCTGATCGCGGCCATCGTCATCGTCTTCCTGGGAGACATGGCGTACTCGGCGACGCTGGGCAGGAACAAGCAGCGCACCTGAGACGTGACAGAGGGTGCCTTCCCGTGGGAAGGCACCCTCACGTATGCCGTCGGCTCAGCCGGTGAACTCCACCGCAGCGAGGTTCTTCTTGCCCCGCCGCAGCACCAGCCACCGCCCGTGCAGCAGATCCTCCTTCGCCGGGACGGCGTCCTCGGAGGCGACCTTCACGTTGTTCACGTAGGCACCGCCCTCCTTCACCGTCCGGCGGGCGGCGGACTTGCTGGCGACCAGCCCGACCTCCGCGAACAGGTCCACGACGAGCCCGAGTTCGGCCACCTGGACGTGCGGCAGCTCGGAAAGGGACGCCGCCAGCGTCTTCTCGTCCAGCTCCGCCAGCTCACCCTGCCCGAACAGAGCCTTGGACGCGGCGATCACGGCCTCGGTCTGGTCCGCACCGTGCACCAGCGTCGTCAGCTCCTCCGCCAGCGCCCGCTGAGCGGCCCGCGCCTGCGGACGCTCCTCGGTCTGGCGCTCCAGCTCCTCGATCTCCTCACGGGAGCGGAAGCTGAAGATGCGCAGGAACTTGGAGACGTCCCTGTCGTCCGCGTTCAGCCAGAACTGGTAGAACGCGTACGGCGTCGTCATCTCCGCGTCGAGCCACACCGTCCCCGACTCGGTCTTGCCGAACTTCGTGCCGTCGGCCTTCGTGATCAGCGGGGTGCCCAGCGCGTGCACCTCCGCCTGCGGCTCGGTCCGGTGGATCAGGTCCGTGCCCGACGTGAGGTTGCCCCACTGGTCGCTGCCGCCGGTCTGGAGCGTGCAGCCGTAGCGCCGGTACAGCTCCAGGTAGTCCATGCCCTGGAGGATCTGGTAGCTGAACTCCGTGTAGCTGATGCCCGCGTCGGAGTTGAGCCGCCGGGAGACGGCCTCCTTCGTGATCATCTTGTTGACCCGGAAGTACTTGCCGACGTCCCGCAGGAACTCGATCGCCGACATGCCCTGCGTCCAGTCCAGGTTGTTGACCATCCGCGCGGCGTACGGCCCCTCGAAGTCGAGGAACCGCTCGATCTGCTCGCGCAGCCGCTCCACCCAGCCGGCCACGACCTCGGGCGCGTTCAGCGTGCGCTCCGCCGTCGGCTTGGGGTCGCCGATCAGGCCCGTCGCCCCGCCGACCAGGCCGAGCGGGCGGTTGCCGGCCTGCTGGATCCGCCGCATCGTCAGGATCTGCACGAGGTTGCCGAGGTGCAGGCTGGGCGCGGTCGGGTCGAAGCCGCAATAGAACGTGACGGGACCGTCCGCGAACGCCTTGCGCAATGCGTCCTCGTCAGTGGAGAGGGCGACCAGCCCACGCCACTTCAGCTCATCGACGATGTCCGTCACGGTTCTCTTGTCTCCTCACAACGTGCTGCTTATCAGGTACGAGGTTATACGCCCGGACTGACAGAGCTCATATTGAAATCCGGCACCCGCAGCGCCGGCATCGCCGCCCGCGTGAACCAGTCGCTCCACTCACGCGGCAGCGTCTTCTCCGTCCGCCCCGCCTCGACCGCCCGCCCGAGCAGGTCGACCGGCGACTCGTTGAACCGGAAGTTGTTGACCTCGCCGACGACCTCGCCGTTCTCCACGAGGTACACGCCGTCCCGGGTGAGCCCGGTGAGCAGCAGGGTCGCCGGGTCCACCTCGCGGATGTACCACAGGCACGTCAGCAGCAGCCCGCGCTCCGTCGCCGCGACCATCTCGTCCAGGGACTGCGAGCCACCGCCGTCCAGGATGACGTTGTCCCCGGCGGGCGCGACCGGCAGGCCCGTGAGGGAGGCGCTGTGCCGGGTGGTGACGAGGTTCTTCAGCACGCCGTCGGCGACCCACTCGGTGGCCCGGACGGGCAGCCCGTTGTCGAAGACGGAGCTGTCGCCGCCGGAGGAGTGCGCGATGACGAACGGCGCCGATTCGAGCCCCGGCTCGTTCGGGTCGCTGCGCAGGGTCAGCGGCAGCTCGGTGAGCCGCTCGCCGAGCCGCGTCCCGCCGCCCGGCTTCGAGAACACCGTCCGCCCCTCGGTCGCGTCCCGCCCCGACTGCGACCACAGCTGGTAGATCAGCAGGTCCGCGACGGCGGTCGGCGGCAGCAGCGTCTCGTACCGCCCGGCGGGCAGCTCGATGCGGCGCTCGGCCCAGCCGAGGCGGACGGCCAGCTCGGCGTCCAGCGCCGCCGGGTCGACGTCCTTGAAGTCCCGTGTGGAGCGCCCGGCCCACGCGGAGCGGGTGCGGTCGGGGGACTTGGCGTTCAGCTCCAGCGTGCCGTTCGGCTGGTCGTGCCGCAGCCGCAGCCCCGTCGAGGTGCCCAGGTACGTCGAGACCAGCTCGTGGTTGGCGAACCCGTACAGCTCCCGCCCACCCGCCCGCGCGCGGGCGAACGCCTCACCGAGCGCCGGCGCGAAGTCCGCGAACACGGCGGACGACGTCTCCGCGGGCGCCTCCGTGAACTCCGGGGACGCGGGCGTGCCGGTCACCAGCGGGCGCGCGTCCTCGGCGGGGCCCGCGCCGCGCGCGGCCTTCTCGGCGGCGCGGACGAGGGACTCCAGCTCGTCGGCCGTGACGGCGGCCCGGGTCACCACACCCGACGCGGTGCCCTCCTTGCCGTCGACCGTCGCGATCACCGTCAGCGTCCGCCCGCGCGTGACGCCGTTCGTCGTCAGCGCGTTGCCCGCCCAGCGCAGGTTCGCCGACGACTGCTCGTCCGCGATGACGACACACCCGTCCGCCCGCGACAGCTCCAGCGCCCGCTCGACGATCTCGTGCGGCTTCTTCACGGCGGCACTCATCGCCCGGCCTCCTGCGTCGTGTT
>DATCQX010000107.1:0-4369 GCA_036569285.1 Streptomyces sp.
GTCCACGGCCGGCAGCGGCACTCCGCCGGAGTCGCGGGCGCGCGGCGCCCGGAGAGGTCGGCGGTGCCGCCCTGCGCGGTGTGCGTCTTGTGCCAGTCCTGGAGGGCCTCGTACGCCGCGTGGTCCATGAAGGAGCCGTCCAGCTCGACGACGGCATGGGCTCCCTGGGGGACGAGGTGAAGGGTGCGGCTGAGCCGGGGCACCGCGAGGAAGGTCAACTGGCCCCGGACGTGGACGCGGTGGACGCCGCCCTCCTCGGCGTGCGTGATGCGCGTGCGGGCGAGGCGGCGCAGGGCGACGGCGACCGCGACGGCGACCCCGAGGAGCACGCCCTCCAGGACACCGAGGAGGACCACACCGAGGGTGGTGACGGCGTAGACGAGCACCTCGCGGTGGCGCGTCACCGTACGGATGTGGTGCAGGGACACCATCTGGATGCCGACGGCCATGACGAGGGCGGCGAGGGAGGCGAGGGGGATCAGCTCCAGGACCGGGACCAGCAGCAGCGCGGCGACCACGACCAGAACGCCGTGCAGCATCGTGGAGTTCCGGCTGACCGCCCCCGCGTGCACGTTCGCCGAACTGCGGACGGCGACCCCGGCGACCGGCAGCCCGCCGAGCGCCCCGGAGACGATGTTCGCGGCGCCCTGGCCGAGCAGCTCGCGGTTCAGGTCGGAGCGGCCCACGCGCGGGGCGGGTGCCGAGGGCCGCGGCGTGGGCCCGCTGCCCGCGACGGGCGCGGACGCCTGCCGCGAGGCGATCATCTTGTCGACGGCGACCGCCCCGAGCAGCGACTGCACGCTGCACACCAGCGTGATCGTGAGCACGGCGGCCACGACCCCGGGCACGGGCCCCTCCGGCATCCCGGCCAGCGCGTGGCTCGACCAGGAGGGCAGGTCGACCTTGGGGAGCGTCAGCCCGGCGAGCGAGGCGACGGCGGTGGCGCCCGTCACGGCGACGAGAGCGGCAGGCACCTTCCGCAGCAGCCGCCCGACCCGCCCGGGAATGCGCGGCCACAGCAGCAGGAGCGCGAGCGTGAGCGCGCTCACGGCGACGGCGGCCGGGTGCAGCCCGGCGAGCTGGGCGGGCAGGGCGCGGACGTTGTCCAGGACGGAGCTCTGCGGGCTGCCGCCGAGGACGATGTGCAACTGGGCGACGGCGATGGTGACGCCGATGCCGGCGAGCATGCCGTGGACGACGGCGGGGCTGACGGCGAGCGCGGTGCGCGCCACGCGCAGACAGCCGAGGGCGAGCTGGGCGATGCCGGCGAGGACGGTGATCCCGCAGGTCGCCCGCCAGCCGTAGCGCTGGATGAGGTCGGCGGTGACGACCGTCAGGCCCGCGGCGGGGCCGCTGACCTGGAGGGGCGATCCGCCGAGCCGCCCGGCGACGAGCCCGCCGACGGCGGCGGCCACGAGGCCGGCCTGGAGCGGGGCGCCGGTGGCCAGCGCGATGCCCAGGGAGAGGGGGAGGGCGATCAGGAAGACCGCGATCGAGGCCGACACGTCCGCCCCCGCGAGACGGAAGCGGCGGCGGGGCGGCGGGCTGTGCGGCCGGTGGGAACCGGCGGGGTCGTAGGAGTCGGACGGTCGGGTCGGTGCGCAGGCGAACATGTTTTTCCTCTCTCTTCGGCAGCGGCGGGATGAGGTGACGCTCGGTAAATGAATCGTAATGCAGAGTAAAGAGCGGGAATAGAACATGAGAGCAAATGGCCGAGTGAATCACCCCTGCGGATGACGTAATTCTTTGATCGGCTTGTCGTACTAACTCCTTCTCGGTCCCGTGCGACCGTGACGGCGCCGCCGGCTCGCCCCGGCGGCCCACCTCGTCCCCGGAAGAGAAGGAATCAGATGGCCGCCACCCAGAGGATCGCCGCGTGCGCCGTGCTCGCCGCGGCCGTCGCCACGTCGCTCGCCGGCTGTGCGGGCAGCAGCCCCGACACCGCGCACGAAGGGGCACGGGGCCCGCAGAAGGCCAAGCCGGCCGCCCCGGCGCCCAAGAGTGCCGTACGCCTCATCGGGGACGGGTCCACCTCCTACACCGGAGCCCAGCCCCATCTGCCCCGCCCCGAACGGCTCGCGCCGGGCGCGAAGCCGCCGCAGTTCGTGGTCTTCTCCTGGGACGGCGCCGGCGAGGACAGCCAGAAGCTGTTCTCGCACTTCCGGGCGGTCGCCAAGGCCAACCGCGCGACGATGACGTACTTCCTCAGCGGCGTGTACCTGCTGCCCGAGGACAAGAGCGACCTCTACCGGCCGCCGCAGCACTCGCCGGGCCGCTCCGACATCGGCTTCAACGACGAGCAGGGCATCGCCGACACCGTCAAGCAACTGCGCCTGGCCTGGCTGGAGGGCAACGAGGTCGGCACTCACTTCAACGGCCACTTCTGCGGCAAGGGCGGCGGTGTCGGCGAATGGTCGGTGGCCGACTGGAAGGACGAGATCGCCCAGGCCAAACGATTCGTCAAGACGTGGAAGACCAACACCGGGATGACGAAGGCGGCGCCCCTGCCCTTCGACTACGACAAAGAGCTGGTCGGCGCCCGCACGCCCTGTCTCGAAGGGCAGAAGAACTTCCGCAAGGCCGGCCGCGAACTGGGCTTCCGCTACGACACCAGCGGCGTCAACAACCAGGTCTGGCCCGGCAAGAAGGACGGGCTGTGGGACCTGTCCATGCAGCTCGTGCCGTTCCCCGGCCACTCCTACGAGCAGCTCACCATGGACTACAACTTCATGGTCAACCAGTCCGGCACCACCACCCAGGGCGACCCCGACAAGCGTGAGTACTGGGGCGACCAGATGCGTGACGGCCTCCTCAAGGGCTTCGCCCGCGCCTACGACGGCAACCGCGCGCCCCTGATCATCGGCAACCACTTCGAGTCCTGGAACGGCGGCACCTACATGCGCGCCGTCGAGGAGACGATCGAGCGCGTCTGCAACAAGCCCGACGTCCGCTGCGTCTCCTTCCGCCAGCTCTCCGACTGGCTCGACGCCCAGGACCCGAAGGTCCTGGACAAGCTCCGCACCCTGGACGTCGGCGAGGCCCCGAAGCAGGGCTGGACGGCCTTCCTGACCGCCCGCCCGGCGCCCGCCCCGAAGGGCGTTCCCGGGGCCCCGGCGGCCACCGTCACGCGGTAAGCGCGACGCCCTCGCCGAGCACGAACCCGGGGTCGACCTGCGCCGCCAGGTCGGCCCCGGTGCGCGCGTTCCCCCAGGACTCGGCGTTCTTCAGGTGGAAGTGCACCATCTGGCGCGTGTACCGCGCCCAGTCGCGGCGCCCGTACGACGCGTCGGCCGTCGTCCGCAGCAGCTCCAGGGCCGCCCGGTTGGCGTCCTCCAGGAGCGCGAACCGGGGTGGGTGGCCCTTCTCCATGGCGCGCACCCAGTCGGAGTGCCCGACGGTCACCAGCAGGTCGTCCCCGACCTCCGCGCGCAGGAAGTCGACGTCCTCCGGGCCCTGCACCTTGTTGCCGACGACCTTCAGCTCGACACCGAAGTCCTGGGCGTACTCCTTGTACTGGCGGTAGACGGAGACCCCCTTGCGGGTCGGCTCGGCGACGAGGAACGTGATGTCGAAGCGCGTAAACATCCCCGACGCGAACGAGTCCGAACCCGCCGTCATGTCCACCACGACGTACTCACCCGGGCCGTCCACCAGATGGTTGAGACACAGCTCCACAGCTCCGGTCTTGGAGTGGTAGCAGGCGACCCCGAGGTCGGCGTCCGTGAACTGGCCCGTGACCATCAAACGGACGGCGCCGCCGTCGAGTTCCACGTCCCGCGCACAGGCTTCGTAGACCGGGTTGTCCTCGCGCACCCGCAGCAGCCGGGAGCCCTCGCCGGGAGGGGTCGTCTTGATCATCGTCTCGGCCGACGCGATGCGCGGGTTGTCGCCGCGCAGGTAGTCCTTGATCAGCGGCAGGTGCTCGCCGAGGGCGGGCAGGGCGGCGGCCCGGTCCTCGTCGAGGCCGAGCGCGGGCCCCAGGTGCTGGTTGATGTCCGCGTCGACGGCGATCACGGGTGCGCCGCAGGCGGCGAGGTGCCGGACGAACAGGGAGGAGAGCGTCGTCTTGCCGCTGCCGCCCTTCCCGACGAAAGCAATTTTCATGTTCACGAAGGGTAGCGGCGTGATGGCTTTGGGTGGCAGATATCCGTGAAGAAGACCACTCCTTCGAGGGGTGTGCTCCCGGGGTGGCTACTGTCGTACTCATGAGTACGACAGGCGCGACCGCCGATCCCCTCGTCACCCTGGGCACGCTGCCCGGGGTGGCCGAGTCCGTGGAGTCCGTGCGCAAGGCCGTGGACCGGGTCTACGGGCACCGGGTCATGCGCCGCCGCAGCACCGCCGTCACCTCCGAGGCCGCCCTGCGCGG
>DATCQX010000108.1:0-2488 GCA_036569285.1 Streptomyces sp.
TCCCGCGCCGCACCGCCGACCGCCTCTACATGGCGAGCCAGCCCATCCCCCAGGCGTTCGGCGTGGCCCAGACCCCGGCCGAACTCGCGATCCGAGAAGCACGCTAGGCAGGACGACCCCATGGACCTCGACAACCTCACCTCGCTGACGACCGGTCTGACCCTCCTCGGCCTCACCCTCGCCGTCGTTGGCCTGCACACGTACGCCTCCGGCCGGGCGCAGCGCGCCGCGCTCGTCGACCGGCTCTCCTCCACGGGCCAACTGCCGTCCTCGGGGCGCCGCCGACGCTTCCGCGACCTCGACCGCCGCATCCGCCGCACCAGTCTGGGGCGCGGCCTCGAACGCCGGCTCGCCACGACCGGACTCGACGTCACACCGGGGGAGTTCACCGTCTACCTGCTCGGCGCGGTCGCCGGGCTGTGGCTCGTCACGCAGGCCGTCCTCGCCCCCTTCTTCGGGCCCATCGCAGGTCTCCTCGCCGTCGGCGGGGCCTTCCAGTTCCTCAACTGGCAGCGCCAGAAGCGCATCGAGCGGTTCATCAACCAACTCCCCGAACTGGCCCGCATCCTGGCCAACGCCACCCAGGCCGGGCTCGCCCTGCGCACCGCCATAGGGATGGCCGCCGAGGAACTGGAGGCGCCCGCCGGGGAAGAACTCGCCAAGGTCGCCAACCAGTTGGCGGTGGGGCAGTCCATGGACGACGCGCTCGGCGAGCTGGCCGAACGGCTGCCGTCGCGCGAACTCGTCGTCCTCGTCACCACGTTGGTGCTCTCCAACAAGGCCGGTGGCCAAGTCGTCGGCGCGCTGCGGAACTTGACCGAGACGCTGGAGGAACGCAAGGAGACGCGGCGCGAGATCCGCACACAGCTCTCGCAGGTGAACCTCACCGCGTACGCCGTACCTCTCCTCGGGATCGGGTCGTTGTTCCTCATGGACGGGGTCAAGGAGGGGGCGCTGGAGCGGATGACCGGGTCGACGGCCGGGCAGATCGCCGTCCTCGTCGCCTTCGGACTGTACGCCGTCGGGTTCGTCCTGATCCGGCGCATGTCCCGGATCGACGTCTGAGTAGGGGGAACTGGACCCATGGCTCTGGTGCTCGCGCTGCTGATGGCGGTCTCCGTGTGGGGCGCCTTCACCGGGATCCGCATGTACCGCGCGGACGTCAAACTGCCCCCCGATCTCGCCCTCGCGCTGGAGGTCGGCGCCACGCGGACCGGCGCGGTGGACTCCCTCGTCGACCGGATGGGGATGCGGTACGCGCCCGCCGTCCTGCGGCTCATGGGACCCCGGCTCGTCGCCAAGTACCGGCGCCGCATCGACCTCGCGGGCAACCCCGGGGGCCTCACCATCGACCGGTACGCCGCCCGCCGTGCGGTCTACGGCGCGCTCGGTGCCGTCGGGGCGCTCGTCTTCTTCCTCCGGGGCAACCCCCTCATCGCCCTGTTCATGCTCGCGTTCGGCGCGGTGTGGACCGAGGTCGGCATCTGGTCCGCGATCCGCGTCCGCAAGGACGTCATCGAGCGAACGCTCCCTGATTTCCTGGACGTTCTCGCGGTGGTGGTGAGCGCGGGCCTCGGCTTCCGCCAGGCACTGGACCGCGTGTCGATGCGCTACGAGGGCCCCTGGGCCGACGAAATCCGTATCACCCTGCGCCAGATGGACCTCGGCATGAGCCGCCGCGAAGCCTTCGCGGAACTCCGCCGCCGCAACGACTCCGAGCAAGTGGCCATGTTCGTCACGGCGTTGCAGCAGGGCGAAGAACTGGGCGCCCCGATCGTCGACACGCTGGTGGCCATCGCCAAGGACATGCGCCGCACCGACGCCCAGAACGCCCGCCGCAAGGCCGCCCGCGCCGTCCCCCGCGCCACCCTCATGATCACCACCTTCATGGTCCCCGCCACCATGCTCCTCCTCGGCGCCGGCCTCCTCCTGGGCTCCGGCACCGACTTCGGCACGATCACGGGCGAATAGGGGGCGGGGATGGGGGAGTTCTGCCGGGAGGGGGTGAACGAGGTGGGAGAGAAGGAGAGCCGGCCGACCGAGAAGGCGGACGGCCCGACCCGGGCTGGGACCGCCGACGCGGACGACTCCGTCGCGGGCCGACCGAACGGGGGCCGACCTGACACGGCCAGCCCGAGCGGCGCCGCCGAACCGGCGTCGGGCCCGTCGGCGAGCCAACCGCGTGCGCAGCGCCCGCACGGCGCTCCGACGCCGGGCGTCGACGCTGTGCGGCCTCTCGGCGAACACCCGCACAGCCTCGGCACCCCGAACCCGGCAGGGCAGCACACACACGCCTCCCTTACGTCGGCCACCAGCGAGGCACAGCCCGGTGCGGAGGACCCGGTCGGCTTCCACCCCCAGGCCTCCGAAGTGCCCGTGCCGCCCGCACACACCTCCACCCCCGGAAAACACCCGCGCCGCTTCCCTTCCCCCGCCGTCCTCCTCGACCCCCTCGCCCGCCTCCTCCACCTCTCCACCCACCCCCCGA
>DATCQX010000109.1:0-3755 GCA_036569285.1 Streptomyces sp.
ACCGGCATGTCCGGGCAGCGCGGCTACATCGTCACCGCCATCAAGGACTACCTCAAGGACAACAAGATCCTCACCGAGGAGCAGCTCGACGGCGGCGGCTACCGCATCACCACCACCCTGGAGAAGGCCAAGCAGGACGCCTTCGTGAAGTCCGTCAACGACAACCTGATGGACAAGCTCGACAAGAAGAAGAACAAGGTCGACAACTACGTCCGCGCGGGCGGCGCCGCCGTCGACCCCAAGACCGGCAAGGTCCTCGCCATGTACGGCGGCATCGACTACGTCAAGCAGTACACGAACAACGCGACCCGCCAGGACTTCCAGGTCGGCTCCACCTTCAAGCCGTTCGTCTTCACCGCCGCCGTCGACAACAACTCCGAGACGCAGGACGGCCGCCTCATCACCCCCAACACCGTGTACGACGGCACCAACAAGCGCCCCGTGCAGGGCTGGAGCGGCGGCACCTACGCCCCGGCCAACGAGGACGACGTCAACTACGGCAACGTCACCGTCCGCACCGCCACCGACAAGTCCATCAACTCCGTGTACGCGCAGATGGCCGTGGACGTCGGCTCCGACAAGGTCAAGAACACCGCGATCGCCTTGGGGCTGCCCCGTAGTACTCCGGAGCTAACAGCCTCCCCCTCGATCGCCCTCGGCGTCGCCACCGGCAGCGTCCTCGACATGGCCCAGGCGTACGCCACCCTCGCCAACCACGGCAAGCACGGCACGTACACCCTGATCGACAAGATCACCAAGGACGGCAGCACCACCATCGAGCTGCCCGCCCAGAAGACCACCCAGGCCGTCAGCCGCGAGGCCGCCGACACCACCACCGCGATCCTCCAGAGCGTCGTCGACAACGGCACCGCCACCGCCGCGCAGGCCGCCGGCCGGCCCGCAGCGGGCAAGACCGGCACCGCGGAGGAGGACCAGGCCGCCTGGTTCGCCGGCTACACGCCCGACCTCGCGACCGTCGTCGCCGTCATGGGCCAGGACCCGGAGACCGCCGCGCACAAGTCGCTGTACGGCGCGATGGGGCTGCCGCGCATCAACGGCGGTGGGGCGCCGACCGAGATCTGGGCGCAGTTCATGAAGGACGCCCTCAAGGGGAAGCCGGTCACCGACTTCGACCTCCAGCTCCAGGACGGGGCGGACGTCGTGCAGGACGTGCCGTCCGCGCCGACGGACCAGGAGAGCACCGGGCCCGAGGCCAGCGGGGCGCCGACCGACGGGACCACCGGAGGGGGCACCGACCAGGGCCAGACCCAGGGGGGCACGCAGGGTGCCGCTCAGGGGGCGACCGACGGAGGTACCACGGGCGGTGCCATCGGCGGGGGCGCGGCCTCCGGAGGGACTCCGGGTGGCGCCACGGGCGGAGACACCTCCACCGGGGCCACCGGGGGCGCGGCCTCCGGGGGGACTCCGGGTGGTGCCACCGGCGGGGACGCCTCCGGCGGGGCCACCGGGGACACGTCCGCCGGGACCGGGACGTCCGCGGGGGCCGGGGGCGGCGGGGGTGCTGGGGGCACTCCGGGGACGTAGGGGGCTTACAGCGGCAGCGGCTGCTGGGTAGTACGGGTATGACAGCGGGGTCGGTCGGCGGGTGCCGGGCGGCCCCGTAGTACATCTGTAGGGGTGTGCCGGTCCGCTCTGAAGTACTACGGGTGGGCTCGGCGGTACTACGGGGGCAGCCGTAGGGGCCGGTGACGATCATCGTCACCGGCCCCTACGGCTCTCAAGCGAGTACTACGGGTGCTACGGGCGCCGTCGGCCTACAGGTACAGCCCCGTGGAGTCCTCCGACCCCTCGAAGCGGTCCGCCGCGACGGCGTGCAGGTCGCGCTCGCGCATCAGGACGTACGCCACGCCCCGCACCTCGACCTCGGCACGGTCCTCCGGGTCGTACAGGACCCGGTCGCCCGGCTCCACCGTCCGGACGTTCTGCCCGACCGCCACGACCTCGGCCCACGCCAGCCGACGGCCCACCGCCGCCGTCGCCGGAATCAGGATCCCGCCGCCCGAACGCCGCTCGCCCTCACTGCTGTCCTGCCGTACCAGCACACGGTCGTGCAGCATCCGGATCGGAAGCTTGTCGTGCTGGGTACCGCGCTCGTTACTGTTGCCGCTCACGTATCGAACTTACCTGCCTCGGGGAGACCCGTAAGCCTCAGGTCCTAGTCCTTGCGGCGCCGGGTGCCCAGGACGAGGAGTCCGACGACGCCGACGGCCAGAAGGGCTACGGGGACGATGCGCTCGACGCGGGGGGCGCCGTCGTCGTCCGTGAACTTGCTCGTGACGTCGCTCACGACCCGGTTGACCTGGACGTACGCGCGTCCGAGGGTGTGGTCGACGTTCGCGACGACCTTGGCCTTGGCGTCCCCGACGATGGTCTTGGGGTGAACCCGTACACCGATCTCGTCGAGCGTCTCGGCCAGCGTCTCGCGGCGGCGCTTGATGTCCGCCTCGATCTGCGCCGGGGATCTCGTGTCCGGCGTGTCCGCAGTGTCCGCCACCGTACGGCCTCCGAAGTCTGCTGATGCGTTGTTCCGCACAGTCTGTCAGTTTCCCGGCCGGGCGCACGGGCAGGGGGCGCCCTTGTCGCGTGCCCGTCTTGTGCGTGGCCGTCGTGCGTGGCCGTCCTGTGCGTGCCCGCGTTGTCGCGGGCCCGGATACGCTGGCCGGATGAGCGAGCGACTCCAGCCCGGCGACCCGGCCCCCGCGTTCACCCTGTCCGACGCCGACGGCAACGAGGTGTCCCTTGCGGACCACAAAGGCCGCAAGGTCATCGTCTACTTCTACCCGGCGGCCCTGACGCCCGGCTGCACCAAGCAGGCGTGCGACTTCACCGACAACCTCTCGTTGCTGGCCGACGCCGGTTACGACGTCATCGGCATCTCCCCCGACAAGCCCGAGAAACTCGCCAAGTTCCGCGAGCAGGAGTCCCTCCGGGTGACCCTCCTCGCCGACCCCGACAAGGCCGTACTCGAGGCGTACGGGGCGTACGGGGAGAAGAAGCTGTACGGCAAGACCGTCGTCGGCGTCATCCGCTCCACGGTCGTCGTCGACGAGACGGGGAACGTGGAGCGGGCCCTGTACAACGTGAAGGCGACGGGGCACGTGGCGAAGATCATCAAGGATCTCGGGATCTGAGCAGCCGAGTCGGCGACTTCCGGCCCGTAGGCCCGCATCGGGGTTCGACCGATGCGGGCCGATTCACGTCCGGCGCAGCCCCGAAGTCAGGAGAAGGCGGCGGGCATCTGCCGGTACGATGACGGGGAGCTAGCGGCGGTGGTGCAATGGCGACACAGCAGACTTAGGATCTGTGGCCCTTGATCGGGCTTGAGGGTTCGAATCCCTTCCGCCGCACTCCAACGGCCTGTGAATCGAAGGAATGATTCGCAGGCCGTTTCCGTGCTAGCCGAGCAGCTCCCGCACGACGGGAACGAGTGCGCGAAACGCCTCCCCCCGATGACTGATCGCGTTCTTCTCCGCCGCCGTCAGCTCCGCGCACGTCCGCGTCTCGCCGTCCGGCTGGAGGATCGGGTCGTAGCCGAAGCCGTTGGTGCCAGTGGGGGTGTGGCGGAGGGTGCCTCGCAACCGCCCTTCGACGACGCGTTCCGTGCCGTCGGGCAGTGCGAGGGCCGCCGCGCAGGCGAAGTGGGCGCCTCGGTGTTCGTCGGCGATGTCGGAGAGCTGGGCGAGGAGGAGGTTCAGGTTGGCGCGGTCGTCGCCGTGGGTGCCGGACCAGCGGGC
>DATCQX010000110.1:0-8497 GCA_036569285.1 Streptomyces sp.
GCCTCGTTCGCCCTGTGCGACCGGGCGGACTCCGTCGAGCCGCGCATGATGACGGAGGTCGTCCGCGCGGGCACCTGGCGCAAACTGGGCGACATCGAGCGAACGGCGACGTCCTTCGAACGCGCCCTCGCCCTCGACCCCGCCAACTGGTCCCTCCACCTGGACCTGGCCGACATCCGCGCCCAACAGGGCGACTTCGAGGCCGCCGTCCGCCTCACCGCCGAGGGCACAACACACGCCCCCACCGAGCCCGTCCTCCTCACAGCCCACGCCGCCTACCGCACCCGCCTCACCGGTTCGCCGTCCGCCCTCCACGAACTCCTGGACCTGGCCCGGAAGTTGCCGAGGAGCCCCTACCGCGACCTGCTGATCGACCACGCCTGCGAGGGCCCCGGGTTGAGTGCGAGGCTGGTGAGGGCGGCGCGGGAGGTCCAGCAGAGCTGAGGCTCAAGTGGGCTGGTGTTGCCGGGAGTTGAAGGGGCCGCTGTCGGGGTGAGGCCGCTGGCAGGATGACATCCGCGCCCCTGCAGCGAAAGGCTGATGCCACGTAGCCGACCCCGGCACGCTGTGCGGCGCACAGCGTGCCGGCGTCCCGCGGAGCCTGCCTCAGCCCCGCATCCGTGCCCTCTCCGCCTGCGCCAGCACGGCGATACACCGGGCCGGAGAGCTGGGTGGACGGCTACGGCCTGAGCCCTGGTGACGCCAACCGCGCCCTGCGGCGGTACCGGGCGTCCCTCCGGCCGCCGGGGCGGCACCCCCTCCATCCGCACCGGCTCCGAGTGCCCGCCGTGCCTTCGATGACGTCCGGCACGCTCGCGACATCCTTGAGGGGACCCTCCGCCGGTTGCCGCCCCGGCTCCGGGCGGAGTTGAGGCGCGTGGTGGCGGAGGTGCCTTGCCGAGGGGTGGGGGCGGGCGGTCTGACCTCGGCCCGACACCCCTTCGGCGTTCACAGATCCACCCTGGATTCGGCCCGCTGACCCATCTCCATTCGGACAAGTTTCCGGGGGGACTGGTCACACGGGCCCCTTCGGGCGCTTACAGTGCGACCCAGAGGGTCGTTTTTGAGCGCGTTCAAAAAGGGCTGCGGGGAACGGGGAAGGAAGCGGTATGTCCAAGGGGGTCAAGGTCGCCGTCGTCGGGGCGGTGTTCGCCGTGATGGTGGGTGGGGCCGGGTACGGGGCGTACAACCTGTTGTCGGCGGTGGACGGGGGGTCCACGGCGAAGGGGCCGGCGCCCGTCAAGACCGGGCCGCCCAGTGGGAGTGAGGTCAAGGAGACCGCCAGGGCGTTCTTCGCCGCCTGGGAGAAGGGGGAGGCGGCTGTCGCGGCGGGGTTGACCAACAACGCCGGGGTGGCGGGGCCCGTGTTCACGTCGTACGGGGCCGAGGCGCATATCGGCGGGGTGAAGATCACACCGGGGCGGATATCGGGGTTCACCGTGCCCTACCGGGTCGACGCGACGGTGTCGTACGACGGGGTTTCCAAGCCGCTGACGTACAGCAGCAGCCTCACCGTCGTCCGCGGCGTCACGACCGGGAAGGCGCTGGTGGACTGGAAGCCGGCGGTGGTGCATCCGGCGTTGGCGAGTGACGCGGACAGGCTGGTGACGGGGGAGGCGGCGCAGCCGGCGGTGGAGGCCGTGGACCGGGACGGGAAGGTGCTGACGAAGGAGGCGTACCCGTCGCTGGGGGCCGTGCTCGATCAACTGCGGTCGCGGTTCGGCGCCGAGGCGGGCGGGACGTCGGGGGTCGAGCTGGCCGTGCGCTCCGGCACCGAGGGCGTGCCCGACAAGACGCTGGTGACGCTCGCCGAGGGAAAGCCGGGGAAGGTGCGGACGACGCTCAGCGCCGAGGTGCAGTCGGCGGCGGAGAGCGCCGTGAAGCAGTACGGGGAGTCCTCGGTCGTCGCGCTCAAGCCCAGCACCGGCGAGATCCTCGCGATCGCCAACAACCGCGCGGACGGCTTCAACGCGGCCGTGCAGGGGGCGCGTCCACCGGGCTCGACGATGAAGATCGTGACCGCCGCGACGCTCATCGACAACAAGCTGACGACCTCCAACGGCCCCGCGCCCTGCCCCTCTTCGGCGATGTGGGAGGGACAGACCTTCGGCAACCTCAAGGGAATGGACCCCAACGAGGGCGCCACGCTTGCCGATAGCTTCGCCCGCTCCTGCAACACCGCGTTCATCAAGTTCACCGACGACCTCGCGGACGACTCCCTCACCCGCGAGGCGCAGGACAAGTTCGGCCTCGGGCAAGGGAATTGGGCGATCGGCATCGCCACGGCCGACGGCTCCGTCCCGGCCGTCTCCGGCCCCGACAAGGCGGCGAACCTCATCGGGCAGGGCCAAGTCCAGCTGAATCCCCTCAACTTGGCGTCGGTGACCGCGACCGCGAAGACCGGCGCCTTCCGCCAGCCGATCCTCGTCCCCCTCTCCGTCGACCAGCGTCAACTCGCCACCGCCCAGGGCCTGTCGGACAGCACGTCCCGCCAACTCCGCGCCATGATGCGGCAGACGGCCGTCAGCGGCACCGCCCAGAACGTCATGGCCGGCCTCTCCGGGAACATCGGCGCGAAGACCGGCTCCGCGGAGAGCGACGGGAACGCCACGTCCGACAGCTGGTTCACGGCGTACCGGAACGATGTCGCCGCAGCGGCGATGGTGCAGGGCGGGGGGCACGGGGTGGACGCGGCGGGGCCGATCGTGGTGAGTGTGCTGCGGGCGGGGTGAAGTCACCCTCCGGCCGGCGCCCTCTCCGCATGCCGGTCCTCTGGGCACCGCCGTCCACATGCCGACTTTCTGCCGACAACACCCCTTCAACCAGGGCGCGTTAGCAGAAACCCCCACCCTGGGGGCGCGTTCCGGGAAACGCTCTCCGGGGGAATCGGCGGCCCCTACGGTGAACACATGTCCTACCCGCCCCAGTTGTCACAACCCCGCTACGGAGGGGTGGCTGAGGTCACAGGGACATCACCCGAGCAGAAGGGGACCCTAGGCTGGTCCCCGTCGTTGGGGTGGGTGAGGCAGTGGGGTCCCCGGGGAGCTCGGAGGTCACGTACGTGGGCAAGAGAAGGCGCGTCGAGGAGACGCGCGGGAGCAAGCGGCGTCCGGCCGTCGTCGGCGGGATGGCCGCCGTCGTGGTCGGCGGCGCCGCCTTCGGCGTGTACGCGCTGTACGGGGGCGGCGCGGCGGCCGAGAACGGTTCGACGGCGTCGTCCGCGTCCTCCTCCTCCGACGGAAAGCCGAAGATCAAGACCGGCCCCCTGACCCCCGCCGAGGTGACGAAGACGTCGACGGCGTTCCTGACCGCCTGGCAGCAGGGCAAGGTCGCGCAGGCCGCGGCGGCGACGGACGACGCGAAGGCGGCGACGGCGCTGCTGACCGGGTTCACGAAGGACGCGCACGTCACGGGCGCGACCCTCACCCCGGGCGCGGCGGTCGGCGCGAAGGTGCCGTTCTCCGTGAAGGGCATGGTGTCGTACGAGGGCGTGAGCAAGCCGCTGACGTACGCGAGCGCGCTGACGGTCGTCCGCAGCACGACGACGGGTGAGCCGGAGGTCGACTGGCACGCGTCGGTCGTCCACCCGGATCTCTCGGACGGCGACAGCCTGACGACCGGCGAGGCCGGGGCCCCGCCGGTGAAGGCGCTGGACCGTACCGGCAAGGAGCTGACGGCGAAGGCGTACCCCTCGCTGGGGAGCGTGCTGGACGGTCTGCGCGAGAAGTACGGCAAGAAGGCGGGCGGCAAGGCGGGCGTCGAGCTGCGTGTCGTGCGCGGGGCGGCGTCGAAGAAGCGGAACCTGTCGGACAAGACGGTCCTGGAGCTGAGCAAGGGCACGCCGGGCGAGGTGAAGACGACGATCAACCCGGCGATGCAGGCCGCCGCCGAGAAGCAGGTCGCGGCGAAGCAGCGGGCGTCCGTGGTGGTCGTGAAGGCGTCGACCGGGGAGATCCTGGCCGTCGCGAACAGCGGGAACGGCTTCAACGTCGGTTTCCTCGGCTCGCTCGCGCCGGGTTCGACGATGAAGGTGATCACGTCGTCGCTGCTGATCGAGAAGGGGCTCGCGTCCGCCGACAAGGAGCACCCCTGCCCGAAGTACTTCACGTACGGCGGCTGGAAGTTCCAGAACGACGACGAGTTCGAGATCAAGAAGGGGACGTTCAAGGCGAGTTTCGCGCGGTCCTGCAACACCGCCTTCATCAGTCAGGCGCCCGACCTGGACAACGACAGTCTGACCAAGCAGGCCCAGCAGGTGTTCGGGCTCTCCATGGACAACTGGTCGGTGGGCGTGCCGACTTTCGACGGCGCGGTGCCGGTGCAGAAGAACGCCCAGATGGGGGCCTCGCTGATCGGGCAGGGCGGGGTGCGGATGAACCCGCTGAACATGGCGTCCGTCGCGGCGACCGTGAGCGACGGGACGTTCCACCAGCCGTACCTGGTCTCGCCCGACTTCGACAAGCGGTCGCTGGCGAAGGCTTCGCGGACGATGTCCGTGTCCACCTTGGGGCAGTTGCGTGAGCTGATGAAGTACACCGCTCAGTACGGGACGGCGGCTCAGGCGATGTCCGGGATGAGCGGGAACTTCGGGGCGAAGACGGGGTCGGCCGAGGTGGACGGGCAGGAGAAGCCGAACGGGTGGTTCACCGCGTATGCGGGGGATCTGGCGGCGGCGGGGGTTGTGCAGGCGGGGGGGCACGGTGGGGATACGGCGGGGCCGATTGTGGCTTCGTTGCTGAAGATGGGGTGAGGCGGGGTTCCTCTAGCGGGCGGCGTAGGTCCTGCGCAGGAACCTCACCAGCGTCTTCGACTCGAATTGGACGACGGAGACGCCCTGGGGGGAGTGGAACTCCACCACCGCCTGGACTCGGCCGCAGGGCCATACCCGTACCTCTCCGGTACCGGCCGGGGCGCGTAGTCCCTGTTCCAGGAGGGTGCGGGCGACGGTCCAGCGGTGGGCGCCGGGGAGGTCGACGCGTACGGCGCGGGGATCGTCGTCGGGGTCGTACCTGAGTACTACGGGTACGGCCTCGCGCTCTTCCTCGATGTGATCCTCGTCGGTGACGATGTGAGCCCGCGCATGCTGTTCGACTACCGACATCGGACGGCCCCTTACGGTGCGTGACCTGTGCGGAAGCTGTGCGACCGCTTCCCCTACCAATGTCGCATATTTTCCGATTTCCAGACCAGGCGGGGATTGTCACGGGGAGAGGTTTGCTCACCGACCGCTCTTGCAAGACGTTCGCAACAGGCCACATCATCGGATAGTGCATGTACCTGACGGATTCATCGACGCCCCGACCTCCGCCGTGACCGGAGCCGTCGCGGCAGGCGCGGTCGCCGTGTCCCTGCGCGGCGCCCGCAAGGAACTGGACGAGCGGACGGCCCCCCTCGCCGGCCTGGTCGCGGCGTTCATCTTCGCCGTGCAGATGCTGAACTTCCCGGTCGCGGCCGGCACGAGCGGCCACCTCCTGGGAGGCGCCCTCGCGGCGATACTCGTCGGCCCCTACACCGGCGTCCTCTGCGTCTCCGTCGTCCTCCTTATGCAGGGCATCCTCTTCGCGGACGGCGGCCTGACCGCGCTCGGCGTCAACATCACGGACATGGCGGTCGTGACGACCGTCGTCGCGTACGCCGTCTTCCGGGGCCTCGTGAAGGTGCTGCCTCAGGGGCGCCGCACCATCACCGCCGCTTCCTTCGTCGCCGCGCTGCTCTCCGTACCGGCCGCTGCCGCCGCGTTCACGCTGCTGTACGCGATCGGCGGGACGACGGACGTGTCGATCGGGAAGGTCGCGGGGGCGATGGTGGGGGTGCATGTGCTGATCGGCATCGGGGAGGCGGTGATCACCTCGCTGACGGTGGGTGCGGTGATCGCTGTGCGGCCGGATCTGGTGTACGGGGCGCGGGGGTTGCGGGCGCCGTTGAAGTTGCGGGTGGGTGGGGAGTTGGTGGACGCATTTGAAGACGACCGGCGTGAGGCCGCCCCGGTCCCGGCGGGCTCCCGGCGTGGGCTGTGGCTCGGCGGGCTCGCGGCCTCCTTGCTGCTGGCGGGAGTTGTGAGCTTCTACGCGTCCGCGAACCCCGACGGGCTCGAAAAGGTCGCCGCTGACAAGGGACTTGACACCAAGGTCGAGGAACACGCCGCTGCTGACTCACCGTTGGCGGACTACGGGGTCAAGGACGTGGAGAACGCGCGACTTTCGGGCGGGCTCGCGGGGGTGATCGGTGTGAGCGCGACGGTCGTCGCCGGGACCGGGGTGTTCTGGGCGGTGCGCAGGCGTCGTACCGAGCACGCCTGATCCGTGCTGGAGGCGTCCGGCTCTCGCCGACGGCGTCTAGCTCTCGCCAAGGGCGTCCGATTCTCAACGAGGCGTCTGAAAGGGGTTGTTCTTATGGGCGCCGGACATGCCCACCGGCTCTACCTGAAGCGGCGCACGCCGGTGCACGGACTCCCGCCGCACACCAAGCTCGCGGCCGTGTTCGCGTTCGTGGTGGTCGTGGTGTCGACGCCGCGCGAGGCGATGTGGGCGTTCGGGGTGTACGCGGTGCTGCTGGGCGTCGTCGCGTACCAGGCCCGCGTGCCCGCCGGGTTCCTGCTGCGGCGGCTGCTGATCGAGGTGCCGTTCGTCGCGTTCGCGGTGCTGATGCCGTTCGTGGCGGAGGGGGAGCGCGTCGAGGTGCTGGGGATGTCCCTCAGCGTGAGCGGGCTGTGGGGGGCGTGGAACGTGCTCGCCAAGGGGACGTTGGGGGTCGCCGCGTCGGTGTTGCTGGCGTCCACGACCGAACTCCGCGAACTGCTCCTCGGGTTGCAGCGGCTGCGCCTTCCGGGGCTCCTCGTCCAGATCGCGTCGTTCATGATCCGGTACGGCGATCTCATCACCGACGAGATGCGCCGGATGCGGATCGCGCGGGAGTCAAGGGGCTTCGAGGCGAAGGGAGTTCGGCACTGGGGGGTGCTCGCGAAATCGGCGGGCGCGTTGTTCATCCGGTCCTACGAGCGGGGCGAGCGCGTGCACCTCGCGATGGTCAGCCGGGGGTATGCCGGGTCCATGCCGGTCATCGACGAGGTGAACGCCTCGCGCGCGCAATGGTCGTACGCGTTGACCCTCCCGTTCGCGGCACTCGGGGTCTGTCTGCTGGGATGGTCGCTGTGACAGCTTCACTTGAGGTCTCGGGCCTGGCGTTCGCGTATCCGGACGGCCATCAGGCCCTGTTCGGCGTCGACTTCAGCATCGCGCGGGGCGAACGCGTGGCGCTGCTGGGCCCGAACGGGGCCGGCAAGACCACCCTCGTCCTCCATCTGAACGGCATCCTCACCGGGGGTGCGGGCGAGGTGCGGGTCGCCGGACTCCCTGTCGGCAGACAGCACATGGCCGAGATCCGGCGCCGGGTCGGCATCGTCTTCCAGGACCCCGACGACCAGCTCTTCATGCCGACGGTCCGCGAGGACGTCGCCTTCGGACCGGCCGCTGCGGGGCTGAAGGGCGCCGATTTGGAGAAGGTGGTGGACGACGCTCTCGACCAGGTCGGCATGAGGGCCTTCAAGGACCGCCCGCCGCACCACCTCTCCTTCGGCCAGCGCCGACGGGTCGCCGTGGCGACGGTGCTCGCGATGTCCCCGGAGATCCTCGTCCTGGACGAGCCGTCCTCCAACCTCGATCCCGCGTCCCGACGTGAACTCGCCGACATCCTGCGGTCGTTGGACGTCACCGTCCTCATGGTCACCCACGACCTGCCGTACGCGCTGGAGCTGTGCCCCCGCTCCCTGATCCTCAGCGAGGGAGTGATCGCGGCGGACGCCCCGACGAGGGAGCTGCTGTCCGACACGGAGTTGATGCACACGCACCGTCTGGAGCTGCCGTTCGGCTTCGACCCCCGCTCCGCCACAATGGGCGCGTGACGAACCAGGAAACCCAGGCCCCCACGCACCACCTGGACGACCAGCTCTGCTTCGCCCTCTACACCGCCCAGCGCGCCGTGACCGCCGCCTACCGTCCCCTACTGGACGAACTGAACCTCACGTACCCCCAGTACCTGGTCCTCCTAGCTCTCTGGGACCAGGGCGAAACCACGGTCAAACAACTCCTCTCCACCCTCCATCTGGACTACGGCACCATGTCCCCCCTGCTGAAACGCATGGAATCAGCCGGCCTGATCCACCGCACCCGCTCCCCCCAGGACGAACGCGCCATCCTGGTCTCCTGCACCCCCCTGGGCAAAGACCTCCAGCAACGAGCCTCCCGCGTACCGGGCGCCCTCCTGTCGGCAACCGGCATGGACAACTCCGAAGTGGCGCGGCTGCGGGCGGAGTTGTGGGGGTTGGCGGAACGGGCGGAGGGGGTTGCCCGGAGGGGGCGGCGAGAGAGCCGGTAAGGCTCGAAGCGGGGGCCGATCAGGACCCACCGACTCCCGGCGTCACCGGCCCGGCGAAGAACCCGGCGGTCACGCCTCCCCCAGCAGCACCCCCAGATCCCGGCTGTGCTCCCCCTCCCCCACC
>DATCQX010000111.1:0-3255 GCA_036569285.1 Streptomyces sp.
TTCGACAGGACGGCCTGGGGGCTTGGGTACACTGCACACGTCGCGTACGCGTTCTTGTACGCCATGCCTCCTTAGCTCAGCTGGCCAGAGCACCGCTCTTGTAAAGCGAAGGTCGTCGGTTCGAATCCGACAGGGGGCTCCGCAGTGAACCCCAGGTCAGGGCTTTGACCTGGGGTTCCTTGTTTCCGCAAAGGCCGGGGCCCGGCTTGAGGGGTCAAGCGGGGCCCTGGTGAGGCATTCCACCAGGCCGCATCCACCGTGGTTGCGTCGACGGGACGTCTCATTGCGCTGGTCGAAGGGCCCCTGTTCCTCAGGGGTTTCGGAGTCTCCGGGCGATCTCCAGATCCTCCTCGTCGAGAGGCTCGCCGTCCTCGATGTTCCAGAGGCTGTTCTCCAGGAGGCGGCCCAGTGTCCACGCGCGCGCACGGTCGCGGTCGAGGCCGAGGACGGCGGTCATGGCGTCGAAGCGCCAGCGGACGTCGTCCGCGTCGAAGCGGTTGGAGATGGCGGGCCACAGGTCGTAACCGGGGTCGCCCGCAAGGGGTTTGGGGTCGATGGCGAGCCAGGGGGCGCGGTCGGCGGCGAGGACGTTCTCGTCGTGGAGGTCCCAGTGCAGGAGCCGGTCGCCGGGCTCGTCCAGGACCTCGGCGACGGCCGACGCGCAGTCCGCGACGATCCGGCGGTCCTCCGGGTCCGGGATGCGGGCGAGGACGGCGGGGGTGCGGTCCAGCATGGATGCGGCGATGCCGGCGAGGCCGCGCATGCCCTCGGGCGCGGGGCTGGCCGTCAGGTGGGCCAGGAGTTCGGCGATGACCTCGACGGAGGTGTGGACGTCCGCCACGCGCGCGAGCATGCGCGCCGGGTCGAGGCGTTCCAGGAGCATCGTCCCGGTGGGCCCGTCCTGGTCGAGGAGCCGGACCGCGCCGTCGCCGTCCCACAGCCGCAGGGCGACCGCCTCGCCCTCGCTCTCCTCGTCGAGGAGTTGCAGCTTCAGGACGGCGCGCAGGCCGTCGTCCGCCCGGACGACGGGCAGGACCAGCGCGCACATGCCGTGCATGGACGGGCCGTCGAGCCGCAAGCCCCAGCGGTCGAGAAAGCTCTCCGCGAGTTCGGGCAGCGCCTCCAGGAAGGCCGTTCCGGCCGCTCCGTTCGCCCTTTGCTGAGACTTCACTAACTCCTGCGGGATGTCGATCACCCCGCGGACGATACTGAGCTGAGTGAATCCGCTCATGCGAATTAAGCGCGCGGCGAGGGCGGTGTGGGGGTACGTCCGCAGTGCTCCCGGGACGTACGTCTGGCTGGGGGTCATCCTTCTGACCACGATCGCCGTCCATCGCATGTCGCCGCAGTTCCAGGAGCAGTTCCTGCGGCAGCGGTCGACCAACCTGCACGAGTTGTCGGACAACCCCGTGCGCGTGCTGCTCGCGAGTGCGATGTGGCTCGACGGGGGCTACTGGCTGCCGTACGCGGTGCTGTATTCGGTGATCCACGCGCCTGTGGAGCGCTGGCTGGGGACTCTGCGGTGGCTGGCCGTGGCCGCCGGGGCGCACATGCTGGCGACGCTCATCAGTGAGGGGGCGCTGCTGGTCGCGATCGAGCGGGGGGTCGCGCCGAGGTCGGCGGTGAACACGCTGGACGTGGGGGTGAGTTACGCGCTGGCCGGGGTCGCCGGGGTCCTCACGTACCGGCTGCGCGGGCGGTGGCGGTACGTGTGGGCCGGGGGGCTGCTCGCGCTGTTCGCGACGCCCCTGGCGGTCTCCGCGACGTTCACGGACCTCGGGCACTTCACCGCCGTCCTCCTGGGTCTCGCGGCGTACCCGTTGACGCGGGGACGACGGAATCCGAAGGGGACAGCCGTCGCCCGTACGGGTTAGCGTCCGCGCATGAGCGCTTTGGCGAACGGCGGGGTGTCCTTCTGGTGGGCCGGCAGCGGCCTTCCCGGGGAGCGCGATCCGCTGCCCGGTGACGCCACCGCGGACGTCGTGATCGTCGGCGGCGGATACACGGGGCTGTGGACGGCGTACTACCTCAAGAAGGCCGACCCGTCTCTCGCGGTGACCGTCCTGGAGCGCGCGTTCTGCGGGTACGGCGCCTCCGGGCGCAACGGGGGCTGGCTGTACAACGGCATCGCCGGACGCGACCGGTACGCGCGCGTGCACGGCCACGAGGCCGCCGTCCGGCTTCAGCGGGCCATGAACGACACCGTCGCCGAGGTCGTCGCCGTCACCGAGGCGGAGGGGATCGACGCGGACGTCCATAAAGGCGGCGTCCTGGAGGTCGCCCGCACGCCCGCTCAACTGGCGCGCCTGCGCGCGTACCACGAGCACGAGTTGTCGTACGGGGAGAGCGACCGCGAGCTGTACGGTCCCGGCGAGACGTCGGAACGGATCCGTATCGTCGACGCGTTGGGCGCCACCTGGACGCCGCACGGCGCGCGCGTGCACCCCGTGAAGCTGCTGACGGGGCTGCTCGACAGCGTCGTCCGGCTCGGCGTGAGCGTTCACGAGGGGACCGCGGCCACCGAGATCCGTCCCGGGCGGGCCGTCACTTCGTACGGGACCGTGCGCGCGCCGTACGTCCTGCGGTGCACCGAGGGGTTCACGTCCGAGCTGAAGGGGCAGCGGCGCACCTGGCTCCCCATGAACTCCTCGATGATCGCGACCGAGCCGCTGGACGACGCACAGTGGGAGTCGATCGGCTGGGCGGGCCGCGAGACGCTGGGCGACATGGCGCACGCGTACATGTACGCGCAGCGCACCGCCGACGGGCGCATCGCCCTCGGCGGCCGGGGTGTGCCGTACCGTTTCGGCTCCCGCACGGACGCGGACGGCCGCACCCCGCAGACGACGGTGACGGCCCTGCGCGCCGTCCTGACCGACTTCTTCCCCGCCCTCCGGGACGTCCCGATCGCCCACGCCTGGTCCGGCGTCCTCGGCGTCCCCCGCGACTGGTGCGCCACCGCCACCCTCGACCCCGCCTCCGGCCTCGGCTGGGCCGGCGGCTACGTCGGCTCCGGCGTCGCCACGGCGAACCTCGCGGGGCGGACGCTGACGGAGCTGGTGCTCGGTGGGGGCGGGGAGTTGAGCCGGCTGCCGTGGGTGGGGCACCGGGTGCGGAAGTGGGAGCCCGAGCCGTTGCGGTGGCTGGGGGTTCGGGGGTTGTACGCGACGTATCGGGCCGCGGATCGGCGGGAGGGGGAGATGCGGGCGGGGGGCGGGTCTTCGCGGTTGGCTCGGGTGGCGGATGTGGTGGCGG
>DATCQX010000112.1:0-15491 GCA_036569285.1 Streptomyces sp.
CCTCCCAACAACCCCACCTCCGCCTCCGTAGGCTGCGTCATCACATACTGCCGATCCCGATCCCCACACCACAACGTCACCCCATCCGGCAACATCGGCAACGCCTCCCTCTCCGCCTCCGGCAACGGCATCGCCCGGCTCAACTCCACCGCCTCATCAGGAGAGATCCGCTGCACCCCCACCAACCGAGCCGCCCGGATCAGCCGAGGAGCGACGGGGCTGAGATACGGCAGCAGCGTCAGTACGGACTGCCACGGCCCCGAAGCCACCCGCCCCCGAGGCGGCTGCATCCCGCAGTCCCGCACGACGAGCACCGGCGTCCCCGGGGACGTCCCCTGCGGAGGCACCCGCCCGACCTCGTGGACGGCGAGCCCGTTCTGCCCGCCCCCCATCGCGTGGACCATCTGCATCCACGCCTGCGGACGCCCGGTCTCGACGGCGACCCGCGCCCCCGTCGCGGCGGCCCGCAGGGCGATGACCTGGGCGGTCCACAACCCCCCGATCAGCGTCACGTCGTACGGGGTGGGCCGGTTGAGCCCCAGCACGGACGGCCGTCCCTCGGGATCGACCCCGATGACGACACCGTCGTCCCCGATCGGCAGTGACAGCGCGTCGAGCTGCTCCACGGAGACGGAGTGCCGCGCGTGCCGGGGCCCGATGAGTCCGAGCCCGGAACGGAGAAGCCCGCGTGCACGCTCCCCCACGACAGAAACAGAGGTCGTCACCGAGCCCCTCCCAACGGCAAAGTCGCCAACATCCCCGGCACCTGCTCCCGATCCAGCCGAACCAACCCCATCCCCGTATGCCGGGCGGCCCCCTGCAACGCCCTCCTTGCCGCCACCAACTCCGCATCGCTGCGCCCCGTCACCCGCAGGTACCCGGCGAGGGACACGCTCTGCCGCTCCCCGCGCGCAAGACAGAGACTGAACGTCGTCGCGAGCGCAGGAACCGCCGTCACCAGAGCGATCAGCTGCGGCAGCGACGGCGCCCGGCTCCCCCCGAGCGCAGGCCACCGCCGCACCCAGAACGTCGTGTGCCGGCGGTTGTCGCAGCGCCAGCCCCGCCCGGACTCCTCGGTGCGCCGCTCACGCGCCTCCGTACGCCCCGCCTCGGCGGTGACCAGCGGATTCGCGTGCGCCGAGGTGGCGATCGCGGACGTCAGCTCCTCCTCGTCGAGCAGCGAGGCACGGAACCCGGCGCCGGTGAGCCGGCTGGCGAGCTGGTCGGCCGCGCGGACGACGCACTTCTGCGCGCCGATCAGCCCGCCCCCGCGCGCGGCGACCGCCTCGGGACACAGCTCGGGGTCCAGCTTCAGCGCGATCCAGGTGATCCGGACGGCCGGCGCTCCCGTCTGCTCCTGGAGCGGCGCGTAGTTGGCGATCGCCACGGACTGCTGGGGCAGGTGCAGCGCGGGCGCGGGCTGCGTGTGCAGGACCACCTGCGCCGACTCCAGCCGGATGCCGTCGACCTCCAGCGCGTCGTACACCAGGCGCAGCGGGAGGGGATGGCGGTCGCGCTCCACGCGCAGGGCCGTCGAGTCGGCCTCGACCTGGAGGACGGCGGTGACGAACGTGCCGTCGCCGACGATGCCGACCGGGCGGCGGTCACGGCCCGCGTACGTGTACGTCCGCAGGGACGGGTCGCACTCCACGGCCGGCGCGAGACCCGGTTCCGTCCCCTCCGGGACCGAGGTGCTCGCGGCCCGGCGCTGCCTCGCCCGCAGCGCCCAGGCGGTGGCCACCCACTCGGGCAGCGTGCGCCCCCGGCGCCGGACGAACGCGACCAGGACCAGGCAGACGGCGAGGACCCCCGCGACGGCCAGCGCGACCGGGCCCACCGCCCAGCCGACGACGAGCGCGGCGGCGGCGATCTCCAGCAGGACGAGCCGTTGCAAGCGGAATGCCCCGGCCTGCCCCGAACGCGACTTGAGGTGCAGCGCGCTCGCCTCGGCCGGCGATCGGCCGCCCCTTCCGGAAGCCCTCACTCCATCCCCCCGTTCTCCTCACAACTCGCTGCTTCTCCCGCACCGCACGGGCCGTCGAGGCGCTCTCAGGTGCCCGGACAACCTACCCGCGCCCCACGTCCCGGCGGTTACCAGGCATAGTAGGGGGCCGCTCTGACAACGCGGGCGGCCCGCCCTTTCCGCACCGGCCGCACCCGCGATCAGGATCCGCGCGAACCAGGGGGAGACAGGCACCGATGGCATCCCGGCGTGACGAGCTCAATGCCTACACCTTTGCGAAGCGCCGCATGCTCGCGGCCTTCACGCATTCGTCGCCCGGCTCGGAGGAAGGCGCCCCCAAACCGCTGCGGGGGGTGCTCCCCGGGGCGATCGCGGGCGTCGTCGTGATGGCCGTCTTCGGCGCGTGGGGGATGTTCAAACCCACCGCGCCCAAGGGCTGGGACACCCCCGGAGCCAAGGTGATCGTCGCCGACAAGTCGACCACCCGGTATGTCGTCCTGCGCACCGGTGACCAGATTCAGCTGCACCCCGTCCTCAACATGGCCTCGGCCAAGCTGCTCCTCGACTCCAGCCAGGACAAGGTCGTCCAAGTCGCGGAGTCCGTCCTCGACAGCGGCAAGATCCGCCACGGCGTCACCATCGGCATCCCGTACGCCCCCGACCGCCTCCCGGACCCCGACGAGGCGGGCAAGGCCAAGCGCTGGGCCGTCTGCGAACGCCCCAGCGCGGGCGGCGAGTCCATCCAGCGCGCGGCCCTCGTCCTCGCGTCCCGCGACATGAAGGCCACGGAAGGCGCCGGAAAGCTCACCGGCGGACAACTCCTGTACGTCCAGGACCCCGACGAAAAGCGGTACGTCGTCGACGCGAGCGGGCGCGCGTACGCCGTCGACAAGTCGAACGAGCTGCTGCTGCGCGCCGTCGTCGGATCGGGACGGCAGCCGCAGAGGGTGTCGAAGGAGTGGCTGGCGACGCTGCACACGGGCGACGCGATCTCCTTCCCGTCGATCGAGGGCACGGTCGGTGCCCCCGCAGGCGCCCCCGGCCAGCTCGACGAGACCGCCGACCGGGTCGGCATGGTGCTCAAGGCGTCCGACCTCAACAAGGACCAGTACTACGTCGTCCTGCCCGGCCGGGTCGCCCCCGTGTCCGCTTTCGTCGCCCAACTCCTCCTGTTCAGTGAGGAGTTGGTGAAGCTGGACCAGAACGGCAAGGCCAAGGAGATGAGCCCCGGAGCGATCGTCCCCGGCGCCCCCTTCGCCACCGACCACACCTGGCCCACCGAGGACCCCCAGCCCGTCAACACCCCCTCCACCACCCCCGGTTCACGCAGCACCGTCTGCAACGTCCTGCGCTCCGTGGACGGCTCCACCGGCGCGACGACCCTCAGTACCTGGGCCGGCACGGACTTCCCCGAGGACCTCCCCACCGGCGCCTCCAGCGCCTACGTCACCCCCGGTTCCGGCCAGTTGTACCGCCAGTTCCAGGGCACCGAGACGAAGGCGGGCCCGGTCTTCCTGGTCACCGACACGGGCCTGCGCTACGTCCTCCAGTCGAACGCCGACAGCGCCACCGACGACGCCGGCATCGGCATCACCCCGGAGAAGCGCAAGCAGCAACAGCAGGAGGCCAAGCAGGCCCAGACCCTCCTGGGCTACGCGAACGTCGACCCCGCCCCGGTCCCGGCGTCCTGGTCGGAGTTCCTCCCCACGGGCCCCCGCCTCTCGACGGCGGCGGCCCGCCAGCCGCAGGGGTCGTGACCATGCGAGAACTTCCGAAGAAGGGGACGACGACGGCGCTGGCGGCCGTGTTCCTGACAACCCTGCCCCTCGTTGCCGCGGCCTCCCCCGCAGCCGCCGCCGAACGCCCCTACTCCGAGCAGTGCACCTTCCCCAACGGCAAGTACCCCGGCCGCCCCTGGGCCCTGCAACGCGTCATGCTGGACGAGCTGTGGACCCAGTCCAAGGGCAAGGGCGTCAAGGTAGCCGTCATCGACACCGGCGTCGACGTCAAGAACCCGCAGCTCACGGGCGCGGTGGACGCCAAGGCGGGCAAGACGTTCAAGCCGGCCGTGAAGGGCGACGACGGCAAGCCCCTCGACTGGGGCAACGCCACCGGCACCACCGACACGGTCGGCCACGGCACGAAGGTCGCCGGCATCATCGCGGCCCGCCCCGCCGAAGGCACCGGCTTCGTCGGCCTGGCCCCCGAGGCGACGATCATCCCCCTCAAGCAGAACGACGCGGAGGGCCACGGCACTCCGGACACACTGGCGGACGCGATCGTCTACGCGGTGAGGCAGGGCGCCGGGGTCATCAACATCTCCCAGGACACGACAGGCGCGAGAAAGCCGTCGGACCGGCTGGAACAGGCTGTCGACAACGCCCTCGCCAACGGCACCGTCATCGTCGCCTCCGCAGGCAACGACGGCACCGGCGGCAACGTCAAGAAGACGTACCCCGCCTCCTACGACGGTGTCCTCGCCGTCGCCGCCTCCGACCGGAACAACGAACGCGCCGCCTTCTCCCAGTCCGGCGACTTCGTCGGGGTCGCCGCCCCCGGCGTCGACATGATCTCGACGGTCCCGGGAGGTGGCCACTGCTCCGACAACGGGACGAGTTTCTCGGCGCCGTACGTCGCGGGCGTCGCCGCGCTGATCAAGGCGAAGCATCCCCAGTGGACGGCCCGCGAGGTCGTCGCCCAGATCGAGCAGACGGCGGAGCGGACGATCGCCGGGCACGACCGCCTCGTCGGCTGGGGTGTCGTCGACCCCGTCCGCGCGCTGACCGAGGACGACCGTCCGATCGAGTCGCCGAGCCCCGACCGGGGGCTGAGCAGGGCCGAGGCGCCGACACCGGCGAAGTTCCACGCGGGCGAGACGCCGGGGGAGCGGGGCGCGCGGCTCGCGACGTACGTGACGGTGGGGGCGGCGGTGCTGGTCGCGGGGATCAGCGGGGGAGCGGTGGCGATCCGGGACGCGCGCAGGAGGCGGGAGCGGGTTCGGGGGGTGGCGTAGGGGGGTCGGTCATGGCGAGGTCAAGCGCTGCCCAGACCGTCCCCAACCGCCCGTATGAGCTGGGTGTGTGTTCGCACCCGCGACCATGAAATGTCGGTATTCGCCCCGTCTCCCGCTGGCTACTGTGAGGGCCCCGCAAGGCCCGCATTCGCAGATTCGCAGAGGAGACGGTGGTGAGGACGGCGAACGCGTCACGCCTGCTCGACTACCTGGAGGAGGCCCCGGCCGCCCCGGTGCCCCTGGCCCCCCGCCGGTCGCGCCTCCTGGACTACGACCTCCCGCCCGTCCCCCCGCCCCACACCCCGGTGCTGGTCCCCGCGCACCCCCGCTACGCCGACGGCGCCCCCCGCATCGTCTACGAACTCTTCACCCATCCGGACGACGGCCCGGTCGCCCTCGCCTTCACCAGCCCCCGCAGGCTGGTCGCGGCCCTGGGCGAGGCGCAGCCCTGGGTGGCGACGACCCTCGGCGCGCTGGTCACCGGCCTGCGCGGGGTGCGGGTCCGCCTCGACCCCTCGGTCACCTCACCGCACTGGACCCCGGCCGACCTCACGGCCTACGCCGGGGCGGTGCGCTGATGGACTTCAAGGTCGTCCTCTCCGATCTCACCTCCATGGCCTCCACGTTCCACACCCAGGCCACCGACTACCGTGCCCTGCACGCCCAGGTCACCCCGGCCGTCGTCAGCGGCGGCGACCCCGGTCTCGACCACGCCCTCTCCGAGGCCGCGCACCTCATCTCCGCCCTCCACACCCTCTTCGCCGACCGCCTCGACGACCACGGCGACAAGGTCGCCCACGCCCGTGACTCCTTCTTCCGGCACGACATCGACGTCCACGGCCTCTTCGAGGACCTCATGAAGGGCGAGGGCTGATGAGCGACAGCTGGACAGGCGGCGACATCGGCGGGCTGCGCGCGATGGCCACGTCCTACAAGTCGGCCAAGCCCGCCCTGGAGGCGGCGGTCACCCCCGTGACCGACGCGGTCGAGTCCCTGGTCAAGGACACCGGCTGGGAGGGCGAGGCCGCCGAGAAGTTCCGGGCGAGCTGGAGCGAGGACGCGCTGACGGCGGGTGCCTTCGGGGGGCTGGTGGAAGCGGTCGGCGACATCCTGGACACCCTCGCCGACAATCTCTCGTCCTGCGAGACGGCCCTCCAGAACGCGGAACACACGGCGACCCGCCAGGGCGTTGTGACCGGCCCCAAGGGCGTCCCCTTGCCGCTGGCCACCCCGACCCCGCCGTCCGCCGCCGACCAGAAGGTCCTCTCCGCCCTCACGGAGTACACCACGGCCCGCACGGAGATTCTGCGGACGGCGCAGCATGCGCGGCTGGTGGCGGCGGAGGGGTTGGCGGGGCTGTGCGCGGAGGTGACGAAACCCGTCGACCCGGGCGACAAGATCACCCTCGCGGACGTGCTGCGCGGTCTGTACGCGTACGACGCGGAGGACGCGCGCGCCAAGGGGCTGGAAGCACGTACGGAGATCGACCAGGCCAGGGCCGACGCGGACGCGGCGAAGAAGGACCTCCGCGCGGAACGCAAGGCCTTCCAGAAAGCCGGCCGCTCCCTCCCCGCCGACCTTCCCGCGAAGAGCGCCTACCGTGACGCGCTGACGCAGGTCGACTCCCTGGAGGAGGCCATCACCCGGGCCGACCACGGGAGTACGGCCCTGCCCTACGACCGCGCCCTCAACCTGAAACTCGGCGACGCGGCCGACGCACTGCGCCTCGGCCGGGGCGTCGCCGAACTCCCCCAGTTCCTGCGGGAGGTGCCCGTCCTGGACATCGCCGCGGCGGCGGCGACCGGGGGGCTGGAGGCGAAGAAGGACCACGACGAGGGGTGGTCCTGGGGGCACGCCGCGGTGGTGGACGGCGGTGTCGCGCTCGGAGGTCTCGCCGCCGGTGTGGTGGCGGTGGCCGCGCTCCCCGAGGAGGGGGCCGTGGCCGTGGCGGCGGTCGGCGTGGGCACCGCGGTCGTCGCCACGAGCGTCCTCGACCACGCCTTCCACGAGCACTGGAGCGAGGACATCCACGACCACGGGGTCGTCGGCGGCGTGGTGACCGGGACGGGGCACGTCCTGTCGGACACGGGGGACGACCTCGCGCGGCTCGGGAACGACGTCGTGGGCATGGGAAAGGACGTGTGGCATGGCGTCACGAGCCTCTTTTAAGGTGCGCGCCGGGATTCCGGCCCTGCCGAAGCTGGGTACCTCCTGGTACGAGCGCGGCATCCGCTACTGGCTGTCGCGCACCCGCACGGCACTCGCCCAGCTCCTCATCGCCGCGGTGGTCGTGGCCTTCTGCTTCGGGGTCTACCAAGGATTCACCGAAGCGCTGCCCTCGACCGCCCGCCGCGTGGTCGACGGCGTCGAGATCGCCGCGTCCTGCGCGAGCCTCGTCTGGGGCTGGCTCAGCCAGCGCCGCGACCACCGCACGGCACTCCTCGCTCCGCCCACTCCGGAGGAGACCTGGGCGGCCAAACGCGCCCACAATCGCCGCGCCCTCCGGTCCGCCGGTTCCGGCCGCGGCCTCATCATCCTCGCCGCCCCCTTCCTCCCCGCCGTCGCCACGTACTACGTCGGCTGGATCACCGCCTGGCTCACCGTCCGCGAATACCCCAGCGAGGCCGGCGCAAGGCTCTGGCTCGCGGAGAACCCCGTTCGCTGAAGAAATGCCCCACATCTCGACAACTTCGTAACTGGGGCAACACGAAGTTCGGTTGGCCGCGAAAACCACGAAGACTACAGTGGTCGCCAAGTGTGCCGCACAGGCCACGAGCGGTCCGGCACGTCGATGCGACCGCGAACGGGGAACGGGGAGGGGAGGCCGCGATGCCTGTCCGGGGACATCTGACGACGTGTACGCCCCGACCTTTGACACGCCACGCCCACAGGGCAGTTCACGAAGGGAAGTCCGCCAATGGTGGCTGGGCAGAAGCTCAATGACCAGCAAGTCATCCAGCTCGAAAAGGAAATGGTCGAGCGGTACGAGTCGATCCGCGGCCAGCTGAGCAGTCTCCAGGGCACCCTGGACACCATGGAGGCCAACTGGCGCGGCATCGGCGCCAACGCCTTCAACAAGAAGCAGATCGAGATCAACGAGGGCGTCAAGAACATCGGCGACCTGCTGACCTGGTTCCTGGAGAACATCAACGAGACCCGCAAGCTCTCCAGCAAGACCGACGACGCCGTCCACGCCGCCGTGCAGAGCATCGACGTCCAGTACGGCGCCTCGAAGTCCGCCCTCAGCAGCTACTGAGCCACTCCACCCACCCACAGAGAAGAGGACCCGGCATGGTCAACGTCCACGACGGCGAGATGGCGGTCAAGTACGGCGGTCTCGACGCCATCACCACCGAACTCGGCACCCAGGCGGCCCGCCTCGAATCCGACCTCCAAGCCCTCAAGGCCGCCGTCATGCGCGTCGCCGCCGGCTGGGAAGGCGAAGCCGCCAACGCCTTCGGCCAGAAAATGAAGGAGTGGGACACCAACTCCGCCAACATCCACGCCGCCCTCGTCGCCATCGGCCACAAGGTCACCGACGCCAGCGGCGACTACCGGGGCAGCGACCTGAAGGCAGCGAGCTACTTCTAAGCAGCGCTTTGGCCGAAACCGGCACACAGAGGGGTGGGCACACACGGGAGGTGCCCACCCCTGCTGCCCGCCTCTGTGGGGAACGTCCTCGCCAAGTACCCTTCCCCGGGTCCCTACCTGTTCTGATCCCCTGGCCTGGAGTCTCCCTGTGACCGCAACTCGGTTGCCCGCAATGATGTCGCTGGTCTCGGCGGTGGCTGCCAGTGCGTTTCTCGTTGGCTGCTCGGCCTCGGTCGAGGTCGGGAAAGCTTCGAAGCTGTCTTCGGGGAAATTGGCGGATCTGGTTGCCGAGAAACTCGCCGCCACGACGGGGCAGCCGAAGCCGAACATCTCGTGTCCCGAAGACCTGGATGGAAAGGTCGGGACCACTGCACGATGCAAGCTCACAGCCGGTGACGGCAGCACTCTGGGAGTAACGGTCAAAGTGACCTCTGTCGATGGCGACCAGATCAACTTCGACATCAAGGCCGACGACAAGGCAACCCCGGCGACGAACTGACGCTGATCTATACGTGGCTGTCAGAAATCCCCGTCGGTGTCCGGCCGGATTGTGCTCACAAAGTGCCGGAAGTCTTTCACAACGGTGGAGTGTTGCGACGCGGTCGAGGTAAGGATCAGGTGGATCACGAATCGCTTGCGCGAGTCCACCACATCCAGCGTCGACAAGTACACCTGTGCCTGGACGAGACTGTCCCCGTTGGGCGCTGAGATGAGCAAGGTCTGGGTGAGGCTGGGAGATTCCGTCGTCCCGGCCTCCTGTCGCCCGGAGACCTCGATCGATGACGACGTCGACTGGTGCAGATGTTCCACGGACTCCTGGGCGATGTCGGAGAGTGTCGCGGCGTCATGGCGGTACGCGCCGTCGATCGTGATGTTCGCCGTGAATCCGGCGTCCGGCTGTGAGTACAGCGCGACGAACGCTGTACCGGAAGCATCGGCCTGGTCTGGGGACACGGGACGCCAACCGTCCGGCAGTTCGAACGTGAGGGGTGCGGGTAGGTGCACAGTCATGGTGGCCCTTCCGCGCCGGGGCAGCTGATCGGGGGCGTCAGAACGCTTTGCTGAACACGGATCCGACACTGTCGATGAAGTCACCGGGGTTGAAAGAGACTTCGAATCCGTCGGCGCCGCCGAGACCCGGTGCGACCCCCACCTTGCTCTTGAGCTTCCAAGTGCCGTCGGTCTCCTTGCGGAGGCCCCAGCTCCCTTCCGCACCGACGCCTGCCCAGCCTTCCACTGTGTAACCGACTCCGACTCCTGCGGTGACACCTGCCTTCGCGCCCGCGAAAGCTCCCGCGCCGGCTCCGATGAGTTCCCCACTTGTTCCTGCATTTGCGCTTGCCTCGGCACCTGCCATCGTTTCGGCCTCCGTATTGATGCCGAAGTAGCCGCCAGCGCCGGCTTTTGCGTCGCCGGATGCCTTTCCACCGGCGAACACGGAGGCTTCGCCAATGCTGCTGGACATGCTTCCCTTCGAGGATGCCTTGGCACCTGCATAAGCCTCAGCTCCAGCTGTCAGCGCCACCGACCCGTTGGTGAGCTTGCCGCTCGCTTCGGCACTTCCGAGATCGGCACTCGCCTCGGCCTCGCCCAGCTCACCAGCCAGGAGGTCAGGGCTCTTGGCTTCCGCCCCGAGACCGGGACCGGAGGCCGATGCCTCACCCTCGGAAGTCCAGCCGTCGGTCTCGGTCTTGCTGTCCTTAGCCGCTGCTGCGGCTTCGGCCCGGTACGTCTTGATGTCGCTGTGCGCCGCGCCGTTGAAGCCGACAAGAGTGCCGTCGCCGGCGTCTGGGTCCTGCACCGCTGCCTGGAGGGCGATTTGAGCCCCGACGTCAGCGTCACCGACGCTTTTCACAACGTGGTTTATATGGGCCTGCCAGGCCATGACGGCCTTGCGTACGGACTGTTGACCGTCGGGGTCGTGGTGCAGGACGTTGCGCTCACCATCGCTGAGCTTCGTGGTGTCGAAAGACACGACTCCCTGCTCCGATACCGCCATGCCGGCATCGACGGCGTCCGCACGGGCTGATGCCAACTTCGTCCGCAGATCTGTGAACTGAGTGTGGGCGTCACGCAGAAGAGCAGCGAGTGCCTTGGCCTCTACTTGAGCCTTCTGGAACTCCTTGAGCGTGACGTCGAACCGCTGGTCGGCCGCGGTTGCGCTCAGCCCGACCCAACTTTGCCCCATGGAGATGCCATGCACATCTCTTCGGTACGCCGTCTCCTGCTTGTGGAGTTCACCAGCCATCCCGTCCCAACGGTCCGCAGCCGTAGTGAGGGTGGTCAGATCGACCGTCATGATTTCGCTGTACGTCGGCATGGAATCCCCCGTTGGTTCTGTGGTGGCGGCTGAGAGACCGAGATGGCGAAGCGGATTCAGCTCAGTAGCCGTCGATCACCGATGTCGAGCGCAGGTTGTACCCCGCCGCCGCGTCCGAACCATGCAGAACAGTGGTCGAACTCCGCAAAGCAGCTTTCTCCGACGCGAGGCGATTCATCAGGTTCTGTACCTGATCACCCCATGTCTCGTGCGCCTTCTTGAGGGCCCCGGACGTGAGCCAGCCATTGCTGAATGCCTTGACGGCCGCATCGGTATCTGGATCCGCCCAAGCTCCGGCCTTACGAGTGTCGGGCTCGATGTACTTCTCGATGGAGCCAGCCGCAGCTTGTTTCTCTGCCTGACTGGAGGCGACTCTGTCTGGACCTGCGGGGGGCACTGAGGGGCCGGCTGAGTCGGCGGGAAGCTGATTCAGCCGCATGGTGATGTGCTGGCCCTGGACAGTGCTCCCTGACTGTCCCAACGCAGACTCCACCATGCTGATCTCCCTCTTTCTTCTCTTCTGTAGTTACACGCCCCATGCAGTTCGCAGGCGCCTCAGCCTAGTGATCGGGTCGTGCTCGGCACTGTCACTTGTGTGTTGCGATCCACCTCAGTACGCCCCCTCCGGCAACCACCCCACCTGCGCCAGCGGCTTCCCCCGCCGGCGGGACACGAACACGCCGCGGCCGGCCGGCATCGGGCGGGGCCGTACCCCGGCGAGGAGGTCGCCCTCCGTGGGGTCGCCCGCCAGCACCATGCCCTGGGCGCCGAGTTCCTTCATCCGCTGAAGAAACGGCTCATAAGCCGCCCGCCCCGCCCCAGCCGTGGACCGCGCGATGATGAACCGGACCCCGACGTCACGGGCGAACGGCAGGAGTTCCGTGAGGCCGGCGAGGGGATTGCCGCTGGACGTGGAGACGAGGTCGTAGTCGTCGATGACGACGTACACAGTCGGTCCACGCCACCAGCTGCGGTCCCGCAGCTGCTGCGCGGTCACGTCCGCTGTCGGTGTCCGCCGAGTCATCAGGTCCGCCAGCGCGGCCATGTGATGGTCCATGTTGTTGGACATGGGGATGTACTCGGCGAGATGGGAGGCGGGCGTCACGTCCAGCAGGGACCGCCGGTTGTCGACGACGAACAGCTTGCACTCGTCCCCGGAGTACCGCTGGGTCACCTGCTTGATGAGCAGCCGCAGGAGGTTGGACTTCCCGGACTCGCTCTCCCCGAAGATCAGGAAGAAGGGATCCTGCTCGAAGTCCACGAACACGGGTTCGAGGTTGTCCTCGTCGAGCGCGAAGGCGACCCCACGCTCGGGGAACCGATCCCCGGCGGGCAGCTCCTTCGCGGGGAACTCCCGGGGCAGCAGCCGCACCTCGGGCGCCGGCGAGGACGTCCAGTGCCGCGTGACCTCGGTGGCCAGCGCCTGCGTCGCGTCGGAGAGATCCGTGTCGGACGTCAGCCCGTCGATCCGCGGCACGGCGGCCATGAAGTGCAGCTTCTGGGGGGTCTGCCCCCGCCCCGGCACCCCGGTGGGCACGTTCGCCGCGACCTTCCGGTCCAGCTCGGAGTCCATGGTGTCCCCGAGCCGCAACTCCAGCCGGTTCATCAGATGATCCTTCAGTGACGACCGGACCTCCATGGACCGCGACGCCGTCAGGATCACGTGCACCCCGTACCCGAGCCCCCGCGCCGCGATGTCCAGCACGACCGGGTCGAGCGCCTCGTACTCCGTCCGGAAACTCCCCCACCCGTCGATGACGAGGAAGACGTCCCCCCACGGCTGGTCCGCGACGGAGATGTCCCCGCGCGCCCGCCGCGTCCGGAAGTCCGTGATGGACGGGATCCCGGCGGCCCGGAAGTACTCCTCCCGGCGCGTCAGGACGCCGTACACCTCCGCGACCGTCCGCCGCACCCGCTCGGGATCGAGCCGCGAGGCCACCCCGCCGACGTGCGGCAGCCCCTCCACCGCGGACATGCCGCCGCCACCGAAGTCGAGCCCGTAGAACTGCACCTCGTGCGGCGTGTGGGTGAGCGCGAACGCGGAGACGATCGCGCGCAGCAGCGTCGACTTCCCGGACTGCGGCCCGCCCACGATCTGCATGTGCCCGGCGGCACCGGAGAAGTCCAGCCACAGGGGGTCACGCCGCTGCTCGAACGGCTTGTCGACGATCCCGACGGGGACGACGAGCCGCCCGGCCCCCTCGTACCCCGGCTGGGTCAGCCCCCGCCCCGGCACGGCCGTCAGCCCCGGCAGCAGCGAGTCCAGCGGCGGCGGACTGTCCAGCGGAGGCAGCCACACCTGGTGCGCGGCGGGCCCCTGCGCCTCGAGGCGGCGCACGATCACATCGAGCACGGTGTCCGCGAGAGCGTCGTCCACCTCAGGCTCCGCGGAGCGCTGCGGCGCCACCTGCACATAGCTCACCGGCACCTCGGCCGCCGTGAACAGCACCGGCCGCCGGTCCACCGGCAGCGGCCCCCCGGCGACGGCCGCCCGCTGCGGCCCCGACCGGTACACCCCGGAGACGTACGCCGCCTTGAACCGCAGCATCTCGTCCGTCCCGAACTTCAGGAACCCGGACCCGGGCACGTTCGGCAGCTCGTACGCGTCCGGCACCCCGAGCGCGGCCCGTGACTCGGCCGCCGAGAACGTCCGCAGCCCGATCCGGTACGACAGATACGTGTCGAGCCCCCGCAGCCGCCCCTCCTCAAGTCGCTGCGAGGCCAGCAGCAGATGCACTCCGAGGGAGCGGCCGATCCGCCCGATCTGCACGAACATCTCGATGAAGTCCGGCTTCGCGGACAGCAGTTCGCTGAACTCGTCGATGACGAGCACCAGCGTCGGGATCGGCTGGAGCGCCGCCCCCGCCGACCGCGCCTTCTCGTAGTCGTGGATGTTGGAGTAGTTGCCCGCGTCCCGCAGCATCTCCTGCCGCCGGTTCAGCTCCCCGCTGATGGAGTCCCGCATCCGGTCGACCAGCGTCAGGTCGTCCGCGAGGTTCGTGATGACGGCCGCGACGTGCGGCATCTGCGCCATCCCGGCGAAGGTCGCGCCGCCCTTGAAGTCCGCGAGGACGAAGTTCAGCGTCTCCGAGGAGTGCGTCACCGCGAGCCCGAGCACCAGCGTCCGCAGCAGCTCCGACTTCCCCGAACCGGTCGCGCCGACACACAGCCCGTGCGGCCCCATGCCTTCCTGCGCGGCCTCCTTCAGGTCCAGCATCACCGGACGGCCGTCCTCCCCGACCCCGATCGGCACCCGCAGCCGCTCGGCCAGCGACCGGGCCCGCCAGGTCCGCTTCGTGTCGACGGACGCCGCGTCCCCCAGATTCAGCAGATCCGTGAACTCCAGATTCGCGAGCAGCGGCTCGTCGTCGTCCCCACCGGACGCCATCCTGAGCGGCGCGAGCTGCCGGGCCAGCGCCTCGGCCGACTCGTACGACAACGCGTCGGGCGTCCCCTCGTAGACCATCCCGCCCGGCGACTCCAGCCGAAGAACACCGGGCCGGACGACGATGTCGAGCTCACCCCCGCTCCCGGTCAGCTCCCCGCCCACCACCTCGACGAGCGTCACCCCCTGCAACCCTTCCGGGCCCGCGAGCACGGAGTTCGGCGGCAGCGAGATCCCGTCGAGGACGACCACCAGATGCGGCAGATCGGGCAACGGCCCGGCGTTCGGGTGGAAACGCGGACGACCCGTCAGCCGATCGGCGAGCAGGTCCTCCAGCTCGGTGACGTCCGTCCCGATGAGCCGCCGGCTCCCGGCGCCGTCCACCTCGCCCGGCGACTGCGTGTGCGGCAGCCACTTCGCCCACTCCCAGTGCTCCAGCGCGTCCCGTCCCGCGGCGACGACGAGGACCAGGTCCTCGGGGGAGTGCAGCGCGGCCAGCGAACCGGCCATGGCGCGCGCGGAAGACCGCACGCACGCGGCGTCACCGCTGACCGTCACGTGGTAGAAGGCACGCAGGGACACCGCCATCGGCAGATCCTCCAGCGTGCTGTGCACGGCGATGAACCGCTGCAGCGCGCCCGCGGTGAGCGGCTCCAACTGCTCCACCGGCGCGGTCTCCGGCGCCACCAGCGCCGTCGACAGCCCCTGCGCCCCGAGCCCGACCCGCACCTGCGCGAAGTCCTCGTCCCCGGGCCGCCGCTCCCACACCCGGCTGCCCTCGGCGACCAGCGCCCACAGCTGCTCGGGGGAGGGGTTCAGGAAGTACTGCGCGTCCCGCTGCGCCCGCGCCGTGGACTGCGCCGCGCGCCGCGTCTGCGACAGATAGCTCAGGTAGTCGCGCCGCATGTCCGCGAGCTGCCCCTGGTTGCCGCGCCGGAAGCGCACCACCATGGCCACCGACATGGCGACCGTCGACGCGATCATCACCATGCCCATGATCCGCATGAACGGCTGGCCGCTCGTGAAGAAGAAGACCACCGAGCCGCCCATGCCGAGCGTCGGCAGCAACTGCATCAGCACGCTCTCCTGAGGCCCGCGCGGCAGCTCCGGCGGCGGCTGAAGGACGATCTCCTGTGTGGGCACCTCGGACGGCAGCACCCGGGGCGGGCGCCGTACGACGATGTGGCTCACTGCTCCCCCAAGATTCACTGGCCGGCCC
>DATCQX010000113.1:0-5860 GCA_036569285.1 Streptomyces sp.
GGGCGGCGTCGGCAAGACGACGACGACCGTCAACCTGGCCGCGTCCCTGGCTCTGCACGGCGGCCGTGTCCTGGTGGTCGACCTCGACCCGCAGGGCAACGCCTCCACCGCCCTGGGTATCGACCACCACGCCGAAGTCCCGTCGATCTACGACGTGTTGGTCGACAGCCGTCCCCTGTCCGAGGTCGTCCAGCCCGTCCCGGACGTCGAGGGCCTCTTCTGCGCCCCCGCCACGATCGACCTCGCCGGCGCCGAGATCGAGCTGGTCTCCCTGGTGGCCCGAGAGAGCCGGCTCCAGCGGGCGATCCAGGCGTACGAACAGCCGCTGGACTATGTCCTCATCGACTGCCCTCCCTCCCTCGGCCTCCTGACGGTCAACGCACTGGTGGCCGGCGCCGAGGTCCTCATCCCGATCCAGTGCGAGTACTACGCGCTGGAGGGCCTGGGCCAACTCCTGCGCAACGTCGACCTGGTACGGGGGCACCTCAACCCCACCCTGCATGTGTCGACCATCCTGCTCACCATGTACGACGGCCGGACGCGCCTCGCGTCCCAGGTCGCGGAAGAGGTGCGCACCCACTTCGGTGAAGAGGTACTGCGGACGAGCATTCCCCGCTCGGTCCGTATCTCCGAGGCACCGAGCTACGGGCAGACGGTGCTGACCTACGATCCGGGATCGAGCGGCGCCCTCTCCTATCTTGAGGCGGCACGAGAACTCGCGCTGAAGGGCGTCGGCCTCAGCTATGAGCCCCACGCCCACATCGGCGCTCAGAACAACCCGAACTTGGTGGAGGGGATTAAGTGAGTGAACGACGGAGGGGGCTGGGTCGTGGACTAGGCGCACTGATCCCCGCTGCCCCGACGGAGAAGACCCCGGCACAGGCGGCCGTGGGAGGCGCGGGCTCCGCGTCCCCCTCGGCGCTCCCGCTGCTGGCGACCGACCGGGGGGTGGCCGCCGCGAAGGTGACCACGCTCCCGGCGCCTGTTTCACGTGAAACATTCGACGAGCCGACCACGCCGGAGCTGCCCGCCCCGCCGATCGGCGCCCACTTCGCCGAGATCCCTCTCGACGACATCACGCCCAACCCCCGTCAGCCCCGTGAGGTCTTCGACGAGGACGCGCTGCACGAGCTGATCACCTCCATCCAGGAGGTCGGTCTTCTCCAGCCGGTCGTCGTACGGCAGACGGGCCCCGCGCAGTACGAGCTGATCATGGGTGAGCGGCGCTGGCGGGCCTGCCGGGAGGCGGGTCTGGAGGCGATCCCGGCGATCGTGCGGGCCACGGACGACGAGAAGCTTCTCCTGGACGCCCTCCTGGAGAACCTCCACCGGGCCCAGCTCAACCCGCTGGAAGAGGCAGCCGCCTACGACCAGCTGCTCAAGGACTTCAACTGCACGCACGACCAGTTGGCGGACCGTATCGGCCGGTCCCGCCCTCAGGTCTCCAACACCCTGCGGCTGCTGAAGCTCTCGCCCGCCGTCCAGCGCCGGGTCGCCGCCGGGGTGCTCTCCGCCGGTCACGCCCGCGCACTGCTCTCCGTGGAGGACTCGGAGGAGCAGGACCGGCTGGCCCACCGCATCGTCGCCGAGGGGCTCTCGGTGCGGGCGGTCGAGGAGATCGTCACCCTCATGGGGTCCCGTCCGCAGACCCCGCAGCGCGCCAAGGGGCCGCGTGCCGGTGCCCGGGTCTCCCCGGCGCTCTCGGATCTCGCGACCCGGCTCTCGGACCGCTTCGAGACGCGGGTGAAGGTCGACCTCGGGCAGAAGAAGGGGAAGATCACCGTCGAGTTCGCCTCCATGGAGGACCTGGAGCGCATCCTCGACAGCCTCGCACCCGGTGAGGGGCCGGCTCTCCAGAAGGGGCTTCTGGAAGGCGGCGGCAGCGAGCAGTCGGAGGCGTAAGTCTCCGTGCGGCAGGGGCGGATGACGCCCTGTCGGGAACGTGAGCGGGCCGTGTCCGGTGCCCACCGGAACACGGCCCGCTCTTTGCCTTTCTGTCGTATCGAGGCAATCGCTTCATGGATACGATGCGAGCGGTATGGCGCATCCACCGGCAACACCTCTGAGGGGGAGGCGGAGGCCATGCGAACGATGAGCCGGACCGGCCTGGTGAGCGCGGGCCTCGGGCTGGGCGCGGTCGGCGGGTTCGTCGGCAGTCTGCTCAGAGAACGAAGCGCTCTGGCAGCCGCCCGCAGTGCCGCGGGCGAAGGAAGCGAGGAACAGCCTCCATGGGGCGTCGGCTCGTACCGCTCACGCTGGACAACCTCCAAGACCTTCCTCAACGCTGCCGCTCGTGTGTCTTCTGGGAGCTGGACCCCGTCAGCGGAGAGGCTGCGGTGAAGGCGGGCACCCCGGCTCTGGAGAAGGAGGCGTGGATCTCCGCCGTCCTGCTCGACTGGGGCTCCTGCGGCCGGGTCGTCTACATCGACGAGGCACCCGTCGGCTTCGTCCTCTACGCACCGCCCGCCTATGTCCCCCGCTCGACGGCTTTCCCCACGAGCCCGGTCTCCTCGGACGCGGTGCAGTTGATGACCGGGTTCATCCTGCCGGGCTATCAGGGGCAGGGGCTCGGCCGGGTGATGGTCCAGACAGTGGCGAAGGATCTGCTGCGCCGGGGGTTCAGAGCGATCGAGGCGTTCGGTGACGCCCGCTGGAGTGAGCCGTCCTGTGTGCTGCCCGCCGACCATCTCCTGGCCGTCGGCTTCAAGACCGTCCGCCCCCATCCCGTCCACCCTCGCCTGAGGCTGGAACTGCGGACCACGCTCTCGTGGAAAGAGGATGTGGAGCTGGCGCTGGACCGGCTACTGGGGGCGGTACAGAAGGAACCGGCACTCAGGCCGCTGTAAGAAAAAGGGCCGACCCTCACAGGTCGGCCCCTTTCTTCGGTCCGTCGATGTTTCACGTGAAACATCGGCATCGGGGAGATCGCCTACTCGGCGATGAACTCCTCCAGGTCGCGCAGGATCGCGGCCTTCGGCTTGGCGCCGACGATCGTCTTGGCGACCTCGCCACCCTGGTAGACGTTCAGGGTCGGGATCGACATGACGCCGTACTTGAGCGCCGTCTCCTGGTTCTCGTCGATGTTCAGCTTCACGATCTCGATCTTCCCGCCGTGCTCGGCGGCGATCGCCTCCAGCGAGGGCGCGATCTGACGGCACGGGCCGCACCACTCGGCCCAGAAGTCCACCAGGACGGGCTTGTCGCTCTTGAGGACGACCTCTTCGAAGTCGGCGTCGGTCACTTGCTTGAGGGTGCCGGCCACAGGGGGCTCCTTAATTCTTCTGTGCAGGGGGAGGGGGTCAGACGGTGGTCTTCTCGGCGGCCTGCTCCTCGTCCGCGAGGGCCGCGAGGAAACGCTCGGCGTCGAGCGCGGCGGAGCAGCCGGTACCGGCGGCGGTGATGGCCTGGCGGTAGGTGTGGTCGACGACGTCACCCGCGGCGAAGACACCGGTCAGGTTGGTCCGCGTCGACGGCGCGTCGACCTTCAGGTAGCCCTCGCCGTCCAGGTCGAGCTGGCCCTTGAAGAGCTCGGTGCGCGGGTCGTGGCCGATCGCGATGAACAGGCCGGTCACCGGGAGGTCGGAGAGTTCACCCGTCTTGAGGTTGCGCAGCTTCAGCCCGGCGAGCTTCTGCTCACCCTGGATCTCGGCGACCTCGCTGTCCCAGACGAACTTGATCTTCGGGTCGGCGAAGGCACGCTCCTGCATCGCCTTGGAGGCACGCAGCGAGTCCCGGCGGTGGACGATCGTCACGGACCGGGCGAAGCGCGAGAGGAAGGTGGCCTCCTCCATCGCGGTGTCACCGCCACCGATCACGGCGATGTCCTGCTCCTTGAAGAAGAACCCGTCACAGGTGGCGCACCAGGAGACACCGCGGCCGGAGAGCACGTCCTCGTTCGGCAGCCCGAGCTTGCGGTGCTGGGAGCCGGTCGTCACGATGACGGCCTTGGCCTTGTGGACCGTGCCGGCGGTGTCCGTGACGGTCTTGATCTCACCGGTGAGGTCGACGGACACGATGTCGTCCGGGATCAGCTCGGCGCCGAAACGCTCGGCCTGGGCGCGCATGTTGTCCATGAGCTCGGGGCCCATGATGCCGTCCTGGAAGCCGGGGAAGTTCTCCACCTCGGTGGTGTTCATCAGGGCGCCGCCCGCGGTGACGGCACCTTCGAACACCAGCGGCTTCAGGGACGCGCGCGCGGTGTAGAGGGCCGCCGTGTATCCGGCGGGCCCGGAGCCGATGATGATCACGTTACGGACGTCGCTCACGGCTTGGTTCCTCGTCTCTGCTGCGTCTCGACCGGTGGGAGCATCAATGAACTCTCACCCCACCCAACGGATACTAAGGGGCGCGCATTCCCGGTGTGTCCGGGCACACGGAGGGGTGTGGTCGGCAGACGGCGAGGACTGAGGTCAGGGGCGGGCGTAGGTGGCTTTGAACAGCACGTCGGCCTGGGTGGCGGGGTCCTTCACGCAGGCGGTGTCGACGAGGTAGGCGTCGACTCGCTGGGCGTCCTTGGTGTTGGTGAACACGACCAGGAGGACGTCCTTCCCCTTGTACACGCCGCTCTTCGTCGCGAGGGCGGTATCGGTACGGGCGGTGCCCTGCTGCACGCAGGTCGGGACGTTCGCCGCCTGGAGGACCTGCGGGCCCTCGCTGTTGCCCTGGATACCGACCTCACCCTTCGGGGTGGCTGTCCGGTGCTTGCCGGGGAGGAGTTTCACGACGTCCTGCGGCAGTGAGCCCGTGGAGAAGGTGTCGGCGGCGGTGGTTCCGTTGTCTCCGTCGTTCATGAGGGAGGAGAGCAGGACCGAGCCGAGGCCCAGAGCGGCGGCGGTGAAGACGCCGAGGACGGTCACTGTGCGGCGGCGGGAGCGGGGGCGGTCCTTGCCCGCGCTCTTGTCCTTGCGGCCGGGGCCGGTGGTGGCGCGGGGGCGGCCGGAGGGGCGGTCGGCTGGCGATGTTTCACGTGAAACATCGCGCGGGGGCGTTTCACGTGAAACATCATGCGCGGTGGTTTCACGTGGAACATCGAGCTGGGTGCTGTCGGGCACCGCGGCTTCCACAGCGGCAAGGGGCGCCGCCGCTTCTGTCATCGGCGCCGCTGCTGCCGCCAGCATCGCTTCTGTCGCCAGCGTCGCGTCGATGCGCTGTGCCACGTCGTCCGGCATGGTCACCGGCTCCGCGAAGGTGTCGAGGAGGCCGCGGATCTCCTCCAGGGAGGCATAGGTGTCGGCGCACAGGTCGCAGTCGTCCAGATGTCGGTGCAGCTCGGCGCTCCGGGACGGGGTGAGGAGGCCCTCGGTGAGGTCGGAGATCTCGGTGACGTCCGGATGCTCGGTCGTGTCCGTCGTCGATGTCACTTTCGCCCACCTCCGCCCTTCGCGGTAGCTGAATCGCCGGTCCCGGCTCCGTCCGGACGGTCGTCACAGGAATCCACTGCCGGTGGGACGGATGTCCCCTCCACCCGGTTCCGTCTTGTGGCCGGCCCCTTCTCCTCGTCGTCGTTTTCCGGCCGGAGATGGGTGAGGAGCGGGAGGAGTCTGGCGCGGCCTCTGGCGCAGCGGCTCTTCACGGTGCCGGTGGGGACGTCGAGCACCTTGGCGGCCTCGGCGACGGGGTAGCCCTGCATGTCCACCAGGACGAGGGCCGCGCGTTGGTCCGGCGGGAGGGTCTCCAGGGCCTCGACCAGCTGGCGGTGCAGATCGTTGCGTTCGGCCGGCGCCGAGGCGGACTCGTGGGGTTCGAGGAGCTGCTCCAGCCGTTCGGTGTCGTCGACCGGCGAGGTCTTCCGCGAGGCCGCCTTGCGGGCCCGGTCCAGACAGGCGTTCACGGTGATGCGGTGCAGCCAGGTCGTGACGGC
>DATCQX010000114.1:0-27571 GCA_036569285.1 Streptomyces sp.
CGGTCGACGACGACCTCCGCGACGCCCCGCTCGTCGACGGTCGTGGTGATGAACTCGGCACCCATGGACGTCCCTTCAGCCCGCGAGCCGGGCGAGTACCGCCTCGGCCTCGGCGACGACGCGTTCGATCAGCTCCTTGCAGCTGGGCAGGTCGTCGATGACCCCGGCGACCTGACCGGAGGCGAGCGTCCCGAGGTCGGTGCGGCCCTCGACCATCGACGCGCGCAGCATCACCGGCGTGTTCGCCGCCATCAGCACCTGCGACCAGCCCAGATCATGGGCCCGCCGCATGGCGAGGCCCTCGCGGACCATGCCGGACCAGGGGATGCCCGAGGCCCGGTGGAACGCGGACGCGTTGCGCACCGACCGCCAGGCCCGCCCGGGCGCCCGTTCCCGCAGCAGCCGTTCGACCAGTTCCGTGCGCAGGACGCGCTGCGGCACCCCGTCCAGGACGCGCGTGACGACCGTCCCGTCCACGCCCCGCCGCAGATACTCCGCCTTCACCGCGTCCGGGACCGTGCTGTCGCTGGTCAGCAGGAACCGGGTGCCCATCGCGATCCCGGCGGCCCCCTGCGCGAGCGCCGCCACCAGACCGCGCCCGTCCCGGAACCCGCCCGCCGCGATCACCGGCACGTCCACCGCGTCCACGACCTGCGGCACCAGGATCGACGTCGGCACGGCCCCCGTGTGCCCACCCCCCTCACCGCCCTGGACGATCACGGCGTCCACCCCCCACTCCGCCACCTTCTCCGCGTGCCGACGCGCCCCGACCGACGGCACGACGACCAGCCCCGCCTCCTTGAGCCGCCGCACCACCCGCTCCCGGGGCGCCAGCGCGAACGACGCGACCCGCACCCCCTCCCGCACCAGCAACTCACCGCGCTCCAGGACATCGGGCGCGTCCCCGCGCAGATTCACCCCGAACGGCGCGTCCGTCCGCTCCCGCACCGCCCGGATCGCGTCCCGCGTCTCCTCCAGCGACAGCGTCGCCCCGGCCAGGATCCCGAGCCCCCCGGCAGCGGCCGTCGCCGCCGTCAGCTCGGGCCCGCTCACGTACCCCATCCCGGTCTGCACGATCGGATACCGCACCCCGGCCAGCTCGCACAGCGGCGTGCGCAGCGCTGAAGTCACAACAGGCCCTCCTCTCAGGCGTGTTGACTGCTCACGGAGACCACTTCACCGGTCATGTAGGAGGCGTAGCCGCTCGCCAGGAACACCACCACGTTGGCCACCTCCCACGGCTGCGCCGCCCGCCCGAACGCCTCCCGGCCCGTCAGCTCGTCCAACAGCTCGGCGCTGGTCACCTTCTCCAGGAACGGATGCAGCGCGAGGCTCGGCGACACGGCGTTCACGCGGATGCCGTGCGGAGCGAGATCCAGCGCCGCGCACCGCGTCAGCGCCATCACCCCGGCCTTGGCGGCGGCGTAGTGCGCCTGCCCCTCCTGGGCCCGCCACCCCACCACCGACGCGTTGTTGACGATCACCCCGCCCCGCCGCATCCGCCGCCCGGCGGCCCGCACACACCGGAACGTCCCCGTCAGCGTGACGTCCAGGACCCGCCCCCACTGCGCGTCGGTCATCTCCAGCACCGAACACGTCCCGCCGAGCCCCGCGTTGTTCACCATCACCTCGACCCCGCCGAACGCCTCTGCCGCGTCGAGGAGTTCCTCGACCTGCTCCTCGACGGTCACATCGCAGACGGCGGTCGCCACCCGGTCCGCCCCGAACTCCTTGCCCAGCGCCTCGTGCGCCTCCGCGAGCCGCCGCTCGTGCACATCCCCCAACACCACCGCACGCGCGCCCTCTTCGAGGCACCGCCGCACCACCGCCGAACCGATCCCCGCGCCGGCGGCGGCCGTGACCACCACCGTCTTCCCCGCGAGCAGCCCGTGGCCGGGCACGTACCGGGGCAGGTCCATACGTCCCCCCGCTTGTCGGAGCCGGAACGGCGTTCTACGGTAACCCACCAAGCGTTTGTTTGGTCTACGCCGTCACGCCCCACTTGCGAGAGGGTGAACATGGGCGACAAGACAATGGAGTTGGCGGACTTCGCGGCGGCCGTCGAGTCCGGCATGACCATCGGGATCGGCGGCTGGGGCTCGCGCCGCAAACCCATGGCGCTGGTCCGGGAGATCCTGCGCGGCGACGCCCGGGACCTGACCGTCGTCACCTTCGGCGGCCCGGACGCCGGACTCCTGTGCGCGGCGGGGAAGGTCCGCAAGCTGGTCTACGGCTTCGTCTCCCTGGACTCCATCGCCCTCGACCCCCACTTCCGCGCCGCCCGCGAACGCGGGGAGATCGAGACCGCCGAGTACGACGAGGGCATGGTCGTCACCGGGCTGCGCGCGGCGGCGAGCCGGCTGTCGTTCCTGCCGACCCGCGCCGGACTCGGCTCGGACGTCCTGACCATGAACCCCGACCTCAGAACCGTCACATCCCCCTACACGGGTGAGGAGTACGTCGCGATGAAGGCCCTCCGGCTGGACGTCGCCCTCCTCCACATGAACCGCGCCGACCCGTCCGGGAATGCCCAGTACCTGGGCCCCGACCCCTACTTCGACGACCTGTTCGCCCGCGCCGCCGACCGCTGCTACGTCAGCGCCGAACGCGTCGTCCCCGATCTGCTCGCCGAGGGGCCCGCCCAGACGCTGCTGATCAGCCGGATCTTCGTCACCGGAGTGATCGAGACTCCGCGCGGCGCCCACTTCACGTCCTGCGTGCCGGACCACCCCCGCGACGAGGCGTTCCAGGCCCACTACGCGGCCTCCGCGAAGGACCCGGCGGCCTGGGAACTGTTCCGGAAACGGTTCCTGGACGGCGACGAACCGGCCTACCAGCAGGCCGTCACCGACTTCCACGCCGAGGAGGTGCGATGATCACGCGCGCCGAGGTGTGCGCCGCCGCCTGCGCCGACACCTGGCAGGGCGCCGGAGAGGTGCTCGCCCACGCGGTCGGGTTCGTCCCGATGATCGGCGCCCGGCTGGCCCGCCTCACCACCAGCCCCGACCTGGTCCTCTCCGACGGCGAGGCGTACTACATGAGCGAGCCGCCACCCCTGGGCGGCACGGCGGCCGACGGGGGAGTGGTGGAGGGCTGGGTGCCGTTCGGGCGGATCTTCGAACTCCTGGAGAGCGGACGCCGGCAGAGCATGATGGGCGCCAGTCAACTCGACCGCTACGGCAACCAGAACATCTCCGCCGTCGGCAACTGGCGCACACCCGCACGCCAGTTGATCGGCGTGCGCGGTGCACCCGGCAACACCGCCAACCACCGCGTGGACTACTGGGTCGCCCGGCACTCGCCGAAGGTGTTCGTGGAGAACGTGGACGTGGTCTGCGGCGTCGGCAACAACCGTGCACGCGGACTGACGTTCCATCACCTCGGCGTGGTCATCACGGACTTGGCGGTCCTGGACTACGGCGACGACGGCCGGCTGCGCATCCGTTCCGTCCACCCCGGCGTCACCGTGGACGACGTCCGCGCCCGCACCGGCTTCGACCTCGACGCGACCGGCGTCACCGAGACCCGGGTGCCCGACGAGGCCGAACTCCGCCTGATCCGGGAGGAGATCGACCCCCGGGGGCTGCGGAACCGGGAGGTGCCCGTCACTCCGTGACGAGACCGCCGTACAGGATCCGCAGGTACTGCTCGGAGACCGCCTCGTGGCGGAACCGGCCGCGCGGGCGGTACCAGCGGACCGAGCACCACACCGTGTCGCGGATGAACCGGTAGGTGAGACGCGCGTCGACGTCCGCCCGGAAGGCGCCGGACTGCTGGCCCGCCGTGAGGGCGCGCAGCCAGATCTTCTCGATCTTGCGGCCCCACTGCTCGACGTAGGCGAACCGGGGCTGGCCGGACAGGGACCCGGACTCGTTCTGGTAGAGGGCGACCGCCTCGGGCGTCTCGTGTATGACGGCGAAGGAATGCTGGACGAGCTGGTCCAGGACCCGGCGCGGATCCCGCTCCGCCGCCTCGATCGCGGTGAAACGCTCCAGGAGGCGGCCGAGGAAATCCCGGAGGATCTCGTCGAGCATCTCCTCCTTCGACGCGAAGTGGTGGTACAGGCTGCCCGAGAGGATGCCCGCCTCGTCGGCGATGTCCCGGACCGTGGTCTGCCTGTAGCCACGGGCGGCGAACAACGAGGCCGCGATCGCCAGGAGTTCGGCCCGGCGGTCCGAACCCGCCTTCGGTGAGCCGTTGTCGGCCGCCGTGCGGACGGGGCGTCGTACCGCCATGTCGTCGTTCCTTCCAGCCTGGCCCGGTGCGGGGCACAGCATAGCGATCACGGCACGTCAGCCGTTCGGCGTGTGCCGCAGGAACGCCGGCCACTCGCCGCCCCCGTCCACGTTCAGCACAGCGCCCGTCACGTGCGCGGCCAGCGGCGACGCCAGCAGGACACAGGCGCCGCCCACGTCCTCGGGGCGGGCGAACACCCCGCGCGGGATCGTCGCCGCGATCCGCGCGACCTGCTCCGCGTCCCCGTAGTGGTCCATCGACCCCGGCGTCTCGACGAGGCCGCAGCTCACCGCGTTCACCCGTATCCGGGGCGCCCACTCCACGGCCAGGGACGCCGTCAGGCTCTCCAGCGCCGCCTTCGCCGCGCCGTACACGGCCGTCCCCGGGCTCGCCCGGCGCGCGCTGATCGAGGTGACGTTGAGGACGAGCCCGCCGTCGGCCATCACCGGGAACACCGCGCGGCACACGTGGACCGGCGCGAGGAAGTTCAGTTCGGTGACCTTGCGGTGGAAGCCCGGGGAGGCGTCCGCGAAGGGGGCGTACGGGGCGCCGCCCGCGTTGTTGACGGCGACGTCGATGCGCCCGTGGCGGCGGGAGACGTCCGCGATCCAGCGGTCCACCTGGTCGGGGTCGCGGACGTCCAACCGGCTGAAGTGGGGCGGGGGTTCGGCGGGTGCGGTGCGGGCGCACACCTCGACGTGCGCGCCCGCCTTCAGGAACATCTCCGCGATGCCCGCGCCCACCCCGCGCGTGCCTCCGGTGACCAGGACGACCTTGCCCGACATGTCCAGCTGGAGGGCCATCCCGTCACCATAGCCAGCGCTACCAAGCAAACGCTAGGTTTGTCGCGCCCTTGCGCCCGTGCGCTCTCGCGGGCTCGGTCGCAGGGAATCCGGAACGCTGCGGAGTGGGGTGCTCGCCGGCCGTGGTGTCTACCGCCGGATCCGGCGGTAATAGGAGGGTTCGCGCCCCTTTGATGGGGTATGCGGGTGATATGACTACCGCATCCGTTGTGCTGGCCGCCCCGAGCGGCCTGCTCAGCCTGGGGATGTTCGTCGTCGGCGTGGCGCTCGTGGCCATGCTGCTCGGCGCGTTCTGGCTGGGCAACCGGATCAAGATGCGCGAGCCGCCCTGCCCGCGCCCCGACGAGCAGCCGCACCTCCCACCGGAGGGCGCGGTGCACGAGATCCTGGAGAACCGCGAGCCCGAGGAGGTCCCGAAGGTGCCCAAGGGCGGTCACGCCCTCACCCCGTACGAACTCACCAACATGCAGACCAGGCACAGCGACTCGAAGATCCGGCGCAGGTGGTCGCCGGGGTCCAGCGGGTCGTTCGGGGGCGGGGGACTGGGCGCGCACTGAGCTGCACGCGGTGACCCCTGCGCCCTTAGGGCGTCCTGAGCCCTTAGACGGTGACGCTCCGCGCCGCCTCCACCGCCCGCCCCACATACCCCTCACCGAACAGCACCACATGCACCAGCAGCGGAAACAACTGGTGCGCCCCCACCCGCTCCCGCCACCCCTCCGCCAGCGGCGCGACCTCCTCGTACCCCGAGACCACCCGCTCCAGGAACGGACACCCGAAGAGCCGCAGCATCGCGAGGTCGGTCTCCCGATGGCCCCCGTGCGCGGCGGGATCGATCAGCCACGCCCGCCCGTCCGCACCCCACAGCACGTTCCCGTTCCAGAGGTCGCCGTGCAGCCGCGCCGCAGGCTCCGCGGGCCCGGCGATCCCCGGGAGCCGCGCACACGCACGCTCCACCACCGCTCCCTCAGCGACGGACATCACCCCCCGATCCACCGCCGTCCGCAGATACGGCAGCACCCGCTGCTCGGCGTACCAGGCGGCCCAGTCCGCGCCGGAGGCACTCGGTACGTTCCGCATGGGCGCCGGCCCGATGTACGCCTCCACCGGCCCGCCCGGCGGGGGCGCGCCGTACGCGGGGGCGCCGGACGCGTGCAGCGCGGCGAGACCACGGCCCAGCGCGACGGCGCCCGAGGCGCTCGGCTCTCCCGGCGGCACCCGCTCGGTGACGAGCCACGCACCGTCGTCCCCGTGCACAACCGGAATCGGGAGCGCGTCCGCAGCCGCCAGCCAGCGCAGCCCGGCGGCCTCCGCGCGGGCCGCCTGCGGGGTGCCCGCGTGTTTGACGATCACCGCGCGGCCGTCGGTGAGGTCCACCTCGGCGACCGTGCCGGAGAAGGCGCGTACCTGCCGTGCGGGGGTGCCGGTGAGGCGGGCGGCGACGGCGAGACGGGCGTCCATATGGGTGCCAGCGTACGCCGGAAGGGGCGCCTCTCCTTAGACTTCGGGCGTACACCTGTACGGCGGCGGAAAGAGGCGGTATGGCCGGCGAGAAGACGGCGGGGTCCCTCAAGCGGAAGGCGTACGAGAACGAACTGTTCAGGCTGCAGACGGAGTTGGTGAAGCTCCAGGAGTGGGTGCGGGCGGAGGGCGCCCGGCTGGTCGTCGTCTTCGAAGGGCGGGACGCGGCCGGGAAGGGCGGCACGATCAAGCGCGTCACCGAACACCTGAACCCCCGCGTCGCCCGCGTCGTCGCGCTGCCGAAGCCGACCGAGCGCGAGCGCACCCAGTGGTACTTCCAGCGGTACATCGAGCACCTCCCGGCGGCCGGGGAGATCGTGCTCCTCGACCGGTCCTGGTACAACCGCGCCGGAGTCGAGCACGTCATGGGGTTCTGCACGAAGCAGGAGTACCAGCGGTTCCTGCGGCAGTGCCCGATCTTCGAGCGGATGCTCGTCGAGGACGGGATCATCCTGCGGAAGTACTGGTTCTCGGTCAGCGACGGCGAACAGCAGGACCGGTTCCGCAAGCGGCTCGACGACCCGGTGCGCCGCTGGAAGCTCTCCCCGATGGACCTGGAGTCCATCACCCGCTGGGAGGCGTACTCGCGCGCCAAGGACGAGATGCTCGTGCACACCGACATCCCCGAGGCACCGTGGATGGTCGTCGAGAGCGACGACAAGAAACGAGCCCGGCTGAACATGATCGCCCACCTGCTGGACTCGGTGCCCTACCGCGAAGTCCCGCTGCCCGTCCTGGAGTTGCCCGAGCGCCCGCCGTCCACCGGGTACGTGCGCCCGCCGCGCGATCTCCAGAACTATGTGCCGGACCACGCGTCAAGCCTCTGACCTGCGCAGATCTTTGGTCCAAGATCCTTGCGGCGGAGGAGCGGACTCAACTACCGTCCGCTGAGCGACCGTTCCAGCGATGAGGGAAAACCATGACCGTGTACAACCTCGCCGGGTTCCTGGACGACTCGGCCGTCCGTCATCCGGAGCGCACCGCGATCGTCTTCGGCGAGCTGCGGCTGTCGTACGCGCAGGTCGAGGCGGCGGCCGGGCAGGTCGCGAACCTGCTGACGGAGGCGGGCGTGCGGCCCGGCGACAAGGTCGCCCTGTCGATGCCGAACCTGCCGTACTTCACGTTCGCCTACTACGGCATCCTCAAGGCCGGCGCGACGGTCGTCCCGCTGAACGTGCTGCTCAAGCCGCGCGAGGTCGCCTACCACCTCCAGGACTCCGACGCGAAGGTGTTCATCGCGTTCGAGGGCACGCCCGAGCTGCCCATCGGCGCGTACGCCCGCGAGGCCGTGGAAGAGGCCGACGGCGTCGAGCTGTTCGTCGTCGACCCGGCGCGCGAACTGCCGTGGGCGGGGCGGTCGCCGGTCTTCGAGACGGTGGCGACGGACGAGGACGACACCGCCGTCATCCTCTACACCTCCGGCACCACGGGCCGCCCCAAGGGAGCCGAGCTGCGGCACCGGAACATGCGGGACAACGTCCTGATCGACGAGGCGCTGTTCGGGGCGTCCGTCGAACGGCCGGACACGTTCCTGTGCGTGCTGCCGCTGTTCCACTCCTTCGGGCAGACGGTCGTCCAGAACGGGGCGCTCGCCTATGGCGGGACGATCGTGATGCTGCCCCGCTTCGAACCGGCCGCCGCGCTGAAGCTGATGCTCTCCGAGAAGGTCACGTTCTTCGGGGGCGTCCCCACGATGTACTGGGCGCTGCTCGGCGCCCTCGACGACTCCGTGGACGTCGAGACGCTCGCCCGGAATCTGCGGGTCGCCGTGTCCGGAGGGTCCGCGCTGCCGCACGAGGTGCACCGGGAGTTCCGGGAGCGGTTCGGCGTGACCATCCTGGAGGGGTACGGGCTGTCCGAGACGTCTCCGGTCGCGGCGTTCTCCGTGCTCGGGGAGGAGCCGCGCGTGGGGTCCATCGGGCTGCCCGTGCCGGGGGTCGAGATGCGGCTCCTGGACGGGGACTCGCCGGTGGCGGAGGAGGGGGCGATCGGGGAGATCGCGATCAAGGGGCACAACGTCATGAAGGGGTACTACAAGCGGCCCGACGCGACCGCCGAGGTCCTTCAGGACGGGTGGTTCCGGACCGGGGACCTCGCGCGGCGGGACTCCGACGGGTACTACTACATCGTCGACCGGGCCAAGGACATGATCATCCGGGGTGGGTTCAACGTGTATCCCCGGGAGATCGAGGAACTCCTCATGGGGCATCCCGCGGTGTCCCTGGTGGCCGTGATCGGCGTTCCGCACCCCTCGCACGGGGAGGAGATCAAGGCGGTCGTCGTCCGCCGGGCCGGCGTCGAGGTGACCGAGGAGGAACTCGTGGACTGGGCGAAGGAGCGGCTGGCCGCGTACAAGTACCCGCGTGTCGTGGAGTTCGCGGAGGCGCTGCCCATGACGTCGACAGGGAAGATCCTGAAGCGCGAGATCAGCTGAGGGAAGTGGGGGCGCGTTCGCTGAGGGCCGCGTGCGGATCGGGCGGCGCTCACAGCGAGCCGCGTTCGCAGAAGGCCGAGTCCGCATCGAGCCGAGTTCACAGCGCGCCCCCACCCACCCGCACATTCCACCGCCCGCCCCTCCCGCTGACCTCCACCCCCGACAACGGCGGCACGTCCACCCGCCAGAACGCCTCCTCCGGCGCCCCCAGCAGCCGGACGACGACAGCCCGCACCACCTCCGGCTCGACCACCGCGACCGTCCGCCCCGACCACTCGCCGCCCGCCGTCAGCCACCCCGCCACCCGGTCGCAGAACGCCCGCACCGACTCCCCGCCGTGCGGAGCCGCCCCCGGATCGGACAGCCACCCGGCGAGGGCCTCCGGCTCCCGTGCGCTCACCTCCGCGAGGGTCTCCCCGCGCCATCGCCCGGCGTCCAGCCCGGCCCACTCCGGCACGTCCACCGCCGTCAGCCCCAGCTCGGCGGCCGTCTCCCGGCACCGCACGCTCGGCGAGCACCACACCCGCGCGGCCACCGGCATCCCGTCGGCCGCTTTCCGCGCCGCCCGCACCCCGGCCTCGTCCAGCGGACACCCGTCGTCGAACCGCGCCTCCCGCAGGGCGGGGGAGAGGGCGGGGGCGATGAGGAGGAGACGATGCGTCATACGACGTCCCCCGTATCCGTGCGCCGCACCGGCAACCCCCTTCTCTCGTCCGTGATCCCCATTGTGCCGACCCCCACTGACAACGCCGTCCGCCATTCCCTATTTCTGGAACACGTTCTACCGTGTGCGCCGTCAGGACACCGGCCATGGGCCACCAGGAGGCGCCGTGCACCTCGACCAGACCCCCGAACAGCAGCGACTGCGCGCCGAACTGCGGGAGTACTTCGCGGAGTTGGTCCCGGACGGGGCGTACGCCCGGCACGCCGACCCGGTCGGCGCGAAACGGTTCTACCGGGAGACGATCCGGCGCCTCGGCGCGGACGGCTGGCTCGGCGTCGGCTGGCCGAAGGAGTACGGGGGCCGGGGCCTGACCCCCGTCGAGCAGTTCGTGTTCTTCGACGAGGCGGCACAGGCGGGCGTCCCGCTGCCGCTGATGGCCCTCAACACCGTCGGCCCGACCCTCATGCGCTACGGCACCGAGGAACAGAAGGCCTACTTCCTGCCGCGTGTCCTGTCCGGCGAGATCGACTTCGCCATCGGCTACAGCGAACCCGGCGCGGGCACCGACCTCGCGTCCCTGAAGACGAGGGCCGTGCGCGAGGGGGACGAGTACGTCGTCAACGGGCAGAAGATCTGGACGACGAACGGCGACACCGCCGACTGGATCTGGCTCGCCACCCGCACCGACCCCGAAGCTCCACCCCACAAGGGCATCACGATGCTGCTCGTCCCGACCACGGACCCGGGCTACTCCTGCACGGTCATCCGCACCCTCGCCTCCCACGACACCACAGCGAGCTACTACGAGAACGTCCGCGTCCCCGTCACCAACCGGGTCGGCGCCGAGAACGAGGGCTGGCGGCTGATCACCAACCAGCTCAACCACGAGCGCGTCACCCTCGCCGCCCACGGCACCATGGCCGTCCGCGCCCTCCAGGACGTCCAGCGCTGGGCGACCGACACGAAACTCGCCGACGGCCGCCGCGTCATCGACCTCCCCTGGGTCCGCCGCCGCCTCGCCCAGACCCACATCAAGCTCGACGCCCTCAAACTCCTCAACTGGCAGATGGTCCAAGCCGTCCAGAACGACACCCTCACCCCCCAGGACGCCTCCGCCGTCAAGGTCTACGGCTCCGAGGCCCGCCGCGACGCCTACGCCTGGCTCCTGGAGATCGTCGGCGCCCCCGGCGCGCTCCAGGAGGGCTCGGCCGGCGCCGTCCTCCACGGCGAGCTGGAGCGCGGCTACCGCTCCGCCGTCATCTTCACCTTCGGCGGCGGCAACAACGAGATCCAGCGGGAGATCATCACATGGATCGGGCTGGGGATGCCGAGGGTGAGGCGGTAGCCGACAGCGACGCGACGTCACCCGGCGGGCAGGCTGACCGTGAACCGTGCACCGGGGGCGTGTCCGGCGTCGTGGGTCACCTCGCCGCCGGCGGAGCGGGCCAGGCGGCGCGCCAGCGGCAGTCCCAGGCCCGCTCCGCCGTGTCCGTCGGCGGGATCCGCGCGCCGGCCGGGCTCGAAGAGGTGTGCGGTGAACGGGGGCGGCACGCCGGGGCCGTCGTCGGTGACGTCGAGGCGTACGCCGTCGGGTGTGCGGTCGGCGCGGACGGTGACCTCGGCGCGGGCGTACCGGCAGGCGTTGGCCAGGAGGGGGCTGACGATGCGTTCGAGGAGGGCGGGTGGAACTCCGGCCGTCAGCGGTGGGCCGTCGGCCGTGATCGTCAAGTGGGGTGGTGTGCCGAGGAGTTCGGTGAGGCGGCGCAGGGTGGGGAGGATCTCGGCGGTGCCGGGAGCGGGGAGGGTGCCGTCGCGGGCGTCGTCGAGGAGGGTGTCGCAGATGGCGCGCATGGACTGGGCGGCTTCCGCGATGACCTTGTGGGTGGCGTGGGTCTGGTCGGCGGTGCGCGGACGGGCCTGCCACCAGTCGAGTTCGGCGATGATCCGGCTCAGGGGCGTGCGCAGCTCGTGCGAGAGCTCCCCGGTGAGCTGCCGCTCGTGGCGCAGGAGGGTGCGGATGCGGTCGAGCAGGGCGTCCAGTGAGGCGCCGAGACGGGCGAGTTCGGCCGGGTGCCGTGTATGGGCGAAGCGTTCCTCGGAGGCGACGGCGCTCCACTGGGTGGCCTGGTCGGTCATCGTGCGGACGGGGCGCAGCGCGCGGCCCACCGCCAGCCGGGTCAGGGCGTAGGTGCAGGCGAGCATCACGAGGTCCAGCGCGAGCGATCCCAGGAGCAGGGTGTCGGCCGAGTTCCGGTAGGGGGTGAGGTCGAGCGCGGTGACCACGGTGGCCTCGCTGCCGGTTCCGGACACCCGGTGGGAGCACAGCCGGAGCGGGCCGTCGACGTCGGTGCTGAGACACAGCCGTCCGCCGTGCCCGGCGAGGGTGGCGGCGATGGGGGTGAGGCGGCCCGCGTTCGGCGGCCCTTCGAGGAGGCGTCCGCCCGCGTAGATCCACACGTTCGTGTCGAGGAGGGCGTCGTCGGAGGTCTCCAGGACGCGGACGGTCGTCCCGGTGGTGTCGACGGTCGTCGCGACGGCGGCGGCGCGGGTGCGCAGTTCGTCGTCCGCCTGGTGCCGGAGGCGGTGCCGGGCCATGGTGGTGAAGGCGGCGGTGAGGACGAGCATCAGCAGCGCGGCCGTCGTGAGGGCCACGAGGGAGAGCCGGTCGCGCAGGGTGCGGGGCGTCAGAGGGCGCAGGAACGCGGTCGCGGCGGGCCGCGGTCGGCGGCGGGTGCCGTTCATGACAGCCGGTGGCCGATACCGCGTGCCGTGCCGATCGTCCGCTCGCTGCCCGCCTCGCGCAGCTTGCGGCGCAGGCGGGTCAGGTACTGGTCCAGGGTGTTGTCGTGCACCTGGGCGCCCTCGGGCCAGGCCGCCCGGACCAGTTCGCGGCGGGGCACGATGCCTCCGGAGGCCGCCATGAGCGCGGCCAGGAGCCGGAACTCGGTCGGCGTCAGGTCGACCGGGGCGCCTCGGACGCTGACCACGTGCCGGACCGCGTCCAGCGCCAGATCCCCCGCTGTGGCGGCCGGTGGTGCGGCCCGCTTGAGGGCTGCCCGCAGGCGGGCGGCGAGTTCGGCGAGGTGGAACGGCTTGGGCAGGTAGTCGTCGCCTCCGGCGGAGAACCCGGACAGCCGGTCGCTCAGCCGGTGATGGGCGGTCAGGAAGATCACGGGAGAGAGGAATCCGTTCGCGCGCATCGCCTGGCACACGTCCCGCCCGTCGGCGTCCGGCAGCCCGATGTCGAGGACGGCGGCGCGGACGCCGGAGGTGGCGAGGCGCAGGGCCGTCGCGCCGTCCGGCGCGGGCACGGGGTCGAAGTCCTCGTCGCGCAGCCCGCGCACCAGCACGTCACGCAGGGCGTGGTCGTCCTCGACGACCAGGATCGTCCGGCGCATGCTCCTCCCTCCGCTCTCGTGCCACGTCCGCCGGTCTTGCCGTCCCCGGTGTCCACCGGTCGGGAAGCCAGTGGGCCACCGCGCTCAGGCACAGGGCCAGCCAGCCGACGGCGAACAGCCAGCCGCCGACGACGTCGGTGAACCAGTGCACACCGAGATACACGCGCGTCAGGCCCACCGACACGCCCCACCCGCCGATGACCAGCGTGAACGGGACGGTGCCGCGTGCCCAGCGCACGCGGACGGCGATGATCAGCAACCCCGCGGCGAGGGCCGCCGTGGTCGTGTGCCCGGACGGGAACGCGCCGCCCGATGCGTGCGTCGCCCAGTCCCCCAGGGCCGGCCGAGGCCGGTCGACGAGCGACATCACCGCGTACCGCAACGCCTGGCCCGCCCCGAGACAGCCCCCACAGAGGGCGACGGCGAGCGCGCGCTGCCGTGGGGTGCGCCCGGCGACGAGCGCGGCCAGCACCGCCAGCGCGTACGGGACGACACCGGTCCCGGTGCCGGTCAGCCCGCGCGCGAACGCCACCGCCACGGCGGGCCGGTGACCGACGCACCACGTGAGGATGTCCGCGTCCCCGAACAGCGGCAAGCCGTCCTGGCCCGTCACCGCCACGGCCAGCACACCGAACCCCATCCACGCGCCGAGCCCGCAACTGCCCGCCAGCTCGGCGACCTGGCCGCGCTTCACGACAGCTCCAGCGGCGGGCGCGGAGGGGTGGCGGCGAGTGCCGTCGCCGACGTGGGGGCGCCCACGTGCCGGGCGATGCAGGCCGAGCCGTCCAGGGCGATGGTCATCCGCGTGCCTCCTTCGCCCTGGCGTCCCGGCGCGAGCGGTACATCTCGGAGGCGACCGGGATCAGCGAGAGGGCCAGGATCACCGCGACGATCGGCAGCAGGTAGCGGTCCACGTTCGGTACGGAGGAGCCCAGCGCGTATCCCGCGAGGGTGAGGCCGAGGCTCCACACCAGCCCTCCGGCCACCTGCCAGACGGTGAACGTCCGCACCGGAACCCCCAGGGCGCCCGCCATCGGGTTCAGGACCGTGCGCACCACCGGGACGAAGCGTGCCAGGACGATCGCCTTCGCGTACCCGTACCGCTCCAGCAGCTCCTGCGCGCGTCTGGCCCCCTCGTGCAGGCGGGCCGAACCGCTCCGGGCGAGCAGGGCGCCGCCCGCACGACGGCCCAGGAGATAGCCGCACTGCGAACCGGCCAGCGCCCCCAGCGCGGCGGCGGCCAGCAGCGGGGCCGGCGAGAGTTTGAGGCCTCGGTCGTCGGCGCCCGTGCACAGCAGGCCGGCCGTGAACAGCAGCGAGTCGCCCGGCAGGAAGAACCCGATCAGCAGCCCCGTCTCGGCGAACAGCACCACGCCCACGCCCAGCACGCCGAACGCGGACAGCAGGGACCGGGCGTCGAGCGGATTGACGGCGAGCTGCGACGACAGGTGGAGGGCTGTGGTCATCGGCGGGACCCCTTCGTCGTTCCTTCGGACTGCCGGACACGGCGACTGACTACAGTTCCGTAGACGGTCTACTGAACTGTAGACGATGGCGGAGCCGGAAACGTTCCCGATGAACGACTTCAGGCGCCCACCGCGGCGGGAGCCGTCCGCAGTCGGGTGACGATCCGGTTCGCGGCGGTCTTCTGGAGCAGCCCGTAGGCGAGGACGGGCAGGAGCAGGTGCGGTTTGTCGGGCAGGCACGCGGTGAGCAGGACCGCGCTCGCACTGCTGTTGTTCATGCCGCAGGCGAGCGTCAGCGACGAGGCGGTGGGCGCCTCCAGCCGCAGGCAGCGGGCGGCGGTCCGGCCGAGGGCGAAGGAGAGCAGACAGACCAGGGCGGCCACGGCCAGGGCGGCGGCGAACAGCAGCGGACGCGGCCGGGCCAGAGCGGATCCGAGGGCACCGCAGGCGTTGACGTACGTCAGCACCAGCGAACCCACCAGGGCCGCAGGCGCCACCACGGCGACCAGACGGCCCAGCCACCGCGCGGGCAGCACAAGCGGACCCAGCAGGCCCGCCGCGCACGGCAGCACCACGGACGTCAGCGAGAACCCGCCCGCGGCCAGCCGTCCGGTCGAGGCGAGGGTGTCCGCGTAACCGCCCCTGAGCAGCGGCGACAGCGCCGCCAGCAGCACCGGAGTGGTCAGCGGACTGAGGAGTGTCGAGGCCAGGACGAGCCCCACCATCGCCGGCCGGTCCCCCTCACCCTTGTCGGTCCACACGGTCGCCCCGGCGGCGACCGGCATCGCCACGACGAGGATCATCGCCGTCAGCAGACCACTGCCGCCGTCGGCGTCGGGGGCGCCCCGCAGGAGGAGAGCGACGAACGGCACGACCACCACGGGGATCGCCAGATGCAGCACAAGCCCGGCGAGCAGCACCTTCGGACGCCGCACCAGAGCCCCCAGCGCGCGGACCGGGACCTGGAGCCCGGCCGAGAACAGCACCACGGACAGCAGGAGCGGCGCGGTGTGCAGGGTCAGGTGCGCCGACGGCAAGGCATGAGGGCGGCGCAGCCACAGGCCGGGGGAGGGCAGGACCAGGGCGAGGACGTAGGCGAGGACGACGGCCCGGCCGAGCCGGTGCCGCAGCCAGGACGCGGCGCGGATGTGCATGCCGCCATCGTGATCAGCCCGGACCCGTCGGGCCGGGAGAACCGCGCGGCAGTCAGGATGCGTTCAGGTACCGGCCGTACCGACCGGTTACGCCCCCGCTCAGGAGCGCCGTAGTCTCGCACCGTCCGCTGTCCTGCCTCTGGTGGACGCGGACCGACGGGGAAGAGAGCGCCCTCAGGGCGGGAAGGAGCTCACGATGCCCGCCCGCGCCACCTCCTCCACGCCCGAACCGTCGGACCGGCCCGCCCACGGACTCTCGGCGTGGCGGTTCGTGCTGGTGTTCGGCGGGGTCAGTCTGCTGATGGACTTCGTCTACGAGGGCGCCCGTTCCGTCACCGGCCCGCTGCTCGCCCACCTGGGCGCCTCCGCGGCCGTGGTCGGCGTGGTCACGGGCGCGGGCGAGGCCGCCGCGCTCGGACTGCGGCTGGCCTCGGGGCCGCTGGCCGACCGCAGCCGCCGCTTCTGGGCCTGGACGATCGCCGGATACGTCCTGACGGCGGCCACCGTCCCGGTGCTCGGTCTGACCGGCGTCCTGTGGGCGGCCTGCGCCCTGGTGATCGCGGAACGCGTCGGCAAGGCCGTGCGCTCCCCGGCCAAGGACACCCTCCTCTCGCACGCCACCGCCGCCACCGGCCGGGGCCGCGGCTTCGCGGTGCACGAGGCCATGGACCAGGTCGGCGCGCTCGTCGGCCCCCTCACCGTGGCGGGCGTCCTCGCCCTCACCGGCGGCGACTACGCCCCGGCGCTCGGGGTGCTCGCGCTGCCCGGCGTGGCCGCGATCGCGCTGCTGCTCTGGCTGCGGGCCAGGGTTCCCGATCCGGTGGCCTACGAGACGGCGGCCGACGCGGCGGCGCCCCAGGGGACCGGTCCGGCCGGGCTCCAGGAGCCCGGCCCAGGCGTGTCCCCCGAGAGGAAGCTGCCGAGGGCCTTCTGGGCCTACGCGGTCTTCACCGCCGCGACCCTCACCGGCTTCGCCACCTTCGGCGTGCTCTCCTACCACCTGGTCGTCCGGCACCTGGTGCCGACCGCGACGGTGCCGGTGCTGTACGCGGCGGCCATGGCGGCGGACGCGGTCGCGGCGCTGGCCACGGGCTGGCTGTACGACCGGTTCGGCGCCCAGGTCCTCGCCGTCCTGCCATTGCTGTCCGCCGCCGTTCCCGCCCTGGCCTTCACCGACACGGTGGGGATCGCCGTGGCGGGTGCCCTGGTGTGGGGCGCCGCCGTCGGGGTCCAGGAGTCCACGCTGCGCGCCACCGTCGCCGACCTCGTCCCCGTGGGCCGCCGGGCCACCGCGTACGGCGTCTTCGCCGGGGTCATGGGCGCGACCGCGTTGGCCGGCGGCGCCTTGACGGGAGTGCTGTACGACATGTCCGTCCCCCTTCTGATCGTCGTCGTCGCCTGTGTCCAGGCCGCCGCGCTGGTTCTGCTGTGGATCACCCGGGCCGCGCGGTCACTGCCCGCCCGCTGATCCGGCCGTCAGGGCGTGCAGGGCGGCACCGGTGCGCCGAGGGCGAGGGTGAAGGCCCGCTGGAGCAGCGTGTGGGGCGGGGCCGCCTGGTTGACGGTGCCGGTGACGGAGACGCGGTGGGCCGGCGCGTACAGCTGGAACGCCCCCCAGGCGCCGGTGTGGAACCAGAACCTCTCCCCGTCGGGCTCGGTGGCGCTCTGGATGCCGAGCCCGTAGGTCCGGTCGCTCTGCGCGGTGGGGGTCATCATGGTGCGCAGGGTCGCGGGGTGCCGGAACACCCTGCCGCCGAACAGGCCCCGCATGAACCTGGTCAGGTCGGCGCTGGTGGAGACGAGGCCGCCACCGCCGAAGGTGTCGAACGTGGGGTTGAAGAAGCGGGTGTCCACGGTGCCCCAGTAAGGGTGCGACAGGGGGCCGCCGCGCGCCTTCTCCCAGTGCTCCAGATACGTGTCCCTCATCCCCAGCGGATCGAGGATCAGCGTGCGGTACGCGTGCGCGAGCGGCCTGCCGGTGACCTTCTCGACGATGAACCCGGCGAGCACGTATCCGGTGTCGGAGTAGTGGAAGCCCGTACCGGGCCGGAAGTACGGCGCCCCGTGGGCGAACGCCCACTCGACGAGTTCGCGCGGCGTCCAGGTCTTGTCCGGGTGGGCGAGCACCTCGTCCTGCCACCGGGGATCGGTGGCGTAGTCGTACAGCCCGGCCGTGTGGTCCAGCAGCTGCCGCACGGTGATCCGCGAGCCGCCCGCCGCGTCCAGCCGGCCGGCGAGGCCCGCGTCGAGGTACTTCCCGGCCGGATCGTCCAGCCGCAGCCTGTGCTGCTCGGCGAGCCTGAGGACGACGGCGGCGGTGAACGTCTTCGTCAGGCTCGCCGTGCGGAAGGTGTCGGACGGACGCAGCTCACGGCCTCCCGGGGCGAACCTCCCGCTCGCGCCGTCGAAGTGCCCGCGCGGGCCGGTGACGTCGAGGATCGCGCCGGGGACCGGCGGCTGGACGGCGGTGTCGACCACGCACTGGAACCCGGACCGTGTCGGCACGGCCGCTCCGGCCGCCGTCGTGCCACTGACACAGAGCGCGACCACGGCGGCGACCAGCGTTCTTAGGGACAGGCGCATCCGATACTCCCCACTTTTCGGTGCAGGACTTCCCCCGGGAAGCTCAGACTGCGGTCCGCACCGGGCCGTGGTCGTCCGCCCACAGGGCACTTCCAGCGAGCCGCCTATGCCTCCAGGCATAGGCCGCAAGGCTGATGAAACGCCCGGAGGACGTCGTTACCGTGGGCGCATGTACCTAGAGCTGCGGCCTCCGCTGGCCAAAAGGCTGCGGCCCGGCCACTGGGCGGCGCTGGACCACCTGGCCGCCGCCGTGTACGCGCTGTTCGCCCTGTCCGTGCTGGCCCCCCACAGCGGCCTGCCACTGGCCCTGGCCCAGACCGCGCTCGTCGCGCTGCCGATCGCACTCCGCCGCCGTCACCCCCTCGCCGCCTACGGAGCGCTGCTGACGGCGCTGCTGGCAACCCCTGTGGCGGCGGAGGCCGGGGCGATGGCGCTGGCCCCCCTGGCCTACGTCCTGTACCTGGTGGCGGCCGTCCGCCGCCCGAGGACCGCGCTCACCGCGCTCGCCGCGTCCCTGGCCGTCCTGGCGGCCGTGATGCTCCCGGTCCACCACGACGCGGTCGCCCCCTTCGCGGTCGTCTGCGTCACCGCCTGGACGGCCGGGTACGAGGTCGGCCGGCACCGCAGGTACGCCGGGGAACTCCAGCGGAACCGTGACCGGCTGGCCGAGGCCGAGCGGGACAGGGCGCGGCGCGAGGTCACCGAGGAGCGGATACGGATCGCACGGGAACTGCATGACGTGGTCGCGCACAGCATGAGCGTGATCACCGTCCAGGCCGGGTTCGGACACCTCGTCATCGACGACAAGCCCGCCGAGGCCCGCGCCGCGCTGAGCGCCATCGAGACCACGGGACGGCAGACCCTCACGGAGATGCGGCGGCTGCTCGGCGTGCTCCGCACGGACGACCCCCGGCCCGCCGAGGGCACCCCCGCACTCGCCGACCTGGACCGGCTCCTCGCGCAGACCGCCGGAGCAGGCGTGCGAGTCGAGTCGACGATCACCGGCAACCCCCGCGAACTGCCCGCCGGGATCGGCCTGTCGGCGTACCGCATCGTCCAAGAGGCCCTCACCAACGTCGTCAAGCACGCCGGGACCGGCACCGCGCGCGTCACCCTCGACTACCGGGACGACGAACTCGCCGTCGAGATCACCGACCACGGCCGGGGCTGTCCCGGCGCCGACGGCCACATCCCCGGGCACGGCCTCATCGGCATGCGGGAACGGGTGCACCTCTACGGCGGGCGGTTTTGGGCCGCGCCGCTGCCGGAGGGCGGTTTCCAGGTCACCGCCCGGCTGCCCCTGACGGCGCGTGCGGAGAACGCGTGATCCGGGTGGTGGTCGCCGACGACCAGGCCCTCGTCCGCGTCGGCCTGTGCGGCATCGTCGACACGGCACCCGACCTGACGGTCGTCGGCGAGGCCGCGACAGGCGTCCAGGCGGTCGAACTGGCGCGCCGGCGGCGGCCGGACGTCGTCCTCATGGACGTCCGGATGCCCGGTATGGACGGTCTCGAAGCGACCCGCCTGATCACCACCGGCTCGGCCGGGCCCGGTGACACACGGGTGCTCATGCTCACCACCTTCGATCACGACGAGTACGTCTACGGAGCACTGCGCCACGGGGCCAGCGGATTCCTGCTCAAGGACACCCCACCGCTGGAACTCCTCGCCGCCGTCCGGATCATCGCCGCCGGAGACGCGCTCCTCGCCCCCGGTATCACCCGCCGTCTGATCAGGGAGTTCGCCACCCGCCCCGCGACCCCGCCACCACCGGCGGCCGGCCCGCTGAAGGCGATCACCCGACGCGAACGCGAAGTCCTCACGCTGGTCGCACACGGCCTCTCCAACAGCGAGATCGCCGAACACCTCCACATCGGGCCCGGCACAGCCAGAACACACGTGGGCCGCCTCCTGACCAAACTGGATGCCCGCGACCGCGTCCAACTCGTCATCCTCGCCTACCGAACCGGCCTGGTCACGCCCTACGACGGCGAGTGACGACGCTCGGCGAACCGACCCGGAAAAACGCCGCAGAGCGGCCCGCACGCGCGCACCGAGAAAGGTGACTCCCCCTCCATGTCCTCCACGCTCTACCCCCTGCTCGAATCCTTCCCCGACGCCCCGAGCGCGCTCGCGCGGGCCCGGGAGATCATGCGTGAACTGGCCGACTGGTCCACCGACCCCTGGCCGAGGATGGAACCGATCAGTACGGCCGAGCAGTACGCGTACGTCCTGCGCTCCTTCGGTTCCGGCCGGCTGGTCGCGGACCGCGATCCCGTCGTCGTCTTCCCTTTCCTGAACGAACTGGAGCGTCGCGACGCCGTCGAGTTCGACGTGAAGCAGCCGAAGTTCTGCCTCGTGGCGGAGCTGAGGCTCAGCCCCGGACTGGACGACCTCTGGCCGCTGCCCGAGGGCGTGACGCTGTGCATGGACTCGACTCCGCCCTTCGGCACCCGTGACACGGACCCCGACGCCCTGTGCACCGAAGAGGAACTCGACCGGATGGCCGCTGTCGTCGGACCGCTGGGCCTGGACGCCGACTGGGCCTGCGCCTGGCGTGGTCTGGCCGAGTCGAAGGACTGCGGCATGCGGCTCTGTCTGAACACGGAGCGTGCCCTCGGTCGGTTCGTCGTCATGGTCCGGCTCGGCTCCCGCGTGGCGTGGAAGCCCGAGGGCATCGCCTGGCTCCGGGACTCGGGGCTCGCGTTCGGAGAATCCGAGCAGGGGTGACCAGGGTGGTGCGGGGGCGCGCGAAGACGGGGGCCGCGCGCCGTACAAAGCGGGGCAGCCCGTCGTCATACTGGAGGTGCCGAAGGAGCAACGACGGGGGCGGCGGGGCGAGATGGCGGAGTCGAGGCTGATTCAGGGGCGGTACCGGCTGCTGGAGCTGATCGGGCGGGGCGGGATGGGGGAGGTGTGGCGGGCGGAGGACGAGTCGCTCGGGCGGCAGGTCGCCGTCAAGTGTCTGAAGCCGCCCGGTCCGCATCACGACCCGGGGTTCACACGTGTGCTGAGGGAGCGGTTCCGGCGCGAGGCGCGGGTGGCGGCGGGGCTGCAGCACCGGGGCGTGACCGTCGTCCACGACTTCGGGGAGGCGGACGGCGTCCTGTATCTGGTGATGGAGTTCCTGGACGGCCGTAACCTGTGCCAGATCCTGAGCGCGGCCGGTCACCGCCCCCTGCCCGTCCCGGACGTCGTCGACGTCGCCGGGCAGCTCGCCGCCGCCCTCGACTACACGCACCGGCGGGGCATCGTCCACCGCGATCTGAAACCGGCGAACGTGGTCCGCCTCGACGACGGCACCGTCAAGATCTGCGACTTCGGCATCGCCCGCCTCGGCCACGACATCGCCGTCACCTCCCGTCTCACCGGCACGGGCGTCGCCATGGGCACCCCGCACTACATGTCCCCGGAGCAGATCGCCGGCACCGAGGTGGACCGGCGCAGCGACCTGTACTCGCTGGGCTGCGTCCTGTACGAACTGGCCACCGGAGCACCGCCGTTCGCGATGGACGACGCCTGGGCCGTCCTCATCGGCCACCGCGACACCCCGCCCCGGCCGCCCGGCGAACACCGCCCCGGGCTCCCCGGCTACCTCGACCGCGTCATCCTCGACCTCCTCGCGAAGGAGCCGGACGGGCGTCCGGGTGACGCGGGCGAGGTCGTGCGCCGGATCACCTTCGGCCGTACGTCGCCGGGTTACGTGCCGACGGTCGTCACCGCCCGGCCGGAGCCGCTGGAACCGGACTTCGGCAACGAGCCGCAGCGCCCGCGCCCGAGGACCGACCCCCGCCTCCCCCTGTGGACGCGGGGCATGAGCGAGGGCCCCCGGGCCGCCGGCCCCCGCACCGCCCCGGACGCCCCGCTCTCCGGTGACTGGACGCGCAGGCCCGCCCTGGGAGTCGTCCCGGACCCTCGCCGCCGACAACCGCCGTCCGCCGAGCAGTTGGCCGCACTCGCCCGGCGCCACCAGACGGCCTTGCGGCTTGGCCGGCTGGAGCGGTGGGCCGAAGCGGCCGAACTGCACCGGGCGTTGGCTTCCGAGCGAACCGAACTCCTGGGCGCGGAGCACCCGGAGACCCTCGGGAGCCGCTACGAAGCGGCGTTCGCGCTCAGCCGCACCGGGCGGGCGCGGGACGCGCTGCGGGAGTACCGGCAGGTGGCGGCGGCCCGCGCGCGGACCCTCGGCGACGACCACCCCGACACGCTGGCCGCACGGCAGGAAACGGCGTACGTGCTGGGCAGGCTGGGGCGGCACCTGGAGGCGCACCAGACGTACACGGCCGTCCTCGCGGCCCGGGAACGCGCGCTCGGCGCCGACCACCCGGACACCCTGCGCTGCCGCCACAACTTCGCCTTCAACCTCGGCAGGCTCGGCCGGCTGACGGAGTCGTACCGGACGGCCCGCGAGGTCGCGGCGGCCCGCGCCCGGGTGCTTGGCGCTGACCACCCGGACACCCTGCTCACCCGCTACGAAGTGGCGTACACGCTCGGCCAGTTGGCGCGCTGGCCGGAAGCCCTCGCCGAGTACGCGGACGTCGCCGAGGCGCGCGCCCGGGTCCTCGGCCCCGACCACCCCGACACCCTCGCCGCCCGGTACGAGACCGGCATCAGCCTCGGCCGCCTCGGCCGCAGCGCGGAGGCCCTCGCCCTCTACCGGGCGCTGGCGGCCGACCGCACCCGTGTCCACGGCCCCGACCACCCCGAGACGCTCCGCGCCCGCCACGGCCTCGGCGTCAACCTGGGCCGCCTCGGGCGCTGGGAGGAGGCGCTGGCCGAGTCCCGCGACGTCCACGCGATCCGTGTGCGCGTCCTCGGCGACGACCACGAGGACACCCTCGTCAGCCGCCGTGAGATCGCCGTCGCCCTCGGCCGGCTGGGCCGCTGGCGGGACGCGCTCGCCCACCACCGCGAGATCGCCGGGGTCCGCGAACACCTCCTCGGCCCCGCCCACCCCGACACGCTCGCCGCCCGCGAGGACGAGGCGCAGTGCCTGCGGCACCTGGACGGGCGGGTGCCGGGGCCGGGGGTGCTGCGGCGGCGCGGGGCCTGACCGGGGCCGCCCGCACGCACGCCGAGCCCCCGGGAGCGGCTCCCGGGGGCTCGGCGTGCGTGCGGGGCTACCAGGTGAACGCGCTCGACTGGGCGCTCGTCGCCGTGCAGTACGAGGTGAACGTGCCGCCCGCGTTGGTCACCGTGAACTTCAGGGACCAGTTGGAGGCGCTCGGCGTGCCCGCCAGGACGGCCGAGTCCGTGCTGTCACCGGCGGCCAGGGAGCCGGAGGTGAGCGGCAGGGGGCCGAAGGACAGCGGGTCGCCCTTGGCGGCGGCCGGGTGGACGGCGCCGGAGAACTGCGCCTCGCCACCGGACGCCTTGTTCAGCTTCAGCGTCGCCTGCACGGAGTTCGCCGCGTACGGGAACTGCGCGACGAGGTCCGTGGAGTCGAGCTTCACGCTCTTGACGCCGCCGGAGTCGGCCGCGGTGAGGGTGACGGTGCCGCTGCCCGCGGCGCCGCAGTCGTACGACGCCGTCGCGGTCGCCGGGGCCACGGCGGCGGCCTGGCCGGCCAGCGCCAGGGACGCGGCGAGGGCGCCGGAGGCGGCGACCGAGGTCAGGGTGAATCGGCGCGTCGACAAGCGGTTCATGTGGGGTGCTCCTTCTTGGCAGGTGCCGTATTCCTGAGAGAACTGCGCTGCGTGTGAAGGCCGGGCCCGGCGTCACACAGCGAGTACAACCCACGGTTCTTCCCCGGCGGTTGGCGATCACTTGGCTGCGGTCATGTTCATGACCGCAGGTGGGGGAGGGTGCCCGGCCGGTGGTGACGGAGCGTGAGAAGAGCGGAAGCATCCCGTCGAGATGACGAACTGTATTGTCAAGATCAGGCCACCTCCACAGAATGTCCATGCGGTGTCTTCGCGGGGGGCGGGACATTTCACGGTCCTGGAAGGAGGCGGCATGACGGTCACTCTGTCGTTTCAGGTGCTGGGCCCGCTCAAAGTCAGAGCGGACGGCCGGCCACTGCTGCTGCGCAGCGCACGACAGCGCACGGTCCTGGCCGTGCTCCTGCTGACCCCTGGCCGCGCCGTCTCCGTGGACACGCTCGCCGACGCCGTCTGGCACGGCGAACCCCCGGTCACCGCCCGCAACCAGATTGCGATCTGCGTCTCCGCGCTGCGCAAGACGTTCCGCGACGAAGCGGGCGTCGAAGGCCTGATCGAGACGCAGCTGCCCGGCTACGTACTGCACCGGGAGGGGCACTACGTCGACGTCGCCGACCTCTACGAGTCCGCCGCAGCGGCCCGCGCCGCCGCCGAGGCGGGCAAGGTCGACGAGGCCGCCGCCCGCTTCGAGGGCGCCCTCGCGCTGTGGTCGGGGCCGGTGCTCGACGGCATGGACGACAGCGTGCTGAGCGGGGCCGTCGACCGGATCACCGAACTGCGCGGCAATCTGACGGAGGAGTACGCCGCCGTCCAACTGCGCAGGGGCCGCTACCGGTCGGTCGTGGAGTCGCTCGCCCCGCTCGTCGCCGAACACCCGCTGCGCGAGAACGCCCGCGCCGTCCTCATGCGCGCCTACCACCTTTCCGGGCGCCGCTCCGAGGCCCTCGACTGCTACCGCGAGGGCCGCCGCGTCCTCGTCGAGGAACTCGGCGTCGAACCGGGCGCGGAACTACGGGAGCTGCACCGGGCGGTGCTGGAGGGGGACGTCCGCGCCGAGCAGCCCGAGACGGCGCGCCCGCACGACGACCCCGACCTCTCCCGGCACCCGCGACACGCCTTCGGGCTCTCCCGGCACACCCAGGCCCCCACCGCCCCGCAACACGCCCTCGGCGCCCCCGAGTTCCCCCGCACCCACCACGAGACCGACCCCCGGCACACCCCCGAACCCGCCCGCTCCCACGAAGAGCCCGCCCACTGGCACGACCTCGCCGCCCTCGGGGCCGCCCGCCCCCGCCCGGAGCCCGGCACAACGGCCCTCACCACCCGACCGCTCTCCCCGCCCGAGCCGTTCGTCGGCCGAGAAGCCGAACTGGAGCGGCTGCGCCACCTCGTGCCGGGACAGGGCGACGAGCCGGTGGCCCGGGTCGCCATGGTCTGGGGCGGCGCCGGTACCGGAAAGAGCGCCCTCGCCCTGCACTGGGCCGACCGCGTCGCCGAACACTTCCCCGACGGCCGTCTCCACCTCGACCTCCAGGACCCGCACGGCGGCGGCCCCCAGGACGCACTGGAGCGGGCGCTGCGCGCACTCGGCGTCCCCGGCACCTCCATCCCCGAACGCCTGGAGGACCGCACAGCCCTCTACCGGCGCGCCCTCGACGGCCGCCGCCTCCTCGTCCTCCTCGACGACGCCCGCTCCGCCGACCAGATCCGCCCGCTGCTCCCCGGGCCCGGCCCCGCCCGCGCCCTCGTCACCGGCAGGGAACCCCTGGCCGGACTCGACGCGACGACCCCCGTGGCCCGCCTCGAACTCGGCGCGATGAACCCGGCCGAATCCCTCGACCTCCTCACCGCCACCATCGGCACCCACCGCGTCAGAGCCGAACCGGAGGCCGCGCGGCGCCTGGTGGAACTGTGCGACCTGCTGCCCCTCACCCTGCGCGTCGTCGCCACCCAGCTCCGCTCCGACCACCGCGGGTCCCTGCGCCAGACGGTCGCGCGCCTGGAGGAGCGCCGGGAACGCGGGGCCGGCGAGAGCGGCGTGGGCGCGGGCGTCCGGCTCGGCTACCGCGCGCTGTCCGCCGGGGCCGCGCGGCTCTACCGGCAGTTGAGCATGCTGGACGTCCCCGACGTCCCGGAGTGGATCGGCTGCCCCGTCCTCGGCGTCACCCCCGACGCCTCCGAGGAACTGCTCCGCCGGCTCGTGACCGCCCAGCTCCTGGAGGTCCGCCCCGCGCGCGGCGGCACCACCCGCTTCCGCCTCCCCGACCCCCTGCGCCGCTTCGCCCGGGAACGCTGCCTGGCCGAGGACACCGCACAGGACCGCGCACAGACCCTCGACCGCGTCCTGTCCGCCGTCCTCACCCTCGTCCACGCCGCCCAGGAACAGCTCTACGGCAAGGGCGCCGTCCCGCACGACGGACGGCTCCCCATCGAACCGGCCCTCGGCGACACGGTCGGCGAACTCGTCGCGGACCCCATCGAATGGTTCGAGAGCGAACGGGAGACGATCGGCGGCCTCGTCGCCCAGGCCGTGCGCGAAGGACGGACGGAGCACGCCTGGCTCCTCGTCGCCGGCACCGTCCCCTTCTACGAGACCCGCAACTACCTGGAGGACTGGCGCCGCACCGCCGAACGCGCCCTCGACGGCGCCCGCCGCACCGGCGACACCCGGGGCGCGGGCACCATGCTCCGCTCCCTCGGCACCCTCGCCATCTACCGGCGCCGCCACCAGGAGGCACGCGAACTCCTGCGCACCGCCCTCGACCACCTCGAACACACCGACGACACCCAGGGGCGGGCCATCGTGCGCCGCAACCTCGCCGTGTGCGCCCGCTTCCTCGGAGACCTCACCGAGGCGGCCCGCTACTGCGAGGAGTCCCTCGTCCTCTTCCGGCACGCCGAGGACGACTCGGGCCTCTCCCACGCCCTCGGACTCCTCGCCCAGATCGAGATCGAACAGGGCAACCCCGAACGCGGAGTGGACCTCAGCAACCAGGCCATCGAGGTCAGTTACCGCGCCGGATCCCTGCGCAGCCGCACCCAGAACCTCTACCGGCTCGCCGAAGCGCTCCTCGGCGCCGGGCGCTGCGCCCAGGCCGAGCGGATCTGCCACGACGTCGTCGGCCTCGCCCGAGGCCAGGGCGACCGGCTCGGCGAGGCACACGGCCTGTGCGCGCTCGGCGAGGCCCAGTGGCGGCAGAACGACCCCCGCCAGGCTCGCGCCGGACTCCTGCGCGCCCTGCGCCTCGCCGAGGAGGTCGGCGACCGCTTCCTCCAGGCCCGCATCGTCACCCACCTCGCCTGCGCCGAAGCCGTACGCGGCGGCCCCGGCGCGAGCGAGACCCTCGACTGGGCCCAGAAGGAGTTCCGGGCCCTGGACGCGCCCCGGTGGGAGCGGCGGGCGGGCCGGCTGCGCGAGGTCATCGACGCTCACGACCCGGCACGCCCCGTCGACGGGTCGGTCCTGGCCGGACTCCTCGCCGACCGCTGACCGACGGCGGGCCCTGGCGCCCGTCAGGTCCAGGGCAGGTCGCTGTCCGGCCCGGCGCCCTGCGCGCTGACGCTCGTCCACGGCAGATCACCCGTCGTGTCGCCGCCCGTACCCGCGAGCAGCAGTGGCAGAAAGAGGAACGCGGCGCCGACGAGGGCGCCC
>DATCQX010000115.1:0-29006 GCA_036569285.1 Streptomyces sp.
GCGTAGTCGATGTCCAGGGCGTCACGGTCGAACGGCAGGAACTCGACCTCGTGGCCGTAGCCCCGGCAGATCGTCTCCGTGGCGTAGTGGCCGCCGTCCTGGGGCGCCAGCACCATCACCCGGTCGCCCGCCTTCGCGACGGCGGTGATCACGGTGTGCATGGTGTGCAGGCCCGAGAGGAAGTTCACGAAGGCGTGCCGGGCTCCGTAGAACTGCTTGGTCAGGTCGACGCAGTAGGTGAAGACGTCGTTCAGGCCCGTGACGTCGCCGTACACGGCCACGTCCGTCTCGGAGTACGGGTAGCGGTTGTTGGCGTCGGAGGACAGCGCCTCCAGGGCCCGGGGGGAGAGGCGGTTCTCGATCGGGAAGAGGTTCAGGCTGGGTTGCCGGCGGAGCGTTGCCAGGACGTCCATGTCAGTTCCTCCGAAGTCAGTGACGGGTGCCGTCGAGCCAGGGGTAGCGGGCCGTGTCCTGGCCCGCGTAGTCGGGATCCATGTAGATGAAGGCGCGCTGGATCAGGTCGTCGCGGACCTCGAAGACGCCGCAGAACCGGCCGCCGCCCCACTCGGGCAGGCCGACGCGCCAGGGGCCGTCGCGGTGCTCGCCGTGGGTGGTGCCCTCCACCGCGAGCAGTTCGGTGCCGGTCGTCACCCAGGTGAAGGACCAGAAGTGGTGGGTGATCGACTTCACCGTCGGACCCAGGTCGTCGAAGAGCCGGGCGATCTGCGGCCTGCCCTTCGCCAGGCCCCACTTGGGGAAGAAGAAGTGCGCGTCCTCGGCGAAGAAGTCGAGGACGGTGCGGCCGTCCGCGCCGGTGCCGCCGTTGTCGAACGCCTTGAGATACGAGCTGACGACGGCCTTGCGCCGCTCGTCCGTCATCGGGCCCTGGTCGCTGGGCATGGCTCTCCTCGTCGTCGTGACCGCTGCTGGGGAAAGGGGGAGGCTCACAGCCAGTTGGGGGCGATCTCGGTGGCCCACAGCTCCAGGCTGCGCATCTGCACGTCGTGCGGGATCAGCCCGGAGTACTGGCACTGCAGCAGGTACTCGGGGGTGTGGTGCTCGACGAGCCGTTCGATCTTGCGGTTGATGTCGTCGGGCGTGCCCACCCACTCCAGGCCCCGGTCGACCAGCGTGTCGTAGTCGGAGCCGATGGGCCCGGTCTCCCCGGTCCTGCGCAGCGCCTCGGTGAAGCCCATGGGCCCGAACCAGTTGTCGAAGACGAAACCGCCCCCGAGGCGCGCCCAGTGGTGTGCCTCCGCGCCGTCCCGGGACACCAGCACGTCCCGCATCACCCCGACGCTCTCCCCCCGCGCCAGCCGCCCCCGCCCGGCCGCCTCCGCCTCCTCGACGTAGATGTCGAGGAGCTCGCCCACCTTCCGCGGGTCGGTGTGCATGACGATGGGGACGACGTTCTCCCGGGCGCAGAACCGGAACGTGTCCTCGCTGAAGCTGAACGGCTGGAACACCGGCGGATGCGGGCTCTGATAAGGCCGCGGCGCGATCCCGACCTCGACGATCCGGCCGGCGTCGTCCTGCCCGCGACCGAAGCGGCGGACGGCCTCGTAGGGGAACTCCAGGTCTTTCGGCGGGATGGTCCACTGCTCGCCCTCGTGCGTGAACGTCTCGTTCGTCCACGCCTTCTTGATGATCTCCCAGTGCTCCTCGAACAGCCGCCGGTTGCGCCGGTCGGTCTCGCTGCGGTCGGAGAGGGTGCCGCTGACGCCGTACACCTGCCCCATCACGTCGGCCCAGCGGCGCTGGAAGCCCCGCGCGATGCCCACGAAAGTGCGCCCGCGCATCATGTGGTCCAGCATCGACAGGTCCTCGGCGAGCCGGATGGGGTTGTGCAGCGGAAGCACGTTCGCCATCTGCCCGACGCGGATGTTCTTGGTCCGCAGGCCCATGTACAGGCCCAGCAGAATCGGGTTGTTCGATACTTCGAAACCCTCGATGTGGAAATGGTGCTCGGTGAAGGAAGCCCCCCAGTAGCCCATTTCGTCGGCAGCGCGCACCTGATGGGTGAGTTGCCGGAGCATGTTCTGGTAATTGACGGGATTCGTGCCCGCCATTCCCCGGGTGATCTGCCGATGGGTGCCCGTACTCGGCAGGTAGAACAGAATGGATTTCACCGCCGGTTCTCCTGTCTCACTGGTCGATGGCCGAAACAGAGAATCAGGGCCGGTTTGCGGGCAACTGGATCCGCCGCATGCGCAAGGGCCGGGGGACTCGTCCAACTGCGGGCAATCCGCGTTCGTGACACTGACGTGGGCGTCAGCGGGGAGGCCGGGCGCTGTGCCCACATCCACGAGTCTTCGGAGGTGCTTTTCGATGACCGCAGCCACCGGGATCTCCCGGGCCGGCCGTGCCACCGACAGGTTGGTGCGGCTGGACAGGGAGCGGATACTGCACCCGCTGCTGCCCGAGGGCAGGGAGGACCGCACGGTCCTCGTCAGGGGAGAGGGCTGCCGCGTGTGGGACGCGGACGGCAGGGAGTACCTGGACGCCTCGGCGGTGCTCGGGCTGATGCAGGTCGGTCACGGGCGGCGCGAGCTGGCGGCGGTCGCCGCCGAACAGATGCGCACGCTTGAGTACTTCCACACCTGGGGCACCATCACCAACGACCGGGCGATCGAACTGGCGGCCCGCCTGACCGACCTGGCGCCCGAGGGCCTGGACCGGGTCTTCTACACCAGCGGCGGCGCCGAGGGCAACGAGATCGCCCTGCGCCTGGCCCGCTTCTACCATCACCGCAAGGGAGCGCCGGGCCGCAACTGGATCCTGTCCCGCCACACCGCCTACCACGGCATCGGCTACGGCAGCGGCAGCCTGTCCGGCTCCCCCGTCTACCACGAGGGTTTCGGCCCGGTCGTCCCGAACGTGTTCTTCCTGACCCCACCCCACCCCTACCAGAAGCAGTGGTACGACGGTGAGGACCCCACGGACTTCTGCGTCCGTGAGCTGGAGGCGGCGATCGAGAAGGTCGGCGCGCACCGCATCGCCGCGATGATCGGGGAACCCGTCATGGGCGGGTACGGCGCCGTCGTGCCGCCCGCCGACTACTGGCCGCGCGTCGCCGAGGTGCTGCGCCGGCACGGCATCCTGCTGATCTTCGACGAGGTCGTCACGGCGTTCGGGCGCACCGGCCGGTGGTACGGCGCCGAGCACTTCGGCGTCGTACCGGACATCCTGGTGACCGCCAAGGGCATCACCTCGGGGTACATCCCGCACGGCGCGGTCCTGGTGAGCGAGGAGATCGCCGAGGTCGTCGGGAAGGACGGCGGCTTCCCGATCGGCTACACCTACACCGGTCACCCCACCGCCTGCGCGGTCTCCCTCGCCAACCTCGACCTCATCGAGAAGGAAGGGCTGCTCGCCAACGCCACCGAGACCGGCGCGTATCTCGCCGCCGGGCTGCGCGAGCGGCTGCTCGGCCTGCCCGCGGTGGGCGACGTCCGGCAGCTCGGGCTGATGCTCGCCGTCCAGCTGGTGTCCGACAAGGAGAGCCGCGAGGATCTGCCCGGCGGCACGCTGCGGGCCGCCGACGCGCTGCGCGAACAGGCCGGGATCATCGTCCGCAACAACCCGCACGCGCTGATCGTCACCCCGCCCCTGGTGCTCGACCGGGGGACGGCCGACAAGATCGCCGACGGCCTCCGCTTCGTCCTCGAACGGCTCGGGACGGACGGCGTCGTGCGCTGACACCCTGCTGACAGCACACCTGTGGCCGCGCCGGTGAGGCGCGGCCACAGGCGTGCCGCCGGGATCACGTGCCCGTCATCGCCAGCATCTCCGGGCGGTACCGCTCGCCGTGGACCCGCAGCTCCGCCACCTCCCGCAGGGCCGCCAGCTCGGCCGGGCCGAGGGCCAGCCGGGTGGCGGCGAGGTTGTCCGCGAGGTGCGCCGGGGAGGTCGTGCCCGGGATCGGGACGACGTCCGGGCCCTGGTGGTGCAGCCAGGCCAGGGCCAGCCGCGCGGCCGGCACACCGAGTCGGCGGGCGAGCGCGTCGAGGCGCCGCACGAGCGCCAGGTTGCGCCGCAGGTTCTCCGGCTGGAACCGGGGCAGACGCCGCCGGAAGTCGTCCTCCGACAGCTGGCCGTGGCGACGGATCGTCCCCGTGAGGAAGCCCCGCCCCAGGGGCGCGTAGGCCACGAGACCGATCCCGCGCTCCCGGCAGACGCCCACCACCTCGTCCTCGACGTCCCGCGACCACAGGCTCCACTCGCTCTGCACCGCCGTCACCGGGAACACCGCGTCGGCGCGCCGCACGCTCTCGGCGGACGGCTCCGACAGCCCGAAGAAGCGCACCTTGCCCGCCTCCACCAGCCCGGCCACCGCCCCGGCCGTCTCCTCGACGGGCACCTCGGGGTCGATCCAGTGCTGGTAGTACAGGTCGATCCGGTCCGTGCCCAGGCGCCGCAGCGAGGCGTCGCACGCCTCGCGCACGTACTCGGGCCGCCCGCACAGCCCCAGGAACGAGCCGTCGGCGCCGCGCCGCATCCCGAACTTGGTGGCGATCAGCACCTCGTCACGCCGCCCGGCGAGCGCCTCGCCGAGCAGCTCCTCGCCCGCGCCGACCCCCTGCACGTCGGCCGTGTCGAACAGCGTGACCCCGGCGTCCAGGGCGGCCCGCAGCACGGCGGCGGCCTCGGACCGCGCGGGATGGCCGTAGAAGTCGGTGGTCGGCAGACAGCCGAACCCCTGGGCGCTCACCTCCAGTTGCCGCAGCCTGCGGGTGGGGGGCATGGACGGTGATCGCACTCTGGTTCTCCTCGACCCTCGATGTCCCGTGTCTCCCACGGGAGTTCCCTGTCCGGAATGACAGCGTTCCGGGGTGGCGGGCCGCTGGACGGTCGGCACCGCGCAGGGGGCAAGCCGGAGGTCCATCCGAACGCAAGAGGCCCCGCCCACAGTGAGGTGGCGATCGCCGCTGCGCCCGGCGCGGCCGGCCTCGCACCCCCTTCGAAGCACCCCTGCGAATCCCCATGAAACGAGGTTTCCCATGGCCAGCAAGAAGACCGCGGAGCTCCTGCTGAGGCGGCTGCACGAGTACGGCGTCGACCATGTCTTCGGTGTCGTCGGCCGCGAGGCCGAGGCCATCCTCTTCGACGAGGTGGACGGGCTGGAGTTCGTCCTGACCCGGCACGAGTTCACCGCCGGTGTCATGGCCGACGTCCTCGCCCGGCTCACCAACCGCCCGCAGGCCTGCTTCGCGACGCTCGGCCCCGGCATGACCAACCTGTCGACGGGCGTCGCCACCTCGGCGCTGGACCGCAGCTCGGTGATCGCGCTGGCCGCCCAGTCCGAGTCGCACGACTGCTTCCCCAACGTCACCCACCAGTGCGTCGACAGCGTCGCCGTCATGGCGCCCCTGACCAAGTTCAGCGCCCAGCTGGAGCGCCCCGCCGACATCGCGTCCCTGGTGGACACCGCCGTCCTGCACAGCACCTCGGAGCCCGTCGGCCCGAGCTTCATCAGCCTGCCCATCGACCTGCTCAGCGCCGACGTCCCCGACGACGCCGTCCAGAGCGCCCCCGCCGTCGGCGACCGCAAGAAGGCCCTCGTCGACCCGTCCTGGACCGACCTCCTCCCCGAGATCACCGCGAAGATCGCCGCCGCGAAGCACCCCGTCCTCGTCGTCGGCAGCGCTGTGATCCGGGCCGGCGGCGTCGACGCGCTGCGGTCCTTCGCGGAGCGGATGCGGATCCCGGTCATCACCACCTACACCGCCAAGGGCGTCCTGCCGCACGACCACCCCCTCAACTACGGTGCGATCAGCGGGTACATGGACGGCATCCTGTCCTTCCCCGCCCTCGACCACATCTTCGGCCCCGCCGACCTCATCGTGGCCCTCGGCTACGACTACGCCGAGGACCTGCGGCCCTCCATGTGGAGCCGCGGCACGGACAAGGAGGTCGTGCGGGTCGCCGCCACCATCAACCCGATCCCCGGCATCTTCCGGCCCGCCGTCGACGTTGTCGCCGACCCCCGCGAGGTCATCGAGGCCCTCGACAAGGCCACCGCCGACCTCACGGCGAAGACCCCGCACGACATCGAACCGCTGCGCGCCCGGATCGCGGAGTTCCTCGCCGACAGCGAGGAGTACGCCGACGGCATGCGCGTCCACCAGGTCATCGACTGCATGAACTCGGTCCTGGAGGACGGCACCTTCGTCAGCGACATCGGGTTCTTCCGCCACTACGGCGTCCTGTTCGCCAAGGCCGACCAGCCCTACGGCTTCCTCACCTCCGCCGGGTGCAGCAGCTTCGGCTACGGCCTGCCCGCCGCCATGGCCGCCCAGATCGCCCGCCCCGACCAGCCCGTCTTCCTCATCGCGGGCGACGGCGGCTTCCACTCCAACAGCGCCGACCTGGAGACCGCCGTCCGCCTCGGCTTGCCGCTGGTGATGGTCGTCGTCAACAACGACCGCAACGGGCTCATCGAGCTGTACCAGAACAAGGGCCACCAGCGCTCGCACGCCCCCGCCGTCGCCTTCCAGCGCGTCGACTTCGTCCAGCTCGCCGAGGCCAACGGCTGCGACGCCGTCCGCGCCACCGACCGCGAGTCCCTGGTCGAGGCGCTGCGCAAGGGCGCCGAGCTGGGCCGTCCGTTCCTGATCGAGGTGCCCGTGGCCTACGACTTCCAGTCCGGTGGCTTTGAAGCCCTGGACATCTGACGGCCATGATCGGACCCAACCTTGTCGTGGGCTTCCGGGTCCGCGTGTCGTGGTCACCGCGCCACGCCGACCCGCAGGCCCCGCACTTCGCGGCTCAGGGCCACCTGAGCGCCGTCACCGCAGAGAGCGCGGGGCGCCGCCTCGAAGGGAGCGCCGTCAGCTTCGGCGCCCCCGACACCCTCGTCTCCGACGGCGGCGTCCACCTGCTGCTCGCCGGGGAGATCTACAACCGCGAGGAGGTCGCCCGGGCGACCGGGGACGCCTCGGCCGCCCACGGCAGCGACGCCACGCTCGTGCTGGCGGCGTGGCGCCACTGGGGCACGGCCGCCTTCCGCCTCCTCAACGGCCGTTTCGCCGCCGTCCTCCTGGACGGCGGCGGGCGGGTCGTCGTGGCCACCGACCACGCCGGCTCGATCCCGCTGTGGGTACGCGCCGACGCGTACGGCATCGACGTCTCCACCGAGGCCAAGGCGCTCGCCGGACTGCCCGGCACGCCCCTGGAGGTGGCCGGAGCCGAGCCGCTGCCCCGCGGCGCGGGCGCGCACCGCGTCCGCGCGGGCACCGCGCTGGTCCTGGAGACCGTCCAGGGCGAGGTGCGCACAGCGGACCGGCTGCACACCTGGACCCCGCCGGTGTCGCGCTACGCCGTCGGCGAGGAGGTCGCCGTCGGCCGGGTGCGCAGGCTCCTCGAACAGGCCGTCCGCACCCGGCTGCGGGACGACGCGGAGCCGACCGTCGTCCTGTCCGGAGGCATCGACTCCAGCGGCGTCGCCGCGTACGCGGCGGCCCACAGCGGCCTCGTCCACACCGTGTCCATGGGGACCGAGACCTCCGACGAGTTCGGGCCCGCCAAGCTCGTCGCCGGCCACCTCGGCACCGACCACTCCGAGATCACGATCCACAGCTCCGACCTGGTGCGGGAACTCCCCTGGGCGGTGTGGGCCGCGGAGATCGCCGACCACGCCGTCCTGGAGTACCTGCTGCCGCTGGTCGCCCTCTACCGCAGGCTGCCCCCGGGGCAACGGCGTGTCCTGACCGGCTACGGCGCCGACATCCCCCTCGGCGGCATGCACCGGCGCACCGAAGGGCTCGAATCCCTCGACGCCGTCATCGCCCACGACATGGCCACGTTCGACGGTCTCAACGAGATGTCCCCGGTCATCTCGGGCGTCGCCGGGATCTGGTCCACGCACCCCTACTGGGACCGCGACCTGCTCGACTGCCTCGTCTCCCTCGACCCCGGGCTCAAACACCGCCACGGCCGCGACAAATGGGTGCTGCGCGAGTCCCTGGCCAGGATGCTGCCGGCCGAGACGGTGGCGCGGCCCAAGCTCGGCATCCACGAGGGTTCCGGCACCTCCAGCATCTGGACCGCGCACCTCCTGGAGCGGGGCATACCGGCCGAGCGCACCGAGGAGTGCAAGGCGGCCATGGCCGAGCGCCTGCACGAGCTGATCGTCCTGCGCGCCCGGCACCCCGACGAGATCTCCTTCGACGACGTCCTCGCGGCCACCGAGAAAGGACTCACGCCATGAACGCCACCGGTGACGGCAGCGACTTCGCCACATCCGGGAAGACCCAGCGCAGCAGCGGCTCCTCACCCCGCTACGCGCAACTCGCCACCTTCATGCGCCTCCAGCACGACCCGCGGCCGGTGGGCCGTGACGTCGTCGTCATCGGCGCCCCCTACGACGGAGGCACCAGCTACCGGCCCGGCGCCCGGTTCGCGCCCCGCGCCATCCGGCACGAGTCCTGCCTCATCCACGGCACCGGCATCGACCGCGGCCCCAACGTGTTCGACCTGATCGACGTCGTCGACGGCGGCGACATCGACCTCAGCCCGTTCTCCCAGGACATCGCCATGGAGACGGCGACCGAGGCGCTCACGGAACTCGTCGCGGACAACGGCGCGTTCCTCATGCTCGGCGGGGACCACTCGCTGTCCCTGGCCGCCCTGCGCGCCCTGCACGGCAAGCACGGCAAGCTCGCCGTGCTCCACCTCGACGCCCACAGCGACACCAACCCGCCCGTGTACGGCGGCACCTACCACCACGGAACCCCCTTCCGCTGGGCGATCGAGGAAGGCCTCGTCGCACCGGACCACATGGTCCAGCTCGGCATCCGCGGCCACAACCCGCGCCCCGACTCCCTCGACTACGCCCGCGGACACGGCGTCCGCGTCATCACCGCGCAGGAGTGCTTCACCCGGTCCCTGGACGACGTCGCCCGGGAGCTGCGGTCCGTGCTCGGCGGCCTGCCGCTGTACGTGTCGGTCGACATCGACGTCGCCGACCCCGCCTACGCGCCCGGCACCGGCACCCCCGCGCCGGGCGGGCTCTCCTCCCGCGAGGTGCTGGCACTGCTGTCGGTCGTCGGCGACCTCAGCCCGGTCGGCTGCGACGTCGTCGAGGTGCTGCCCACCCACGACCCGGCCGGCATCACCGCCCTGCTCGCCGCGGAGATCGGCGCCGAACTCCTCTTCCAGTACGCGCGCGGCACGGGACGCACCCGGCCGGCACAGCCCGCGCAGACCCGGCCGCGCACCACACGCCGAGGCACACCGAAAGGAAACGACATGACCACCAAGCGACCCGAGACCGTGCGGTGCGAGGACGACGCCGGTCGTCTCCTCGCCCTGCGCGACCGGCTGCCCCGGATCCCCCGCCTCGACCTGAGCGGCTTCTTCACGGCCGCCGGAGAGCTGTCGCGCGAACTCCCCGAGCACCTGCGCGCCGCCCTGCGGGACTTCCGCGCCACCGGCAACGAGGCCGGATACCTGCTGCTGACCGGCCTGCCCGTCAGCGAGGAGGAACTCCCCGAGACACCCACCAGCACCCCGGCGCCGCTGGAGCGGCCCCTGCTGTCCATGGAGGCGTGGCTCACCCTCGTCGGCATGGAACTGGGCCTGCCGACCGGCTACCGGGAGCTGCGCTCGGGCACCATCCTCCAGGACGTCTACCCCTCCCCGAACGCGCACTACCTCTCCTCCGAGACCTCCGAGACCATCCTCGAGTTCCACACGGAGATGGCCTACCACCGCAAACAGCCGCACTACGTGATGCTGGCCTGCTCCCGCGCCGACCACGAGGGCAAGGCCGCCACCCTCGTCGGCTCCGTCCGCAAGGCGCTGTCCCTCCTCGACGACTCCACCCGCGCCGAGCTGTACCGCAAGCCCATGCGCTGCCACGTCGACATGGCCTTCCGCCCCGCCGAGGACGCCGACCCCATCTACCAGGTCTCCGTCCTCGACGGCCACCGCGACGACCCGCTGCTCGCCTACGACCGGGAACTCCTCGACCCCGTCGACCTGCCCGCCAAACAGGCCCTGGCGGAACTCTCGGACGCCCTCGACGAGGTGACCGAACCGGTGCACCTCAAGCCGGGCGACCTCCTCGTCGTCGACAACTACCGCACCACGCACGCCCGTACGCCGTTCACCCCCAGGTGGGACGGCAAGGACCGGTGGCTGCACCGCATGTACATCCGCGTCCCCGAGCGCATGACCGACAGCGCCGCCCAGGTGGGCGACGTCGTCGGCTTCGAGGGCCGGTGAGGTAGCGCCGACCCGCACGTACTCCGGCGGGGCCGCCCACCTGGGCGGACCCGCCGGAGTACGATCACCGCGAACTCAGAGAGGACAGGCCCCCGATGACCCCACTGTTCTTACCGCAGGGCTTCAGCACGCACACCGGACGGTCCGGCATCCGCGGCGACCGCGACGACTTCCTCGTCGTCGCCTCCGACGTCCCGGCCACCGTCAGCGCCGTGTTCACCCGCTCCCGCTTCGCCGGCCCCAGCGTCGTCCTCAGCCGCGCGGCGGCGGCCTCGAAGACCGGCCGCGGAGTGATCGCCCTGTCCGGCAACGCCAACGTCGCCACCGGTGAGGGCGGGCTCAGCGACGCGCGCGAGGTACGGGCGGGCGTCGCCAAGGCCCTCGGGGTCGCGGACGACGACCTGCTGATCACCTCCACGGGCCTCATCGGGCAGCGCTACCCCATGCCCGCGGTGCGCGACCACCTCGCCTCGCTGCGCTACCCCTTCCCCGGCGCCGACTTCGAGGCCGCCGCCAAGGCGTTCATGACCACCGACACCCGGCACAAGGTCCGCTCCGCGCGCTGCGGCACGGCATCCGTCGTCGGCATCGCCAAGGGCGTCGGCATGATGGAGCCGAACATGGCGACCCTGCTCACGTTCTTCTTCACCGACGCCGAACTCGAACCAGACGTCCTGGACGCCGTGTTCCGCCGGGTGATCGACCGCACCTTCAACGCCCTCAGCATCGACACCGACACCTCCACCAGCGACTCCGCGGCCGTCTTCGCCAACGGCCTCGCCGGTCCCGTGGACGTCGCCGAGTTCGAGCGGGAGCTGTACGGGGTGGCCCTCGGCCTCGTCAAGGACATCGCCCGCGACGGCGAGGGCGCGAGCAAGCTCATCGAGGTGGCCGTCACCGGCGCCCGCGACGAGGAACAGGCCCGCCGTGTCGGCAAGACGGTCGTCAACTCGCCGCTCGTGAAGACCGCCGTGCACGGCGCGGACCCCAACTGGGGGCGCGTCGCGATGGCCGTCGGCAAGTGCGAACAGGACACGGACATCGACCCCGCCAATGTCACCATCGGCTTCGGCGACGTCGACGTCTACCCCGAGCCGCCCGACGCGGCGCGCCTCGCGCGGGTCGCCGAGCACCTCAAGGGCGACGAGGTCCTCATCAAGGTGGGCCTGGGCACCGGCGAGCGCTCCTTCCACGTGTACGGGTGCGATCTGACCGAGGGCTACGTCCGGCTGAACGCCGACTACTCGACCTGACCGCACCCGCCACCGCCGCACGCCAGGCCGTCAGGCCGCGTGCGGCAGCGCCCGCCACGGCAGCAGGTGCGCCGGCAGCGCGTCGAGGAACACCACCTCACCGGTCTGCGCGGCCAGCCTGCGCAGGCGCCGCAGGTAGATGTGGGCCTCGCGCGGCCGTCCGGCGACCCGCTCGGCGTCGGACACCAGCGCGAGGCCGAGCGTGATGAGCCGGGAGCCGGCCAGCTCCTCCCGCGCCAGGGAACCGCGCGCGGCGGCGAAGTCGGCCTCACCCGCCGTGCCCCGCCGGGCCCGCGCCCACAGCAGCACGGCGTCGATCAGCCACCGCCAGCGGAACGTCCACTTCCGCCGGGCCGGCTCGGCGGCGACCGCATGCCGCTCGGCCCCCTCGGGGTCGTCCTCGAAGACCCGCAGGAGCGCCTCGTAGGTGTGCACGAGGCTGCTGGTCACCGGCGCGGTGTTGCGGCACTGCAGCCGCCGGATCTCGGCCATGCCCCGCCGGGCGTCGTCCGTGCGCCCCCGCAGCCACTGGACCACCACCCTGTTCAGCCGCGTCCGCAGATACAGCCACCAGGCGGTGATCACCCCGCTGTCCGCCGCCTTCCCGGAGTCGGCCAGGGCGAGCACGTCGTCCAACGCGGCCTGGGCCTCGGCGAGTTCACCCCGGGTGAAGTGCAGGAAACCCCGGCCGTAACGGGCGACGCACTCCAGATACGGGTCGTGCTCCTGCCGGGCCACCTCCCGCAGGAACGACACCGTCGCCTCCGCGTCGGACAGGTCCCCGCGCGCCAGCTGTTCGGCCAGCCGGCTGGGCAGGACCGCACTCGTCTGCGGCCGGCCCAGATAGCAGCCGAGCTGCTGCACGCGGTCGCGCAGCGCGGCCCGCGACAGCGGCCCGGTCTCCTGGACGACGTTCAGCAGATCCAGGCGCCGCAACTGCACCTTCAGCTCCGCCCGCGCGTACCGCTGGTCGCCCGCGGGGGTGTGCAGGACCCCGGCCAGCAGGTCGAGCCAGTCCAGACCCACGTCGTACAGCCCGAGTCTGACGGCCTTCTCCAGCTCGTCCATCAGAGGCCGCAGGACCTGTTCCGAGGGCGCGAACCGCAGGGCGGCGCGGGTGTGGGCGGCGACGGAGTCGCGCACGTCCGCGAACTCGGCGCCGTACTGGAGGGCGGGCACCGCCCGGCGGTGCAGCTTCCCCAGCTCGGCGGGGGACAGGTTGCGGCGCACCGTGTCCCGCACCAACGGGTGGAGGAACCCCAGCAGCGGCCCACCGGACACCGGGGTCAGCAGTCCGGCGCGGACCGCCCGCTGGATCGCCTGCCCGGCATCGCCGTCCTCGCCCAGCACCCGGCTCAGCACCGGCTCCGTACAGTCGTCGCCGAGCACGGCACACGCCCGCAGGACGTCGTTCACCTGCTCGGGCAGTGTCGTCAGCCGTTCCAGGAGGACCTCCTCCAGGGCCTCCGGCAGCATGCTCGGCACGGCGGTCGCGGGCGTACCGGGCGTGAGGTGCTTGGCCAGGGCGACCACGAAGTACGGGTTGCCGAGCGTGCGCCGGTGCAGGGCCTCGGCCAGGGCGTCGGTGAGGTGGGCGCCCGCCGCCCGCGCCAGCTCCCGGCTCTCCTCGGCGTCCAGGCCGCCGAGGACGATCTCGTCGGAGACCGGCAGCTCGCGGATCGCGGCCAGCAGGGCCCGCATGTCCGGATCGGTACCGGCGCGGAAGGTGCGCGAGGTGGCGATGAGCAGCAGCCGGGAGTCGGCGAGCTGGCTGGACAGCAGGAGCAGCAGCCGCAACGAGGCGATGTCCGACCAGTGCAGGTCCTCCAGCACCAGCACCAGCGGCCGGCCCCCGAGCGCCAGAAGCGCCTGGACGACGGCCTCCTGGACCGGGAAGTCACCGACCGGGTGCGCGGCGGGCGGGGCGTGCTCCGGCGCCCGCTGCCGGCCGGGCAGCAGAGTGACGAGCGTGGCCTTGACCTCGGCGGGCAGCGCGTCGACGGTCTGCGGCCTGCGCTCGGCGGCGGCCCGCAGCAGCTGCTTCCACGGCCAGTGCGCGGGCAGCGCCTCCGCCTTCGGACAGTTGACGGTCAGGACGTCGATCTCCCGCTCGGCGCAGTGGCGCCGGAACTCGCGCAGCAGCGTCGTCTTCCCGACGCCCGCCTCCCCGAGCACGCCCACCACCCCGCCCCGGCCGCCCCGGGCCCGGTCGAGCGCCGCCCGCAGGACCTCCAGCTCCGGCTGCCTCCCGATGAACGGCGCCTGCCCGGGCACCGGGGCCTTCACGACGGGCTCCGCCGCCTTGGCGACAACCACGGGGGCGGCCATGGCCACGTCGGCCGGTGTCAGGGACGGCGCCTGGCGCAGGATCTCCTCATGGGTGCGCCGCAGTTCGGGGCCCGCGTCGACGCCCAGCTCCGTGGAGAGGTAGCGGCGGGTACGGTCGAAGAGCCGCAGGGCGTCCGCCTGGCGCCCGTCGCGGTACTGGGCCTGCATCAGCAGACCCACGAGCCGCTCACGCGAGGGGTGGTGCGCCGCCTCGGCCTCCAGATCGTGCAGGACCTCCCCGCTGCGGCCCAGCTGCAAGGCGGCCTCGGCCCGCCCTTCGACGGCCGACAGCCTCAACTGGCTCAGCCGGTGCGCCTCCTGGAAGGCGAAGTCGTACTCGGACAGGTCCTCGAACGGGGGCGCGGTCCACTCCCGCAGGGAGGCCGACAGCAGCGCGAAGGCGCCGGCCCGGTCGCCTTCGCGCTCGGCCGCGAGGCCCTTCGTCACCAGCTGTTCGAAACGTACGGCGTCGATGTGCTCGGGGGCGACGTCGAGGACATAGCCGTGGCTGCGGTACTGGAGCGTCAGCTCCGAGCCGTCGGCGAGCGGACGGTGGGCGATGAGCTTGCGCAGCCGGGACACGTACGACTGGAGCGTGGTGACCGCGTGCCCGGGAAGGTCGGTCCCCCATAAGCCTTCGAGGATGGTCGGGATGGAGACGACGGTGCCCGCTCTCATCAGCAGCAGGGCGAGAACCGCGCGGCGGCGGGGCGGTCCTATCTCCAGGGGCTGTCCGGTGAACTGCACGGTCAGCTTGCCGAAGACACGGATGGCCGCCTCGTGGCGGGGGAGGAAGGGCGTGTCGTCCTGAGGGGCAAGGGTCGGGGCCGTCGCGATACGAGCTGACATGCTTCTCCTACGGTTCCGGTGCGGGGCGCCACCGGTTGGGGGATGCGTGGAGGGCAGGGGGGCCGCATATGAGGACAGGCAGAGCCCGTCGGGCTTCCTGAGGGCGTTTCGGGGAAGGTCAGGAGGCGGGATTCGCCGGCGGGCGGGGGCTTGGGGACACGGAAGGTCGGGGGCGGGCTCTCGGGCCGCCGGCTCCCCGCGAGGCCGGGTGCCGGCGGGCGGCATCGGGCAGGCGCGTCACGGCCGTCCGGCGGTCGCCGGGGTGCGCTCCAGGAGGCGGGTGAGGGCGCCGGAGACGAAGTCGCGGTCCGCCTGCGTCGCTCCGGAGCCCGCGAGGTGGCCCCAGACACCGGGGATCACGCTGAGCGCCGAGCGGTGGACGATGCGGGCCGTCGCGGCCTCGTCCTGCGGCGCGAAGCACTGGTCCCGCAGTCCGGGCAGCGACACCGTGTCGGCCCGCACGGCTTCGAGCGCCGTCCGCGCGCTGCCCCCGTACCCGGGGGTCGCGCCGACGTCGCCGCGCTCCCACGTGCCGACCATGACCAGCAGGTCGTCGACGTCCCGGCTGGTGAAGAAGGCGTCCCAGAAACCGGTGAGATAGGCGTCCCGGTCCGCGAAGCCCAGCTCCCGGTAGCGGCGCTCCGCCCAGAACTCGTGGGAGGCCGCCCACCCGGCGAACACCCGGGCCGCCGCGCGCAGCCGCCGCTTCGCGGGCCCGTCGCCGCGCAGCGCCGAGCCGAGCGCGGACAGGAAGACCCGGGTGGCCTCGCTGGTCGCGGCGGAGCCGCAGACCGGTGCGAGCCTGTTCACCATCCCCGGGTACGACACCGCCCACTGGTAGGCGTGCATCGCCCCCATCGACCACCCGGTCACCAGCGCCAGCTCGGTGGCGCCCAGCTCCCGCGTGACCAGCCGGTGCTGGGCGCGGACGTTGTCCCGGGGCGAGATCGCGGGGAACGGCGAGCCGCTCGGACGGTTGCTCGGCGAGCTGGAGAAGCCGTTGCCGAACAGCCCCGGGACGACGACGCAGTAGCGGTCGGTGTCCAGCGGCCGTCCGCTGCCGATGAGCCAGTCGTAGCCGGTGTGGTCGCCGCCGAAGAAGGTCGGGCACAGGACGATGTTGCGCCGGTCGGGCGCCGGCCGCCCGTGCAGGGCGTAGGTGAGCTGCGCGTCGCGCAGGGTCTCTCCGTTCTCCAGGGGCAGGTCACCCAGACGGTAGGTGGCGACAGACATGGGGGTCTCCTGGGCAAGGTCGGGGGTGGACTCGTCGCCGGGGGCGTCACTTTGGGTGGCCCTATGGTGACAGCGACGTTTATTCAGAGCTTGATCGCCGGTTGATCAAAACTTGATCGGTTCCGGTGCCGGGTGGTCAGGACACTCCGCACAGCCGTAGCAGGGCCGTGGTGCCCGCCGCCGCGACCACGATCACCGCGAAGGAGGTACGCCTGAGGGCGAGGACCAGAGCGACGGCGACCCCGGCGGGCCGGGCCCACCCGGCGAACGAACCGGCCTCGGTCAGCGCGCCGGTCACGCACAGCGCGGTCAGCGGGACGGCGGCCATGACGGGCAGCAGCCGCACGACAGCCTCGGGCAGCGTCAGCCGGTGGTACAGCAACGGGCCTGCCAGGCGCGTGAGATACGTGCCGACGGACAGGGCGACGACAGCGAGAACCATGGTCACCGCAGGCCCTCCTTACCGGAGTTCGGCACCGAGTCGCCCCGACCCGGCGAGGCCAGGGCGGGCAGGGCGAGCGCGAGCAGGGACAGCATCAGCGGAATACCGGCGGGCAGCAGCGGGGTGGTGACCAGGGCCAGGGCGGAGCCGGCCAGCGCGGCGTCACGGGTCGCCCGATCACGCAGGGACGGCAGGACGAGGGCGAGCAGACCGGCGGGGAACGCGGTGTCCAGGCCCAGGGCGTTCGGATCGCCGACACTGCCGGCGAGGAGCACCCCGGCCGCCGTGCCGCCGTCCCAGGCGAAGGTGAGCGCGATCCCGCAGGCCCAGAACGCGCGGCGGCGCGCGGGACCCTCCGGCCGGCTCAGCGCGAACGCCACCGACTCGTCGCTGATGAGCTGGCTCCCCATGATCCGGGCCCACCACGTGTCGCCCAGGGTGTCGCGCAGGGCGAGGCCGAAGGGCAGATGACGGGCGTTCAGCAGGAGCCCGCCGAACACCGCGGCGACCGGGTTGCCCACGGCCAGCAGCCCGACGGACAGGAACTGGGCGCCACCGGCGTGGATGAACACCGACATGGCGATCGCCAGCCAGCCCGGCACGCCGGAGGTGACCGCGATCGCGCCGAAGGACACTCCGATGACGGCGGCGGCGACGCTCAAGGCGCCGAGCGCCGACCACATCTCCCGGTCGGCCGCCGGTTCGTGCTGGTGCATGAGGTCCGTCCAGGAAGCAGTAGGGACAAGGGGCGCCCGCCCGTCACCGAGCGGCGGTGCGCAGGAAGTTCTCCAGCCTCTTCAAGCCCTGGTCCAGGGTCTCGGGGTCCCGGACGAACGACGTGCGGATCCACGGACGGCCGTCGCGGGGATCGGCGAAGAAGGCCGGACCCGGTGCCACCAGGACCCCCGCCTCGTCGAGCAGCCGGACGGCGAACTCGTCCGAGGGCAGCGGGGTGACCCCGTCGATCCGCGCGAACACGAACCAGCCGCCCTCCGGCGGGAACAGCACCTTCAGACCGGCCCCGGTCAGCCGCTCCACCATCGCGTCCCGGGTCGCCCGGAAGTCGTCCGCGCCGGAGTTCGCGGTGTTCACGGCCGCCGCGCCCTCCTGGAGCGGAGTGGGGGCGCACACCGTCGTGCGCTCCACCACCCGGCGCAGCGCCGTGGTGAGCGCGGGCGGCGCCACGCAGTACCCCAGCCGCCAGCCGGACATCTGGAGGGACTTGGAGAAGCTGCCCACCGCGATCACGTGCTCGCGCGCCGACGGCAGATCCAGCGGCGACGTCATCTCGCAGCGCCCGAAGACGAAGCTGTCGTACACCTCGTCGGTGACACAGACGAGGTCCCGCCGGACGCACGTCTCCATGAGCGCGGCGGTCTCGGCGGCGGAGAAGACCCGGCCGGTGGGGTTGTGCGGCGTGTTGAGGAGGATCGCCCGGGTGCGCGGGGTGATCGCGGCCTGGACGGCGTCCATGTCGAGCCGCCAGTCGCCGGGGGACAGCGGCACCGGGCGGGGCACCGCGCCGACGAGCCGGACGGCGCCCGGGTACGACTCGAACCAGGGCTCCGGCACGAGGACTTCGTCGCCCGGGTCGACACAGGTCAGGAGCGCCGCCAGCACCCCCTCGGTGGCACCGCTGGTGATGGTGACCTCGTGCTCGGGGTCCACGATCACCGCCCTGTCGCGGCCGAGGCGTTCGGCGACCGCGGCACGCAGCCGCGGGCTTCCGGCGCCGGGGGCGTACTGGTTGCGGCCCCCGCGCATCGCGGCCTGCGCCGCGGTGAGGACGGCGTCGGGAGGATTGCCCAGGGGCACGCCGCTGGCCAGGTCCACGGCGCCCCGCTCACGGGCGGTCGCCGCCAGGCGGCCCACGGACAACGGGGCGAGACCGGCCGCCCGCTGTGACAACAACGTCCTTTTGAGGCTCATGGGCATCCATGGTTGCGTCCGGGGCTTGAGCCCGGCGGGACAACCGGTTTGACTCCCTCGCCCTGCTCTTGTCCCGGAACGTACGGAAAGCGACAGGGGGATCGTCCAGCGGACTGTCGAGGGGACGTCGTGAGGATGGGGGCCCGTGGTGGCCGCACGGGTCACCGGAGCCGTCCCCCACCGGACGGAGTCCAAGGAGACGTGCAGTGAAGCCGACCGACGCCGACCATCTCATCCGCAACACCAAGGTCGTCCAGCAGGTCGATCCGCTCTTCGACGCCGAGACCTCCTCCCCGCTCAGCCGCGACGCCCTGCTGCGGCTCGCGGCGGGCACCCTGGGCGCGGTCCGGGTACCGGACATGCTGACCCCGGAGGTCTGCGAGCGGATCACCGCGCAGCTCGACGGCACCGAGTTCAGCACGTACGACGAGCGGCGCATCTGGCCCCCGATCGCCAAGTTCGGCCCGGCGGTCTACGACTACTACCTGGACGGCCGACTGCGCCCCGAATACTGGCGGGACGCCCGCGAGGCCGAGGAGCAGTGGGCGCGGGCGACGGGCGCGGACGACCCGATGGACACGCTGATCGCGCAGATCGCCGAGGCCTGGGACGGGCCGGTCGGCCGGGCGACCGTGGGCGGGCAGAGCCTGTTCGCGGGGATGGTGCGCGAGCTGAAGGGCGACCCCCGGATGCACTTCGACGAGGTGGTCCGCGAATTCCCCGGCGTCTTCGACCACACCCCGATCGCCCAGCTCGGCTTCAACTGCTACATCAGCCTGCCCGAGGACGGCGGCGAACTGAACGTCTTCCGGCGCCGCTGGCGTCCGGCGGACGACGAGGACCGCATCGGCTTCGGCTGGTCCCAGACCATCGTCGCCCGCGAGCCGCGCCTGACGCTCACCCCGGTACTCGGCGAGGGCATCTTCTTCGACACCCGCAACTACCACTTCATCACCCCGAGCACCCAGGGCCGCCGCCTGACCCTGGCGTTCTTCGTGGGCGTGACGGCGGACAACCGCCTGATCATCTGGGCGTGACCCCCCTCGGAAGGCCGTGCCGGTGTCCCCGGCACGGCCTTCCGTGCTGTTCGCGCGTCTCGTCCGCCGCAAGCCGATCATCCAGAAGATCACAGGCCGGTCTCGCGAAGATGGCGTCTTCCTGAACCCCACTCATACAGGGAGGGAACATGCAGACGGATGTCGTGTTCGTCGTAGGTGACCATCTGGCCGGCCGGTCGCAGTCGGCGGGCATGGTCGCCCTGTCCCGGCTGGAGGCTCTCCTCGACAGCGGCGACCTGGCCTCCGATCCGCCGCCGACGATCGTGCCGGGACAGGGCATCGAGGAGTACGAACGGGAGATCCTCCGCAGAGCGCTGCGCCGCCACGGGCTCCCGGAATCGCTCCTGATGGACGTGGCGCCCCCGGCCCCCATGCACCACGCGGACGTGCACAAACGGGACCCCGACAACGTGCTCGTCGCGGGCCTGCGCCAGATCGCGGACGACCGGTTCGAGGCCGCCCTGAGGATCTCCGACCGGCAGGAGATGCTCCTCGACCACCGCACCGGCTCGCACATCTCCGGCATGGTGATCACGGAGGCGGTCCGGCAGATGGCCCTCGCCGTCGGGGAGCGCCACCTGCTGACGCCGTCCCCCACCCGCCGCCGGTTCATCCTGAACTCCCTCCAGACGTCGTTCCACAGGTTCCTGCTCCCGCTGCCGACCCGCCTGGAGTTCACGCTGGAGGAGGTCAGGCACAAGGGCCCGAACCGGGTGCGGTACACGGGCCGGTGCGACCTGCTCCAGGCGGACGTCCTCGCCGCGTCGGGCTCCACGGACATGGTGGTGATGGACGAGTCGCGGGCCGACGAGATCGAGGCCCGGCAGATCCGCGAGGTGACGCACGCGCTGGCCGGACTCCAGGAGTCGTCCGCGCTCCAGGAGTCACGCGAGTACGCCCCGACTTCCTGACCTCCTGGAGGTTTCTTCCCCCATGTCCTGGATCCTTCGTAAATACCCCCTGTTCGTGCTGGCCGTCTGCCTGCTGGCGACCGCCACCGCCCTGGTGCGCGGCCTGCTCGACCCGTCCGACCCGTGGCAGCGGCTGGCGGCGGTCTTCGCCGGACTGCACCTGATCTGGCTGCTCCTGGAGACCTGGACGACCGTCCGCAGCTCCCGGTCGACCGACTCGGCGACCGACCGGGGCACCCTCTACGCGTACGGCACGGCGCGCGCCGCCACCCTCGTCGCGGCCTGTCTGCCGGCCGCCGACGACGAGACGTACCGCCCGTGGCTCCTGGCGCTGCCCGTCGTCTTCGTCGGCGCCGTGGGCCTGCGGCTGTGGGCGATCCGCACACTGGGCCGCTTCTACTCGCACCGGGTGCGGGTCCTCGGCGACCACCAGATCGTGAGCGGCGGCCCCTACCGGGTGGTGCGCCACCCCGCCTATCTCGGCATGGCGCTCGCACACGTCGTCTTCGTGCTGTTCTTCCTCAACACCTACAGCGCGGCGGCGCTGCTGGTCCTCCTCGCGATGCTGGTCGTCCGCATCCTCGTCGAGGAGCGCACCCTCCTGACGCTGCCGGGTTACTCCGACTACGCGGCGACCCACCGCCGTGTCATCCCCTGGGTCTGGTGAGCCGTCCTATGAGACTCCGACTTTCCACGAGACGCCCGCTGCTGCGGGGCCGCGCCCTGCTGGACGAGACGCGCGTCGGCCCGAAGTTCGCCCGGCAGGCGCGGATGGCCGCCGCCGGATTCCCCGTCCCCCGGTTCTTCTGCGTGTCCGCCTCCGTGTTCACCCACGTCCTGGCGCCGGTCCGCGCCCAGGTGGACGCCCTGCTCGCCGGACTCGACCCGGCCGACCCCCGCAACGTGGAGGAGCACGCCGCGCGACTGCGGGAACTGGTGCTCGGCGCACCGGTACCGGCCGCCGTGGAACGCGAGCTGTACGAGACGTTCGACGAGGTCTTCGGCGCCGACGCCGTGGTCTCGGTGCGCTCCTCGGTCGTCGGCCGGGGCTCCCAGGCCGGCGAGGACTCGGCGCACGACGCGTTCGCCGGGATCAGCGACAGCTTCCTGTACGTCACCCGCGACCAGCTCCTGAACCGGGTACGGCAGTGCTGGGCGTCCGGGTTCGGCGCCCAGGCGCTGCTGTACCGGGCGGCGCGCGGCGGCACCCAGCACGGATTCGCGGTCGCCGTCGGCGTGCAGCGCATGGAGAGGGGGCGGCGCTCCTTCGTGCTGTTCACCTGCGACCCCCTGACCGGCGCCCGTGACCGTGTCCTCGCGGCAGGGCTCGGGATCGGCGAGGGCGTCGTCCAGGAGAAGGTTCCCGTCGACCACTACTTCATCAGCCGGCGCGGGGACACGATCCGTTCGGTGGTCGCGCACAAGACACACGCGATGGAGGAGAACCCCGAACGCCTCGCCGACGGCCCGCGCGTGGCGCCCGTGGCGGAGGAACTCCAGGACCTGCCCGCGCTGTCGGAGGCGCAGATCCGGGAGGCGGTGGCCGCCGGGGACCGGATCGAGAAACTCTTCGGCTGCCCCCAGGACATCGAGGGCACCTTCACCGCCGACGGCCGCCTCCACATCCTCCAGGCCCGCCCCGTGGTGCTGGAGCTGGACCGGCAGCGGCTGTGGAGCAACGCCAACATCACCGAGTCCTACCCCGACGTCACGACCGCCCTGACGTACTCCTTCGCCCAGCGCTTCTACCGCGAGGACTTCCACGACTTCTACCGGCTCCTCGGCGTCCCGCGGAAGACCCTGGACCGGCACGAGGGCGAACTGCGCGGCATGATCGGCCTGTTGCGCGGCCGGGTCTACTACTCCCTGAGCGTCTGGTACACGCTGCACGGCCTGAGCCGGACCTTCCCGCTGTGGCGGGGCAGCTTCGAACGCATGATGGGCATGTCGCCGTCGGTGACCCACGTGAGGCCGACCCCGCCCCTCACCGACCCCGCCCTGCTGCCCGCCACCGTCAAAACCCTGGGCCTGCTCGCGTGGCGGCTGGCGACGCACGGCGCGGCGGTGAAGGACTTCGAGTCCTGGTGGGAGCGCGTCCTCGCCACACACCGGGAGGCCGCCGAGACCGCCGACCCGCTGCAACTCACCCAGCTCATGCGGTCGTTGTGGAAAGAGGCAGGCGACCGCTGGGGCATCACCCTCGTCAACGACATCCTGCTCCAGATGCACGAGACCGTCGCCATGAAGATGCTCGACCACTGGGTACCGGGCGCAGGCCAAGGGCTGCACAGCGACCTTCTGTGCGGCGGGGAGGACAACCGCAGCGTCGTCATCCTCATGTCGATCGTCGAGATCGCCGAACGCGTCCGCGCCACCCCGGGCCTCCTGGACGCCCTCGACGTCAAACCCGTCGACGAGGTGTGGACGGAGATCGACCGGGGCGCCTACGGCCCCGAACTCGCCGCCCGCATCCGGGAACACGCCGAACTGCACGGCGACCGGGGCCTGCAGGAGCTGAAGCTGGAGGTCGCCGTCCCCCGCGACGAACCGTCCCAACTGCTGCGCATGGCCGCCGAGTACGCGCGCGGCGACCTCACCCGCGACCTGCTGCGGGAACGGGAGGCCGCCGCCCGGCGGGCGGGTGAGCGCAGGCTGGCCGAACAGCTCACCGGAAAGCCGCTGCGACGGCAGGCGCTGCGCGCCGTGCTCGCCGGACAGCGCCGGTACATCAACATGCGGGAGAACACCCGCTACCGGCGCAGCGAGCTGTACGGCTTCGGCCGCCAGATCTACCGCAGGCTCGGCGCCGACCTGGCCGCCCGCGGACTCCTGGAACGCGCCGAGGACGTCGTGCACCTGACGGAGGAGGAGATCCTCGGCACGTACGACGGCACGGCGGTCACCGACGACCTGCGGGGCCTCGCGGCCGTCCGCAAGGCCGAGTTCGGCTCCCGGGGCGCCGAACTGCCCATGGACTTCGTGACGATGGGCCCCGTGCGCGACGCGCTGCCCGACCCGAACCGGGCTGCGGCCGACTCGGGCACGCTGTACGGCCTGGGCTCCAGCGGCGGCGTCGTACGCGGCACCGCGCGGGTCGTCGTCGATCCGCACGGGTTCGAGCAGACCGGCGACGACATGATCCTCATCGCCCGCGAGACCGACCCCGGCTGGCTGTTCCTGATGCTGTCGGCGCGCGGCATCGTCGTCGAACGCGGCACCCTGCTGTCCCACACGGCGATCTCCGGCCGGAAGTTCGGCATCCCGACCATCGTGGCGCTCCCGCACGCGACGACCCGCATCCCCGACGGCGCCCGGGTGGAGATGGACGGCGCGGCCGGCACCGTCACGATCCTGGAGGAGGACGAGACATGACCGTCACCGACACCTCCCGCCCGGTGGCCGGCACCCCCCGCCGCCTCGCCGCCTTCTTCACGGAGCGGGCCCCCTGGCGGGTCTACGTCACCTACGCGGTCCTGTGGGTGCTCGCCCTCCACGGCACCCTGGCCGTCCTCACTCCCCGAACCCGCTTCCGGCCGGACGGCGCCCTGCTCGCCGAGATCGCCACGGTGTACCTGGCGCTGCTGTTCATCCGGGTCGTCGACGAGCAGAAGGACCTCGCGTACGACCGCGTCCACAACCCGGGACGGCCCCTGCCGCGCGGCGCGATCGACGTGCGGGAACTGCGGACGGCGATGGCGCTGATCGTCGCCGCGGAACTCGCGCTCACCGGCTGGCGCTCCCCGCTGCTGGCGGGCTGGCTGCTGTTCGACCTGGCCTACATCTGCTTCCTGGTGCTCCTCGAACGCTGGTCGGCGACCGTGCGGGACCGGATCTTCGTCAACCTGCTGGTGAGCTACCCGGTGCAGGCGATGCTGAGCGTGCACATCTGGCTGTCGTTCCGGGACGCGACCGGTGGCGGTTCGGCGTGGCACGCGCTGGTCGGCGGACTGCTGTGCGCGTGCGCGTTCATGCACTACGAGTTCGCCCGCAAGACCGGCGCCGAGGTGGTGCCGGGGGCGACGCTGTACTCCAACGCCGTCGGACTGCGCGGCTCGGTCGCGCTGACCGTGGGCTGCGCGCTCGCCGGAGTGGGGCTGGCGCTGGCGGTGATCCGGCCCTGGGAACTGCACGGGGTGACCGCGCTCGCGGGCTGGCTGCCGGTGACCGCGCTCGGCTTCCTGTGGACGGGCGCCGAACGGTTCGCGGCGCTGCGCACGCCGACCTGGCCGCCCGGGCCCGCGATGGGGTACCTGGCCTGGCTGTATCTCGGGGTGTCCGGCGCCGCGCTCGCCGTGGCCGGGACATGAGGACGCTTCCGGCCACCGTCGAGGAGATCCGGCTGAGGGCCCATGTGGACGGCGAGCTGCGGCCGGAGCACTTCGAGACGGTACGGGTGCCGCTGCGCCACGCCGACTTGGGGCAGGTGCTGGTGCGCAACCTCCTGCTGCGCGTCGGCGCCGCCACCCGCACCCTGATGGCCGCCGAGAAAGTGCTCCCGATGGACCCCTACCAGCCCGGACGGCCCCTGGGCGGCGCGGCGCTCGGGGAGGTCGTCGAAGCCCCCGGGACCGGGCTCAGCCCCGGCGACCTGGTCCGGCACGACCACGGCTGGCAGCAGTACGCCCTGCTGCCGGCCACGGCCGTACGCCCGCTCACCCCGGGCCGCTGGCCCGACCCGGCGGCCTGCCTGTCGCAGGGCTTCGCGGGCTGGCTCGCCGTCGACCGCACCGGCGTCCGCGCCGGGGACACCGTCCTCGTCACCGGCGCGGCCGGCGGGGTCGGCACGATCGCCGGGCAGTTCGCGCGGCTGCGGGGCGCGGGGCGGCTGATCGGGACGACGAGCGCGCCCTGGAAGGCGGAGCGGCTCCGGAGCGAACTGGGCTTCGACGCCGTGCTCGTGCGCGGGCGGGGGACCATCGCCGGGCAGGTGCGGGAGGCGGCCCCGGACGGCGTGGACGTGGTCGTCGACACGGTCGGCGGGGAGCAGTTCGAGGCCGCCGTCTCCTGTGCCGCGCGCGGGGCGCGCTGCGCGGTCGTGGGCGCCGTCGGCCGGCAGGCGGAGGGCGGCACCCGTGCCCCCGCCACGCTGGACACCCTTGAGCTGATCTCCCGGGGCATCGGCGTGCAGGGGCTGTCGGTGAGCGACCACCAGGCGTCGGCGGCCCGCTGGGAGACGGAGTTCAGCGCCGGGCTGCGCGACGGCAGACTGTCCTTCCCGCACGTCCGCCTCACCGGGCTCGGCCGGGCCCCGGACGCGCTCCTCGACCTGCTGGCGGGCCGCCACCTGGGCGCGGTATTGGTGGAGATCCCCTAGCGAGGAGAGCCATGGAAGAGATCGTCGCCCTGTACGCCCAGGGCGAGCTGCCCGGCCGGGTCGTCGGCAGCGCGCCCAGAAGCCGGACGCGCGCGCTGAACCTGCCGCACGCCGCCGCGAAGATCCTCGTCAGGAACGCCTCCGGGGAGGTGTACGTGCACCGCCGCACCGACACCAAAGACCTGTACCCCGGCCTGTACGACGTGTGGGTGGGCGGCGTCATCACGGCGGGCGAGGAGCCGGACACCGCCGCCGAACGGGAGCTGGCCGAGGAACTCGGCGTACGGGACTGCCCGGTCCGCCCGGTCGACCGGCACTGGTTCACCGACCCGCACACCAATTTCCTCGCCCACATCTACGAGACGACCTACGACCCCGCCCTGCACGGCCCGATCGTCCACCAGCCGGAGGAGGTCGCCGAGGGCTGGTGGCTGTCCTGGGACGACCTGAAGAAACAACTGGCCGACCCAGGCTGGCCGTTCGTCCCGGACGGCCGGGCACTGCTGGCCCGCTACGAGCTGGTGCGCGGGGCTAGTTGACGTCCCGCTCCCGCCCCTCCCAGTACGGCGCCCGCAGTTTGAACTTCTGGATCTTGCCGGTCGCCGTGCGGGGGATCGTGTCGCGGAACTCCACGCTCGTGGGCGCCTTGAACCCGGCCAGGTGCTCCTTGCAGTGGGCGATGATGTCGGCCTCGGTCACCTCGGAGCCCGGGGCGCGGACGACCAGCGCCTTGACGGTCTCCCCCCACTTGGAGTCGTCGGGGACGCCGATGACGGCGACCTCGGCGACGCCGGGGTGGCTGAAGACGGTGTCCTCGACCTCGATGGAGGAGACGTTCTCGCCGCCGGTGATGATGACGTCCTTCTTGCGGTCCGAGATGGTGAGGTGACCGTCGTCCGCGTCGAGGCAGCCGCCGTCGCCCGTGTGGAACCAGCCGTCGGCGAGGGCGTCGGCCGTCTCCTCAGGCTTGTCCCAGTAGCCGTCGAGGACGGTGTTGGAGCGGGCCAGCACCTCACCGGCGCCCGAGACGTGGAGGCGTACGCCGAGGGCCGGGAGCCCGGCGCGGGACAGCTTGCGGGCGCGGTCGCGGGCCGGGAGGGCGGCGTCCTCGGGGCGGGCGCGGTTGAACGTCAGCAGGGGAGAGGTCTCGGTGAGACCGTAGATCTGGGTGAACTCCCAGCCCAGCTCCTCCTCCACACGCTGGATCAGCCGGCTCGGGGGCGGCGCCCCCGCGCACACGATCCGCACCCGGTCCCGCCCGGGAACCTCACCTTCCCAGTCCGCCGCCGCGTCCAGCACGGTTCCCCACACCGCGGGCGCCCCGCACATCAGCGTCACCCCGTGCGCCTCGACCCGCCGCAGGATCTCCGCGCCGTCCACCTTCCGCAGCACGACCTGCTTCGCCCCGACTCCCGCCAGCACGTACGGCATGCCCCAGCCGTTGCAGTGGAACATCGGGAGCGTGTGGAGATAGACGTCCCCCTCCCAGGCCCGCGTGTGCAGCCCGAACGTCAGCCCGTTCACCCAGATGTTGCGGTGCGTCAGCTGAACCCCCTTGGGCCGCGCGGTCGTTCCCGACGTGTAGTTGATCGTCGCCGTCGCGTCCTCGTCCGGCACCGCCCACGGCCGGGGCTCCACCCCGAACCGCATCAGCTCACTGTCCGTCTCCGCCCCGAGCACGAAGCGGTGCGGGACGGCGATACCGGCCACCGCGTCCACGAGTTCGGCGTCCACCAGCAGCACCGAGGCGCCGCTCTGTTCGACGACGTACGCGATCTCCTCCTGCTTCAGCCGGAAGTTGACGGGCACACAGATCCGCCCGCTCATCGGCACGGCGAACAACAGCTCCAGCAGCCGCGCCGAGTTGTGGCTCACCACCGCCACCCGCTCGCCCTCGCCCACCCCCAGCCGGTCGAACCCCGCCTGCCAGGCCCGCACCCGCTCCGCGAGCCCGCCGTACGTGTCCGCCGCGACCGGCGGCGCCGGCTGGTCCGGCTCGTCGACGATCCCCGGGCCGCGGGCGAAACCCAGCTCCGCGCGGTCCAGGAAGTCAGCGACCGTCATCGGAACGCGCATCGCTTGTCCTCACTTCCCATCGGTACTTCCCATCGGTGGACGATGTCCCTGATGTTCCCCGCGAGCGGCGGGGCCGACGCCTGTCGCGCCGACGGCTCAACAGACGAGGTGCCGGGGAGGTGACGCACGATGGTCCGACGGGGGAGGAACAGTTCACCAATCGACGATCAGCCGCGCCACCCCGCGCGTCGCGAGGCCCTCCCGCCAGACCAGGGAGCCCACTTGAGAGGAGAGCCGCAAGTGGGGGAAGCGTTGCCGCAGGCGGGGCAGGGCGGTCCGCAGCTGGAGGAGGACCAGCGGGGCGCCGAGACAGCGGTGGGGGCCGTGGCCGAACGTGAGGTGCCGGGAGGCGTCGGTGTCGCGGTTGCAGTGCAGGAGCGAGACGACGACGGCCTCGCCCCGGCGCACGGTCGTCCCGCCCAGGACGACGTCCTCGACGGCCACGCGCGGGAAACTGATGGGCGTGGACGGCGTGCTGCGCAGCAACTCCTCGACCGTGCTCGCGGCGGGCGCCTCGCCGGTGAGCAGGGCGAGGATCGCGAGGCTCAGCTGGTGGGCGGTGGTCTCGTACCCGGCCATGAGGAGCGCGAGCCCGAGGTTGATCAGCTCGGCACGGGAGATCACGCCCTCCCGCTCGACCCGCACCAGCGCGCTGAGGAGATCAGCTCCGGGCGCCTCCCGTACCCTGTCGACCAGCGAGGACATGTACGAGACGAGCGTCACGACATGGCGGCGCCGCCCGCGCACCCCCTCGGGCCCCATGCCGAACAGCGCGGTCACGGCGCCCTCGAAGACGGGCCGGTCCGCCACCGGCACGCCGAGCAGGGAGCCCAGCGCGACCATCGGCAGCGGTGAGGCGAAGCCGCTGACCAGGTCGGCACCGGGCCCCTCGGCCTCCAGCCCGTCCAGCAGCGCGTCCACGGCCCCCTCGACGACCGCCGCCTGCGCGGCGACCCGGGCACCGGTGAACGCCCCCGCGGCCACCCGGCGCAACCGGGCGTGGTCCGCGCCGTCCAGACTCATGATCGAGTTGGGGGAGAGGTCCACCGACCCCCACCTCGGCGCACCGGGACGCACCGCAGCGGCCCGGCTGAACCGCGCGTCGGCCAGCGCGGCACGCCCCAGGGCGTGGTCGGTGATCAGCCACATGTGATCCCCCGTCGGCATCCGCACCCGCGTGACACCCCCGTCCGACGGCGAGGCCAGAAAGGACGGCAGCGGCCCGGACGGCACGCTCAACTCCCTCCCGCCGTCCGCGCGTACGCCCCGAACTGCGTCGGCCCGCTGATCCGCACACCCCGCGACAGGACCGACTCCCGCAGCCGCCGCGGAAGTTCATCGTCGAAGGAGAGGTCGTCCGGCACGCCGACCCCGGCCGCGCGCAAC